>NZ_OZ061549.1:1655398-1986478 GCF_964065165.1 Levilactobacillus yonginensis | reverse complement strand
ACGGGCAAAACCTTCTGCCATTTGACTCCGACATGAATTACCCGTGCATAAAAAGTATAATTGGGTCATTGATGAGGCCTCCTCTATTTATTAAACAAATGATATTGGTGTCATCATTCTACACCTTTCTTTGAAAAAAAACGGATTTTTAACCACCGGTAAATGGCTTGCCAGCCCCTTACGATGATAGCCGGAAGGGCGACCCGTTCCATTACATCCGTTATACTACGCAACTGCATATTAACCAATTTATAGCGGGTTTACCGTGATCGGGAGAAAAACATAGCTATTCCAACTGTCAGCCGCTATGATGAATCTTAACAGCTTCAGTCATGAAAAGCTAGCCAGTTACTAAGCGGCCGTGAACTCATAGGGGGTTAATCATCGATGGAAAATTATAAGAGCACCTGCATCAAATGCGGAAAGCCCATTCCTTTAGGCGCCAACTTCTGCCACTATTGTCAAACCGCCCAAGGTATGGATGCGTTCTCTTACTCCTTAATTGATGACCAACCCGACCAACCCTATAACGAAACGGTCGATCCGGACTTAGTCACATCCAGTGTCCTTTTTTGCCGTAACTTAAGCAATCTAGCAGGACACATGGGCCGCGCGGACTTCTGGTGGTCGACTGCCGGTAGCAGTTTGGTAGAAATGGTCCTAGGCTTCTTAGCCATTATTAGCTTTGGCAGTTTTCACCGGTTGGGTGAAGAGATGAATCTCCTAACCGCCGCTCCCTTACTACTTTTATTGGCTATTGTGATTGCTGGCAATATTACAGCCCAGGTCCGACGCCTACACGATACCGGCCACAGTGGTCGGCTCTGGTTGATCAATCTGATTCCGCTGGGAAGTCTGATTTTTCTCTTAATTCTCTGTGAACCTTCGCGCCAACAACACAACCGCTATCTCCAAAAAAACGGCAGGTAGTTACCTGCCGGTTGCCCATTAATCTGATGAACGGTGTGCCTGATGCCATCGCTTAATGTACGCCAATCGTTCCTTGAAGCGCCCCTCACGCCCCTGTTCCGTAGGTTCATAGTACACGTGTCCCCGTAGGCCCGGTGGCATCGTTTCCATTTCAGTTAGTTTATCCTTCGTGGCGTGAGCATACTCGTAATCCCTGCCGTATCCCAGGTCCTTCATCAATTTCGTTGGCGCGTTCCGAATCTGTAGCGGAACCGGTTCATCACGGGTCTCTTTTACGTCCTTCTTAGCAGCCAATCGTGCCTTGTATAGTGCATTCGACTTGGGAGCCAAGGACAGGTAACTTACGGCCTCAACCAAATGTACGTCACATTCGGGCATTCCCAAGAATTGACAAGCCTGAAAGACATTTACCGCAATGTTCAGCGCGTTCGTGTCGGCAAGGCCAATATCCTCACTGGCAAACCGCACTAACCGCCGCGCAATGTACAACGGATCTTCGCCGCCCTCTAACATCCGAGACAACCAATAAATCGCTGCATCGACGTCGGAATTACGCATTGATTTATGTAGCGCCGAAATAATATTGTAGTGTTCCTCACCTGTTTTATCGTATAAGACAAACTTTTGGCTGATCAATTGCTTTAAATCATCCAAAGTGACCGTCACCTGATCACCCTGCTTATCTCCATTTAACACGGCCATTTCCAGTGTGTTCAAGGCGGTCCGCGCATCCCCATTGGCAAATTCCGCAATGGCGTGCAACTCGTCAGCACCAATCTTGACCCGAACGTCAAACCCGGCGGGATTCTTTAAAGCATTGGTTAATAACTCCTCAATATCCGCTGTCTCTAAGCCCTTTAAGACGAAGACCTTACACCGCGAAAGTAGTGCTGAATTGACTTCAAACGAAGGATTTTCCGTCGTTGCACCAATTAGAATAATACTGCCCCGCTCCACGTATGGCAGAAAAGCGTCCTGTTGCGCTTTATTAAACCGGTGAATTTCATCGACGAATACAATCGTCTGTTCTCCAATTTCGCGGTCATCTTCAGCCTGGTGCATAATCTTTTTAATCTTACTAATACTGCTGTCAACGGCACTAAAGCTCAAAAACTTCGCTTGTGTTTGCCGGGCAATGATTTCAGCTAAAGTGGTCTTACCAACACCAGGTGGTCCCCAAAAGATCATCGACGATACTTGATCATTTTCAATCAATTCTCGTAAGATTTTGCCAGTTCCTAACAGGTGCGTTTGGCCCACGAACTGAGCGAGGGTGCGTGGCCGAACCCGACTAGCTAACGGCGTATTTTGCCGGTTATTTGAAAACAATGATTCTTGTTCCACGAGAAATCCCCCCTTTTACAGGTAATCATAACCCGTTTGAGACCGAAGAAAAAGCCCCGACCACTGGCCGCGACTTTTCTCCGATAACATGACTACAGATGGTCACTTTCTGGAACCGTTCCTCGCTGGCTTACCCAGCGGAGATGCCCCCACAGCAGCCCAATGGCAAAACCAATGAAGGTTGGAACCAACCAGCCCAGACCGATGCTAGCAAACGGAATCACACCGTGGTAAAACGCCAATAGACTCTGAATTGGACCAAAGCTAGTGACAATGGCTGGAGAATTGGCCAACATATCTAAGATGGCCGGTAAAATCGTAAAGGCAATCGTCACCTTGTAGACAATACCAGCATACGGCCGTTTGGAAACGGTCAGGGACAAGAGAATCAAGGCTAAGGACAGTGGATACATCAGCATGAGGATGGGCAGTGACCAGCTGATAATGGTATCCAACCCAGCATTGGCCACGCAGAAAGAAAGAATCGTGGTAACCCGCAGCCAGGTCCGGTAACTAATCTTAGAGAATAGCTTGTGGAAATCCTGAGCGAAAGAAGAAATTAAACCAATCGCAGTCGTCAACACACCTAACGTTACCAGGGCACCTAACAATAGCGTCCCAACGCTACTAAAGTAGTGCCCCACGATTTGGGAGAGAGCCACTCCACCGTTGGCAGAAAGCTTTAATTCACTCATGCTCATAGCCCCCAGCAGAACTAAACCAAAGTAAATGATAACTTCTAGTGAAATACTCAGAATCCCCGCCTTAGTGGTTAATCTAGTCAGGTCACGGCCTCGGTATCCGAGGCCTCGAATTGCGTGAATCAGGGTAACGCTCAGAGCCAAGAGTGCCACGGCATCCAACGTATTGTACCCTTCAAGCATGCCACCAATCGTGGCGTTAGCTTGGTAGGTTGCCGTTGGGGTTTGAGAGAGACTCCCCATTGGTTTGATAAAGGCAATCAGAAAGATAATGGCAAGTAAGGCCAGGAAGCCCACGTTCAGGTACTTCCCAACTATTTTGAGTAGCGCACTCTGATGCATCGCTGCCAAGTATGCAATGGCGAAGAATAATCCGGTAAATAGAAGCATCCCCATTGTGGAGAAGGTTTTCGGAATAAAGGGTTCAACCGCCATTTGGTAAGCCGTCGCGGCCGTCCGAGGGGTTGCGAAGAAGGGCCCGATGGTCAAGTGAACCAGGATCAAGAACATAGCGGCGTAGTGCCGACCAACTGGGCGGGCAAGGTCTAGGAGACCATCACTCTTGGTAACCACTACGGCCAGGATGGCCAGTAGTGGGAAGAGTGAACCAGAGATAGCGAAACCAAATGCGGCCATGAACCAGTTCGCCCCGGCCATTTGCCCCAAGTGCACTGGAAAAATCAGGTTACCTGAGCCAAAGAACATGCCGAAAATTAAAGAACTGACGACGAGTAATTGCCCCATATTTTTCTTTGGTGTTGCTGCAAGTTCTTCCATAATTGATTCCTCCAGTTTCTATATTTTTTACTCTTGAACGTTAAAAGAGCCCTCTTCCCATACTGGGAAAAGGGCTCTATAAGTAGAACGGTACCACCTTTTTGTGGCCAATGACGCACCACACTCATCACGGACGAACATCCGCTAGCCATGTAATGGTGGCACCCACAGTGGCCTTATCAACCACTGAACTCAGAAGTAACTTTCACGCACCCTTGACGGTCACTTTCCACTTACCGTGACTCCCTAGACATCGCTGGGCGTGCTACTTTTTTCCTCAACGTTTATTAAGTATTGATTTGTATTATAGTCACCATTTTCTTAAAATGCAATGATAAAATGAGAAAAAGATGAGATTTCTATTTTATAGTTGATTACTGTCGGGAACGGTCGACTGGGCTGCCCACCGGACACGGCCCCAGACAAAACCAATGACGAAGCCCACCAGAGTTGGTACAATCCAGCCTAACCCTAGGCTAGCGAATGGCACAACTGAATGGTAGAAGCTCAGAACAGCGGCCACTGGGCCAAAACCAGAAACAACGGCGGGAGCGGTGTTTAACATGTCCAAAACGGCGGGAACGGCAGCGAAAGCAATTGTCAGTTTGTAAACCAAACCGGCGTAAGGCCGCTTGGAAACTGTCAAGGAAACTAAGATCAAGGCTAAGGACAGTGGGTAGAGCAGCATCAATACGGGCAAGGACCAAGCGATGATGGCGTTTAACCCAGCATTCGCAACGACGAAGGAAACAAACGTCGTGACCCGCAGCCAGTTCAGGTAACTAACTTTTGGGAACAACTTGTGGAAATCTTGAGCAAAGGACGTAACCAGTCCTAAAGCCGTTGTGAAGACCCCCAACGTGACTAAGACTCCTAAGAACAGCGTCCCAAAGTTACTAAAGTAGTGCCCAACGATGGCGGATAAGGCTACCCCACCGTTAGCGGAGAGCTTGAGTTGACTCATACTGAAAGCACCCAGCAGAACCAGGCCAAAGTAGATAGCGATTTCTAAAACGATACTCAACGTACCAGCATGGGCGGTCAACTTAGTTAATTCGCGATCCCGGTAACCCAGGCCACGAACGGCATGAACAAAGGTCACACTCAGAGCCAACAGGGCGACGGCATCAACCGTGTTGTACCCTTCCAACAACCCACTGACTGTGGCGTTGGCTTGGTAAGCGGCGGTTGGTGTATGTTGCAGGCTACCCATTGGGTTGAAGAAGGCTACGACGAAGAGGACAGCTAACATGGCTAAGAAGAAGGCGTTTAAATACTTACCAACCACCTTGACTAGGCTGTTTTGATGGGTGGCTAGCAGATAGGCGGCACCAAAGAATAACCCCGTGAAGACCAACATCCCGACCGTGGTGAATCGGGTAGGTAAGAATGGCTGAACGGCCATTTCATAGGCCGTTGCAGCAGTCCGGGGAGTGCCAAAGAACGGTCCGATAGTTAAGTGAACCAAGACTAAGAACAGAGCGGCATAATGGCGCCCAACCGGCTTAGCAAGGTCGTACAGACCGTCACTCTTAGTGAAGACGACGGCCAGGATAGCCAGTAATGGAAACAGTGAACCGGAGATGGCAAACCCCAGAGCGGCGACGAACCAGTTAGAGCCAGCCATTTGCCCCAAGTGTACGGGGAAAATGAGGTTCCCGGACCCAAAGAACATCCCGAAAATCAGGGAACTAACCACTAATAATTGTTTGAAACTTCTACGCGGTGCAACTGAACTATTTTCCATATTGAAACCTCCACTCATTTTCCCCTTAACGTTAAAAAGAGCCCTCTTCCCATACTGGGAAAAGGGCTCTACGAGTAGAACGGTACCACCTTTTTTGCGGTCGCATACGCCACCACACTCATCACGGACAAACATCCGCTAGCCAAGTAATGGTGGCAACCACGATAGCCTACTGATTCAGCATCGAACTCGGAAATGATTTTCACTTACGCTAAACGGTCACTTTCCACTAGACGTGACTCACTGGGCATCGCTGCGTTCGCTACTTTTTTCCTCAACGTTTTGAAGTATTTGATAGTTATTATAGCGAGCGAAAGATTAAAAATCAATGATAAAATTGAAAAAGTTCTAATTTTTCTAAATTTACTGCGTAGTTAGTCTGTGAGAACGCGGGTTAACTTGGTCCTTCGGCTGATTTCAAGGTCCAGCTACTTAAAAATTAAAATCATTCAAATCCGCAATATCCATTGTAAATTCAATTTCTATTTTCTGACCACTACTCATGTTTTCAATTACCAAATAGTATTGACGCTGCTTATCATAATCTCGATCTGCTAAAATAACTTGAACGTTTTGCATCCGTTCCTTTACGGATTCTGATCGACTATTGGCATTAACCGTCGTCTGGCCCGAGATTTGTTGATCCTGATCATTTACAAAATATAACTTAAATTCTGCTGGAATAACCGTCGCACTAATTGCAGCTGACTGACGAACAACCAGTGGCACCGTTAACGACGTAATCTGCCGATTCATACTAAAAAGCTCCAATTCAACATCATGAGCTGCGGATCGATTGGACGTTGTTCTAACTTCTAAAAGAGGTACCAGCATTTCCTGAAGTGAAGCACCACCATGTACATAATTAAAAGAGCCCGAAGATTTAAAGATATTCGCCGTCTTTGGATAATAGACAAGGCGTGGATCATCATTGGCTAGAATCTCACTTAGCTTTTGTTGCCCAACACCCGGCACCTCAAAATTTCTTGGCGTTACCAAATAGCGTTGTGACTTCAAATCGGCTTCACCCTTGGCAACTTCAATCTTATCCGTCTCTTTTAACTGATCATTTCGATAAATATACCCGTGATCGGCTGTGACATAGAAGTGCGAAATACCATTCGTTCGGAGTCGTGAGATTAACTGTTGAATTTCCGTAATTGCTTCGTCTGTCGCTTTAAAGACATCATCTTCAGTCTTTTTATTATCACCGATTGCGTCAATTTGATTGTGATAAACGTAGACGACCTCTTGTCCCGAAAACTTAGCTCGAATTTCTTTGGACGTTGCCCCCTTTAAATCATCTAGAGCATATGCGACGCTCTTAGGATTCTGGCGCTTCAAGATTTCCTGCCGCGCCTCACGATTAGTCGCTAACTGCCCATCCACCAGTAACGTCTTGTCTTTCAATGCTAACTGCCGGTGCGGTAACAACGCCGGCATGCCCATGTACGTAACCGATGGGAGTCCCGTAAGTAAATAATTCATCGATAATGCTGTAACTTGATCTTCGCGACTCAACTTTTTTTCTAATTCCTTAGCAGCCTCGAACCGGAAAGCGTCGGAAATGATAACGACAATTCGATTTTTCTCAGGTCCAATATAGTACCGGTAAAAGTTACGTTGTAGTTGCTTAGGCTTCAAATCAGTGAAATCCAAGTGATCATTCCAAGCATAAATGGCATTGTCCAAATAATTATTTACATAGATTGATTCAATCAACTTTTTCGTTTTAGCAAATTGCTCTGGCATACCAGCCATTTGATAGTAATACGTAAACTTACGGTAGTCAGTATCTACTTTGTAGCCGTCTTGAGAAACGTAGTCACTAATAAGCCCCTGCATGCTATCTGCGGGTTGTTGATGGGATTTATGGATAATGTTCCAGGCCCGACGCATCATCCGGTACAGACGAGCAAAACGCGGTTTGTTCCCATAGTGCGTCTCAAGCCGAGTTCGAGTAATTTCCGGAATCGTCTGACCAGCTAACCGACTGTCAAGATCTTCAAGTTGTAGCCGTTCCTGAATCCACAAGAGAATCAATTGATCAAATCTTGGAAAAACATCAGATTTAGCTAAATCGTCAATTTTATCGCCCTTAAAGGCCCGATCACCATCAATATTTTGCCAAACCAATTCCCCAATACTATCAAAACTATCCTCTGCCCCAGAACCATCCGACTCTTTGCGACTACTGAATTGCTGCATAAAAGTCTGAACGTTAGCCGCGTGATCGCTTAAATCATACATTGCTTGCTCTTTGGGAACCGCCCTCTCCATCTGCTGAAAGGCCACTGTCACATAAAGTCCTGTCATTAGCTCTTCCAGTTTAGGTGATTCACTAGCATACCCAAATCGCGTATTAATTTCTGACCAGAAAGCTTGACGCACCCTATAGTGCTCAAAGTCAGATAAGGCCATACTTTCTTTAATGCCTTTGCGTAAAACTTCTTGGAGAATATCAAAAAAATCAACAATTGGCTGATTAAGTTGCACTAACGCAGCCATAATCGCTAATTCAGGATTTTCCTGATAGCTGGCTAAATCATACTGTGCGAATAATTTCCGACGACGATTACTACCAAAATATGCCGCATACTTTTGAATAAACGGCTTCAGTTCATCTGGTAAACCTAACTCTTTACGTAATATCTCTTTTGAGTCGGCTGAGAATCTTCCAGAGTACAGAACAATGCTGCGCAAATGGTCTTCCTCTAAGGCCGGTTCCGCAGTGGGTGAATAAACCAGCACCTTATCTTGACGATCAAGCGTTAGTAAATGCTGTTTTGTTTCCAGCTGACGCCCTGGCTGCATGATGTAGACATCCGCAACAGTCGATAATGCTTCACGAATTGCCGCAATACTATCAACAAAATCACCATTATCGTCGTACCAGAAAACAAACTGATTTTGTTCAGTAAACCTTTTTTTAAGAGTGGTTATAATTTGATTGATATCCACATCTGCCATGGCTCTACTCCTCTTCTTTTCGTTTTATAAATGTACGTTAATCATAACGTACTTCAGTACTAACCGCAGTAGAATTTGTGAATTTTATTGTTCACTCCAAGCTATCATGATGGTGTTATTCAGCATTTAATTACTGATGTTAGTGAAGATGAGTTTAACGTGGCCGTTGGTGGTCAAGTGGAGATTATTGGGTGGCTGTATCAGTACTACAATACGGAACCAAAGGACATAGTAATTGGTAAACCCAAGTCTCATAAGTTCAGAGATATTGAAATTGCATCAGCGACACAAATCTTCACACCTGATTGGATTGTGAAGTACATGGTACAAAATTCACTTGGAAAATACTGGATTAAAAGTTTGCTGGTTAAGGGAGATACTCGTTCAGAAAGTGAAATAGCGCAAAGCTTTGGCTGGAAATATTATATGGTTGATGCTCCACAAAGTGATAGCGTGGATACTAGCCTACAGATAATTGATTCTTCATTAGAAAACCTAAAAATTGATGAATTAAGAGTTATTGATCCTTCAATGGGATCAGGTCACATTTTGGTCTATGCATTTGACGTTTTGATGCAAATTTATGAATCTGAAGGTTATTCTCAGAGAGAGTCCGCAAGTAACATTATCAAGTTTAATTTAAACGGTTTAGATATTGATACACGTGCTTTCCAGCTTTCATACTTTGCCGTCATGATGAAGGCCAGACAGTTCAATCGACGTGCTCTAACTCAAATTAAAGGACTTAGATTATATGATATCCCTGGAACTGACGATCTTAAGCCTTCAGAGTTCAATATTTTGGAAGAACAGTTATCTGAGAAAAGTGTTGATATATTATCTAAATTATTAGCTGATTTTAAGTTCGGAAATGAACTGGGATCACTAATACTTGAAGATATAGAAACTCTGACAACACTTAGAAAAGAACTGAATCAATTGAATCAAAACCAATTGTCGTTTGAGCTCATTCCGTTAATTGATAAAGTAAATGCAATTTTAGATTGCGCTGAATTACTAAGTCGCAAGTATCAAGTAGTTATTACCAATCCACCCTATATGGGTTCATCGCGAATGGGTGAGCATTTATCAAAATTCGCTAAGAAAAATTATCCCAACTCCAAGTCTGACTTATTTGCTATGTTTATGGAAAGATGGAATAAAGCCTTGGTATCAGGGGGATATAATGCCATGGTCACAATGCAATCATGGATGTTCCTTTCAAGCTTTGAGAAAATGCGAGTTAATCTTTTAAAAGAATATACAATATCAAATCTGATGCACATGGAAAATAATGTCATGGGCATTGCCTTTGGGACGGTAGTTTCGATTATACGTAATTGCCAGTTATTCGAATTCGTTGGTACCTATCATCAGATTAAAACTAGCGATGTTTCAGGAACAGCTCCTAACAAAGTACCAATTACTGGAAACAGATTTAATCGAACTAACCAAGCGAACTTTGCTAAGATTCCAGGAATGCCGATTGCTTATTGGGCTAGTGAAAAAGCATTATCTAGCTATGGAGAACACCTATTGAAAGAAATCGCAAGTCCAAGGCTTGGAATGGCTACAGCAAACAATGAGAGATTTTTAAGATTCTGGTACGAAGTGAAAATTCTTAATATTGGTTTTAATATGCATTCCAGAAGTCAGGCTGATAATAGTGGTAAAGAGTGGTTTCCTTACGACAAAGGCGGAGGCTATCGAAAATGGTATGGGAATAATGAGTATGTCATTAATTGGAAACACGATGGATTAGAAATTAGAAATTTTAAAAATAACGCTGGAAAAGTGAGATCTCACAATTACAATTTAGACTATATATTTCAACCGGGAATAACATGGAATGCACTAACTTCTGGGAAGTTTTCTTCTAGGATTGATGATTTTGGGTTCCTTTTTGACAATGCTGGATCAAAGTTGTTTAATCACTCCAAGAATAAGCTCTTCTTGCTACAGGCACTACTTTCGTCACCTATTACAGAGGAATTATTGGCTTATCAAAATCCAACTTTAAATTTCCAACCCGGAACTTTAAGCCAACTGCCTATACAATATGCTGATGACGAAACTATTATTACAGGGCAAATTCTATAATTAATCCGAACAGAAATTAAAAAGCCCAAAGCAATCACTTACAATGGTAGTAGCTAATTCCAACCAATATAGGGAGTGATTACTTTGGGTACATCTACTTTATCACGTTTTCAACGTGGCGCACTAGCACAACTGGTCAATGAGGGGAATAAATCTTACCAAGTAATGGCTGACGCCTTAGGCGTCGCCAAAGCTACGATTAGCTATGAGTTGGACCGGGTTAAACCTTATGATCCAGAATTAGCTCAGCAAGATGCAGATCGCAAAAGGCGGAATTGCGGCCGTCGTTCGATGCTGACGGCAGCATTAGCGACTTTAATTACCAATCACTTACGATTAACCTGGTCACCAGAAACCATTGCGGCCGCTTATAACTTGAGCACTGCGTCAATTTATAATTGGCTTAATCGTGGCTGGCTCCCCTTCAAATTGACTGATCTACCCAATCGGAATGTCCGCCAGCACCGAGTGAGCGAAAATCGTGGGAAATTTACAAGTGGGACTTCCATCGAACAACGGCCAACAACTGTTAATCAACGGTTAGCTTTTGGTCATTGGGAAGTAGATACGGTGCTTTCTAGTCGAAGTGAGTCACGATCATGTCTGGTTACATTCGTAGAACGTAAGACCCGACTTCTATGGGCCATCAAAGCCCCTAATAGAACGGCTAAGGCTCTAAACACCGCCTTTGGCAAGTTTATGGGGGCCTTCGGTCCCCAAGTAAAATCCATTACTGTTGATCATGGTAAAGAGTTTGCCAATTATCAGGCCTTAGAACAGGATTATCAGATCAAAGTTTATTTTTGCCATCCATATTCACCATGGGAGCGAGGTTCCAATGAATATTTTAATAGACGGTTACGCTGGTTCTTCCCGAAAAAGACCAATTTTAGCCAAGTAACGACTGATGAGATCCTAGCAGCACTTGAACTAATTAATCAACGACCATTAAAAATACATCATCAACAGACTGCCATTGAAAGATTCCGGGCTTGTTCGGATTAAACTTGTAATTTGCCACAGTATCTAAAAAAAATCGCAAATTGCAAGAACAAGTTAGTCACTAGGACCAAATACTGATACCAAGGGATTCTCAGGGGTTGAAGTTGGTGGCGCGAGGAGCCTAGCCGCAGGCGGCGGCGAAGAGTTCGGCGGGAGTCTGGAAGCCTAGCAGACGACGAGGTGTGTTATTCAACTTGTCCGCTGTTCTAGCAACAGCCCGAGGACTTACGGCGTCTAAGGACATGCCTTTGGGAAAGTCATAGCGGACCATCCGGTTATGGACCTCATTGGTTCCCCGTTCACTAGAGGTGAACGGGTGCGTATGAAAGACTGGTGCCACTGAACGCAATGCCTCGCTCAGCAAGGCAAACTCAGGTCCGTTATCAGCGGTGATCGACTTGATAACTGGTCCATACTCTGCGAGGATTTCTCGCAGGGCGTACTCAACCGAATCGGCGTCACGCCCGTCAATCAGACGGATAAATTGGAAGCGAGTTTGACGCTCAATCAGGGTCATAATCACACTCTCATGGCCATCACGTTTACCAACGATAGTATCAATCTCGAAATGACCAAACGTCTTGCGAGAGTCAACTTCAGCCGGACGTTCTTCAATACTCCGTCCCATTACACGCTTATTTTTGTGATTAACGTGCTTGGGTAGTCGCCGCCGCATTTTCTCGGTAAGATCTAAGTTACAGACCTCTAAAAGTTGTTCGTCGATGTACTTGTACAACGTTTGGGTACAGACCATCTCGTCAGGCCGAAAAAGGTTTAACACCTTGGCGCGGCCTACAGCAGCATCTGGAGCCCAGCCATCAGTCTTAAAGTGTTCTACAAAGAAGGCTATAAAGTCAGCCGCCTGGAAGAACTTACAAGGCCTGTGGCAGGCCTTGCGGTTCTCGTGGTACCGCTGGTCGGCTAGTTCCGCCACGTAGACCTCATAGAAGACTACGTTACCGTTAACGATTTTCTTATTGGTTACCAAGCCTCGCTTGATTTCGTTGTTTATGGTTTGCGGGCTAACGCCAAGTAACTCAGCAATCTTCCGCCGAGAAAGCTTGTCGTGGTTAAAGTAGACCTCAATGTTTCCACGCTCTTTCAAAGTTAGATGGTGACCCTTGGGACGATTCATGGTAAGCTGTTCTTGCATCAAGACGAAGACCTCTTTCATTGTTTGTGTGAGAACTCCAATGATACCTGAGATTTACGTCTTGGTGTATTTATTTTGTCCTAAATTTCAAGTGGCTAACTTGATTATAAAATTCGCCATCTAAAAAAAATCATAGTTTATCAAAAAAAATCATAGTTTATCAAAAATAGATTGGGATTCTTTTGAAAACTCCTGGGACTTCACTCGTCATCCACTCCTAACTCACATCGCTGACGATAACCTATCACATTGTCGTTCTCCCGTTGGCTAACAAGTTGATATGTGACAAACTTGTGCCAAGTAATACGTAATGGAGGAAAAATACATGGTTAGTTATCGAAAACGTGGCAACGCATGGCAATACGAAATTTCCTATAAGGACTCACACGGTCAATACAAAAAGCTTCGAAAATCAGGATTTCTTTTAAAATCTGAAGCTATCCTTGCCGCTAGTAAGGTTCAGACAGAGCATCCAAATCTTATGACAGTTCAATCCGGCAATGAAACCTTAGTCTCTTACTACAACCGATGGATCAAGGTTTACAAACAAAATGCTGTCTCCCCCATCACATACAATAAGTATCAAAATACAGCAAAACATGCTGTCCACTTATTTGGAGAACTAAAACTCAAAAATTTAACCAAAATAATCTACCAAGAAAGAATTAACGAATTTGCAAAGAATCATGCTCGAAGAACTGTCTCATGTTTCCATAAACAGCTCCGAGCCTGCATCCTTGAGGCGTTAGATGAAAAGATAATCACAACAGATCCCACTCGAAAGGCCGTAATTACTGGCAAAGAACGCCCCAAGGTTGCCAAAACCTTAGACTATGACAATTGGCGTAAACTACTTCATAACCTTGACACCACCCAACCTGGTGAACTAATTATCTATCTTGCCGCAGTGACCGGCATGCGTTACGGCGAAATCGTCGGCCTAACCACAGAAGACATTGATTCTGAAAACTATTTAATTAATGTCAACAAGGCATGGGACTACAAGTACAAAACTGGATTTATGAAAACAAAAACTCCTTCCTCTATTCGAGAAATTGCAGTTAGTAAGCATACAATCCGTAAAATTATTCAATTTCTATCAAATAAGGACATCCCAAGTAAGCAACCGATATTTATGAACAATACGGGTCACGTACTAGTTAGTGCTGAAATCAATAAAGTCCTAACAAATAAACTGACCAATCTTCATATTCCTAGAATCACTTTTCATGGTTTACGACATACACATGCCTCAATACTGTTATATAAGGGGGTTAGTGTCCTTTCAGTCTCGAGAAGACTTGGACATAGTAATATTACAACTACTCAATCTACTTACTTACACATCATCAAAGAGCTTGAGTCTCAAGACCAAGATAAGATCATTTCAATCCTAAACAGTGCATCAAAATAGTTGGCACATCACTTGGCACAAAAGGAGCTTCTCACAGATTTGAGAGGCTCCTTTTGACATTATTTCAGCTTGGATAAAATCGTGTTTCCATCTTGAAGCTTGCTGTAATTTACAAGTACCCCATCATCTAAATCTAAGCTAATTTGTTGATTTGCAATATGTTGAATTATTGGATCATACTTTTTGATTTCTGTTAGCTGTTGATTTAAATGCTTTAATTTCTTTTCATACTTTTTCTTCTGACTAACTACATTCTCATCGGCTAACAACTGTGATAATTGACTGATTCTTTGCTCATACTTTCCTTGCAACGGATGTAAGTAATTCGTACGAATCATCGCCAATTCATTTTTATCATAGCGATGAAGATACATTAATGCTTTAAAACCATTCTGTTTCCCGCTATTGAATTCCCAATAGATTGGTCGCTTTTGATAAATCTTAGAATGGTCTTTAAAGAAGTCGTCGACAAAGTAGCGTCGAATAGATGCTTCACTACTATCCGCTTTTTTTCCAACGACAGAAGCGATGTAATCTAAGTTATCCTGAACATTTTCAGTACCAAAAGTGGTTCCAAGAAAGGCCCGCAGACGATTTATGATGTCCCTTGAATCGCCAAAGTAATCATCATCATTCAATAGCAAAAGGTTATCTTCGTTTGGCACAAATGTTTGATAGTTACTTTGCTTCCAGTCACCACCTGCATATGCCAAACCCTCCACATCCAATGAATAACGACCAAAAACAACTCCTACAAAATACGAAAGGAACGACTTAATATCTCTAACCTCGTCCGCCAAACGTACCGATACGTCTTTATCTGCCACTTCTGGAGTCAATTCATCATTCAGTCCATACAAGTCGATAAAGATTCGATTAAGCTCTTCCTCATTTGCCTTTAATTGATCAAATCGTTCTTTTGCTTCACCCTGCCATATTTTAAAAGCATTTTGCAGCTCACCATCAACTTCAGTTCGCTTATCGTCAGCGATGTGAGTTAGGAGTGGATGACGAGTGAAGTCCCACGAGGTTTCAAAGCTCACTTCATCATACTTAGTCAAATCAATGTTGATTTTAACAGTATTTTCTACAGCTTCGTTTTTATTATTAACTACTGGTACATCATTCATGTCAGCCACTTGGAAATTTAGAGTTGGGTTCAGAATATTAGAAATTGCCGGCATAATTTTAGAGTTTAAAAGGCCCAAGATATAATATATAGAATTATCGATAAACATCATTGGCCCAGCATCCCCAAAAAGATTACCTTGTCTAGATAAGCGAAATGAAGTATTTGATGACGTTATTCTTCCCCAAGTGAGACCTTGTTTAAAATAATAATCAGAATTTCTAAGCCGATAATTGGTTCCTGACTCTTTGATATCATGACCCGCATCTTCCAAATCAATTACTGGAGAATTATTACCAAACCACCTTTTGAAAGTACCACCACTGTTAATAGGAAACCATTTGAATCCTTGCAGATCAGATGCATCCGTCCCATGTAATTGGATCTCAGACATGGGTACTTCAAACCATTCTCTTAAAAACTTTGAGTTAGCCATGATTCCAGATTTAACTACTCCATATTCTTTTATGGGGAGAAATTGAAAATCCTCTAAAATTTTAGAGGATACCCAATATGAAATTTTATTACCCGGAATCTTAGCAAAGTTCGCTTGGTTAGTTCGATAAAGATAGTCAACCTGGGGATCTTCAATGGCTTCTAAGACTTTATCTTTTTGAACGCCCATACCACCTTTAAAGGCAGAAAGCTTCAAGTAAGAACCTAAACTTTCATCCTTGGTATTTTTTAAAACAAATGTGTTAATTGGCACCGTAGCTTCTTCAAAGGCCGAGTATTCCATCTGAATTAAGCTGTCAATTTTCTTATTTTCAATCAAGAATTTACGCAGCTTTTCATATGTTTTAATAAACATCCAAACAAAGGGTGTCATAAACGCTGAATATCCACCTGGCTTCACTAAATTACTGTTATTAAAAATAAAGATTGAAAACAGGTCGCCAGCATAGTTTGAATAGAACTTTTTGACGTATTTCTTTAGGGCTGGTTCCATTTTATTCATATATGGTGGGTTGGTTACCACGATATCGTATTGAGACGTTAAAATTTGTGCGATTTTTAATGTGCGCAAAAGTTTGGCTTTGGAATTCTGAACACCAAAGATATCCAAATCATCTACCTCGATTTGCTGAACAGCTTCGGCGAGTTCTGAATAGTTATTTTTCTCTGATTCAAGATGAATAATTGATCCTAGCTCACGCGCATTACTAAACGTATTAGTCACGTCCTGCAATCTATCCGTTAAATTATCTGAAACCTGAGAATAAAGTTCTTCCGAGATATCATCAGTATCTTCAAAAACATAGAGATTTGGTACCAGATTATCTGGACGCAAGGCACGTCGATTAAACTGGCGAGCCTTCATCATTAACGCAAAGTATGCCAGTTGATAGGCCCGTTTATCTATCTCCAACCCAAATAAATTGTTCTGAATAATTGATACCGCAGCATCACGTGATGAATACCCTTGTTCCTGGTAGATCGTCATCAGAACGTCGAATGCATAGACTAAAATGTGACCAGATCCCATTGCATTATCAATAATTTTGAGTTCTTCAATATTCTCTGAGTCAGCTGTAATTGATAATTCACCTGGCAGTAGGAAATCCAGCTTATCAGCCAAATGGCTGTCCGAATGTCGTTCTAACCAGTATTTTCCAAGTGAGTTATCAACCATATATTTAACAACCCAGTCGGTCGTAAATAATTGTGTTGCGGCTGGAATATCATTCTTTTTTACCGGACCACCCGTAATATTGACAGCTTGGTCGTGGGGTTCCGTATTGTAGTACTGATACAGCCACCCAATAATCTCCACTTGACCACCAACGGCCACGTTAAACTCATCTTCACTAACATCAGTAATTAAATGCTGAATAACACCATCATGATAGCTTGGAGTGAACAATAACTCCGCATAATCATTGGTTTTCTCAAATAAATATGGCAGGTTCTTGTTTAACGCATTAGCCTGCTTAATAAATAGCATTTGATACTCTGCATCCATGTCACTTGGCAACTCAGTGTCTTGCGCTTTATCAATTACCGACCGTTCAGCTGACGAAAAGCCACCTAAATCATCTTCGATATCACGTGCTGCTAACATAATGTCCGGCTCATTTCGATTCTCAGTACTCGAAAGAACTCGTGTCCGACTTGGTAAGTAATCATTTACTTCCATAAATCGAATCGCAATAATCCGATTAAACCAAGTATAAGCAACCTCCTCTACGAGGTCCTTAAAAGCTGTTGCAAAGTCATTCTTTTGCGCCCGTTGTTCTAATTCAGCAACCAACTTTTGTCGCTTACTGATATCTTTACCAGTGATTGCACTCTGATCATCTACGTAATACTCGATTTCTGATGTTGAGATTGGTAATTTATCGCCCACACCGTCTTTAGTTATTCCTAACGTTGCAGCCTTTAATTGAATACTTTCGATGAGTGAACGACGCGCTTCAATCGCAAATTTTTTAATCGCTGTTTTATCCATAAACTCTTCCTTCACTCTCAATGACTTTCATTTACTTTACAGTTCAAAGTTGATTTTCCCATGTTCTTCCAATTGCTGTAACAGTGCCTGTTGTAACTGATTGATCTGAATTTTAACATCCTCTGGACTCTGCAACTGCCACGTCTGGTCAACCGGCAACGTTTTAGCACTGATATCTCGAGGTTTCTGAACCAGTTCACTATCCTCATCCGATATCTGTGTCGGTTCAACGGCGTCATCATTCTTATCATTAACCGGACCGTTCTCGTTCGTCGTAGCAGTTACATTCTGCTCTTTAATTTTACGTTGACGTTCTACTTCGGCGAGCCGTTGTGCCAATAAGCTGTCAATTTCGCGAGTTAAGCGGACCCGCCGAGCAGTTGCCTGCTGCGGAATCACATAAAGCCCATTCAACGTGGTCGCATCACGTGCATTATCCAGTAAATCAGCAAACGTCCGTTGAATTTTACTAGAAAATTCATCTTGAACGCCATGATCAGTACTGTACTCATTGACCACCTTTTGTTCCGCTGAAATCCGTTGCTGTACGTTACCTAAACCACTATCGAATTCTGCCCCATACACTGACTTAAAGTTATCAACCAGGTCCTTTAGTTGCTTAATCTTTCCCTGGGGTCGGTTCTTCATTATTGTAGAAATTTCACGAACAGTCTGTTTAACCTGATCACTGGTCACGAATTCTTTTGAATGTTCATAAACATCACACTGCGTCTGGGCTGATTCCCAAATTTCTTGTTGGCTCACGCTCTGATAAAACTCACTAATTCCAAATTCAGTCATATCTTCGCGCCAATCTAAGAAATCGTCACGTTTCCGACTGATTAAATCATAAAACTTATCAGCATCTTTTTGTGCCAACAATTGATTAATTAGGGATTGACCCGTCTCTAAAACATCTCTTCCAGGATAATAGACCGGTTTAGCCAGATAGATTTTGATGGCACCCAATTCATTTTGCATACTGTTACGCAATTCATCAACCAAAGTGTCATCTTCTGAATCACTAAATGATTGCTTACCGAAAGCCTCTAAGGCAACCTTGCGTAAATCCTTCTTCTTATTCTCACTAATAGCTTGGCGTGGTTCTACCTGAACTGCATCAACGAATTTTCGATTGGAGAAGTATTTTGCCATCTCGTTCGCAACGATGTCGGTATGCAAACTCAATGCCTCGCCATTAACGTAAACTTTTAACTTAGAATCAACGAAAAGTTTCGCAACCAACCATTTTGTATCAATCTCACGATAGCCATACGGAATTTTACTGAAGCGCTCTAATACAGACTTGTAAGAAATCTTATTATGACCCGAATACTCGTGGTTAATTCTTTCCAAGACTGTCTGCGTTGCTCGTTCATTATCTGTATTCTTAACCAGCTCATTCGTATCTTTAAACAGCGCTACCACATCACTATCCTGTTTAACCGAATCAATATAGCTAAGATTACGATAGATTTCATCAATTAATTTTTCTTGAGCATCCGCCAATCGCCCAAAGAAATCCTTCTTGCCGGCTTCAATCTTGTCCCCTTGAACGTAAATGTCAGCCTGTTGTAAAACTTCTAACAATTCTTGGGCAACTCGCTTCTTCAAAGAGGAAAGTTCCGTCTTTTTCAGATCAATAATTCTCTGTGAACGGGCATCCTGAGACTGCTCATGTGGATTTAAAATAAACTTCTGAATCTTCTGAACCTGACGCTGATCTTCCGCATATTGCAGATCTGCTGGCAAATCGATAATGATCTGTGGCTGTTCAGGTGAACTAGATTGCCGACGCAGTTCAATTTCATCTCGGTTAGTTTCGCCTTCAACCGTTACCATCTTCAAATTAATATCCTGATTAGTTGGCCCAACTGGACGGTCATCGACCCACTGATTGAATACAAACGTGTACTGCTGCTTTAACTGCGGATACGTATAACGACGTGAAATGGCCACTGAACTAAAGAGATAGTCCCCAATTGCTTGAGAGACATCCCCTGAGTCCACACTCTGACGCTGAATTTGCTTACTAATATCCTGTTCAGCATCCGTTAAGAACTCATAACCCTTACTGGTCTTCTCAACGATGTTTTGTTCTTGAAGCACACGCAATGCCTGTTTAACTTTGGCTTCTAGTTCAATTCGATCGGTATCAATCGAATCAATCATCAATGTAACCAGATTATTTAAAGTCGCATCGAAATCTGGAACATATTTCACCATAAACAATGTCTCTAATACCTGGACAGCAAACGGATTATCTTCCTTAGTGGGATTAATCAATTCGTTATTTTGGGCACGCTGAATAACAATCATATGTGTATGATCTAGGAAATGACTAAGTCCCTGGAAAAAGATGCTAAACGGCACTAACGCTTTCGTATCCCGGTCCTCCAGTCGTCTAGCCGACTCTTGAAATACAGCTAACATTGACCGTTCACCATTAGCCAAGTGTTTCCCGTCCGACCCATTCTCCCGAATAGCCGTTAGCGTATCTTGTAAAAGAAAAATCTGATAAGGCACAAATGGATAAAGATCTGCGAACATCCGCGGATCATCGTACCGTTTCCGTTCTTCCTTGCCATCAAAACTAATTAAATTATTAATCACATGTTGATTCTCAGCAAAGGTGTTCTCTAACAGCCGTTCACTCGCGTCTGTTTTGGCCAACAGACGCTTCTGAATAACCTCATCGACATTAGCCGAAGACATTGCAATTCGAGTATTAAATCGCCCTTGAATTTTAGAAAAATCTTGGCCATTAATGTTTTTTGTCACCTTGTCGATTGCCTGCTGACTGGTCACAATGACCCACGCTTTACCATGCGTATAAGTTCCTAGATCTTCAACAATACTTTGTAGATTCAGCATCCGTTGTTGACTAGAACCAATGTATTGACCAACTTCATCAACCAGAAAAGCCATATGGTAGTTTTTTTCTTTACTTTCAATGTACTGATTAACCAACTTGGCAAAACTTTCGACACTGATCGGGTACTCTTTCTTCAGTTGGTCAATAAATCCATCAGCATCGGCAGTGGACATGAACTCAATGGCAACTAAAGTGTCACGAATTGTACCCTTCAAGAAGGCATATGCATTACGTGCTTCTTTCCATTCACGATGTTGCTTATCCAATTCCTGAAATTTCGCTTGAAAGTCTTCATACCTTCCCTGAGAAATCAGATCACGCTCCAAGTCAGCAATCCAAAAGTCAGCGCCAAACAAACCTAATTGTTCATTGAAGACTTGTAAAAAGACATTTAAAATGGCATCTTTTTGCGATTTGTTCCCATTTTTAGCCTTCGAATCAATATTGAACAGCATTACTTCATTCGGAACTGTTGTTGCTAACTTCATATCTGCTAAGGTATGGGCATCATGAATTTTATCATCGTCAACGAAGTAGTCTAACGCAGATTTTCCGGCTACTTCACGATTCTCTAATAAGTAAGCCAATATTTTTAAGAAATGTGATTTACCAGAACCAAAGAACCCTGAAATCCACACCCCCATGTTAGTGGTATCGTGGCGAATTCCCTCTGCATAAGCCGCGAAGAAGTCCTTAAAGTGATTATCTAATTCCTTCGTGACAACATATTCTTCTAATTCCTGCTTAACATTAGCATCCTGCTCATCCCCGATTGTGATAACACCTTTAATATCACGATCAATCGATTTTGCAAAAATATCTCTTATTTTCATCACGGTTCTCCCCTAGTTAATTTGGAATGCTCGGTAGTAGTTATCCTCTTTAGACTCACCAAACATACTGAGACTTAAACTGTCGTACGTGCCAGGGTAGAAGAAGACTACCGGCACACTGGTTACAATTTGATGCATTGTGTTTAAAACCTTATGTGCGCGAATCAGTGGAAAAATTTCACCAATACCAGTCACAAAAACCACAACTGGGGTCTTGGGTAAATGCCGTTGCATATACTGTACAAACATATTCTCCGAACTAGTCATCTCTAGAGCATTATTTAACTGTTCTGTCAGATAATCAATCCCATCGCTTTCTTCCATTGCTAAAACATCTTCGCGAATTCCCATATCATCAAGCAATTCCCACATAATGTGGTAAAGATTAAATTCCACAATATCAATTCCAACCGTTTCTCGATTCAACTGTTGCCGCATTGACCCAATCTCCTCGGTCACTAGTGGCTGATCTTGTGGCGAAAAAGCTAGAATATAATAAGAAACTTCATTGGATAATCCTCGACTCTGTTGAAAATCTGGATCAGCAACCTTTTCTCTTAAATGCTTTAATTTCAAAACTGTATCTGTCATGCTATCTCCCTACCAATGCAGCTAACTGTCGATCTTCACCTTTTGTATGTAACAACATTTCTAAACGTACATCCAAGAGAGGCCGTTTAACTAAATCGTAGTCTCCCTGATTCTCTAACAGATCCGCTTCTCGCAAGAAAGTCTTAAACGTCCCCGCCATTCGTCGAATTGTTTCCTCTTTCCAACTAGCAATTTTTTCATTTTCAACTTGTTTTTGACTAAAAAAAGCTTCAATTTCATAACTATGAAGCTTAGCATCTCCCAGTAATAGTTCATTCCGATAAACCTCATACATAAACTCATCAAATAATCGGTTTAAATGCAAACTAGCTAACAAGTTAACAATTTTTTGATTTTCCAAATCTAATGATGGAAATAAGTCAAAATAATCTACATCAAGAGTATCTACTCGCTGCTTAACTACGCGCACCATATCTAAAGCCCGTGCTGTTGACTGTTGTTGAAAATAGTTATCGTCAATACTCATCGATCGAATATCTGCATCATCGATGCCTTGATCCCGTAATTCTAAATATTGTGAAAACTCCGTAAACCAAAATGAATGTGTAATTATTGACGCACTATATTGGGACATAACTAATCCCCGCTTTCTATACCGTTCTAACCATTAAGTCGGATTCTTTCCCAAGTATATAAGATATCCGACGTTCACGCGAGAGTTACTACCAATTCCAAGGAACATCTTTGGGATTTTTTTTGAAATTTGGGTTTTATATAATAATGCTTCTAAAGCACATTATTTTATCCCCCTTCATTCTTACAAACGAAATTACACCTGCTTTTGTAACCCTGATCTTCTGATCAAGCTCAAATTTGGATGGCAATCCTTCAATAACTGACGCAATTCAAGAAATTATCTTTCCACGTATAATCATACGTGTTAAGCTCTAGTTGTCTCACAAGGAGATAGCTCCATGGACTCTCGCGAAGTCTTAAAGATACTGAAGCATCACGGATGGTACCAAGTACGAGTAACTGGCGACCATTGTCATTTTAAAAATGATGATCTCCCCGGTATCGTGACCGTCCCTCACCCCAGAAAGGACATTCCAAAAGGTACCCTCAACAGTATCTGGAAGCAAGCTGGGCTCAAGTGAGCCTTGTTTGTGGTGTCTCCTTAATTTCTACTTGGAGGTCAATTCCATGAAGTACTTATATTTTGCACTTTTCACCTTTAATGAAAACGGCCAGGTCGAAGTTACCTTTCCAGACTTAGAGCCCAATGCTGCTACTTTTGGAGAGAATATTGCCGATGCCTTACACATGGCTGCTGATGCACTCCAGGGCTATTTACTAACCGCCGAGGACTTTAACACACCACTTCCTGAACCCTCTGATCCTTTGGCAATCCCTCATTCAGAAGAACAATTACTCGTCCCCATTGAGGTTGACACAAAAATTGCTCGCGAACGAGAACAGAATCGAAGTATCAAAAAAACACTTAGCATTCCCAAATATCTCAACGATTTAGGAATTGCCGCTAACCTTAATTTTTCTGCTACGCTAACTGAAGCATTGAAAGACAAACTGCAATCTTAAACATGCAAAATCTGACACAACCAAGCCCCTTTCGTTGACCCACCAAGATACCGCGGGGTATGCTAGAAAATACCATTCACCACACACTAAACTAGGGAGGTGCACCATGTTTAACCGTCACAAAAAGTTCCTGACAACATTACTATTGTTACTCAGTATGTTCCTATTCTGGCAGGCACCGACTACCTCTCAGGCTGCCGTCAAGGCTTCTAAATTGCCTAACCGTCAGGGGATTTTGATTGACCTCGGTCGGCATCCCCTAACCGAAAAGTCCGTTAAATCAGTCATCCAGGCAGCTCGTGACCAAAAATTAAATTACGTGGTTCTACACCTCAGTGATAACGAACATCTGAGCTTCCAGTCCACCTATCTTGGTAACAAGGCAAGTAAGAAGGTCCTTTCCAAGGCCGCCTTAAAACGCTTAGTCACCTTTGCCAAGAAAAAACACATTCAGCTCGTCCCAGACGTTGATGCCCCTTCACACGCTGGGGCCATCCTCCGTCAACTAAAGAAGAAACGGCCCACAACCTATAAAAAGGTCAAAATGGATAGCCATACCTTGGACTACACCAAGAAGCAGTCCATTACCGTCGTCCAAAAGATTTACGGCGAACTCGACACCATTTTCAAGAAACAATCTTTGCGAGACTTTATCCTAGGAGCTGACGAAGTGCCTGGCAGTCCCGAAGCATACAAGTCTCTAACCACTTTCATCAATGAACTCAATCGCTTCCAGAATAAGCGGGGATTCACCACAACTGTCTGGAACGACTCAATTCTAAAGAGTGAGCTTCCCCGAATAGCCAAAAATATCGTCGTCAACTATTGGTCCCAGGCGGGGAACCGTTCCGATAAAAAGACATTGACCAACCGTCGAACGCACCGGGTTGCCGTGAAGAACCTGGTGAGCGCAAAACGACGAATCGTTAACGCCAACAGCTACGCCACCTACTATCAGTTGAAGTACATTGGTAACAAAACCGATGATAACTACTTCATCAATTATCTTCGCAATCGTTACAAGCCCACGATGTTTAACGAAATTACCGCTAAAAATCAGAACAACAACCGCACCATGCAACCAAAGGTAAAAACCAAAGGGACGTTAGTCAGCCTGTGGGGCCATGATTCATCTCATATCTCCACCAAGGCTATCGTGAAATTTATTCATCGTATTAAGATTCCAAAGTAAAGTAAAAAGCCGCCGACCCTATGAAGCACTCCACTATGAGTTGGCGATTTTTATTCCCTATTGTCCCTCTTTAATGCTACACTTGAACTATATTAAGGAGGGAAATAATCCATGAGAAAAAAGATTAAGGTTAGTTTACTATTGATTTCTATAGTAATTTTAAGTGTGTTAACTATAACGCCACTAACACCCGCACAGGCTGCTACTTGGCATAAAGGAACCCCTAAAGTTTTAAGAGGTTCTTGGAACACTAAGCAACTCTATAGTAAAAGTCGAATTCCATTCAAGAAAGGTAATCCACACCATTATCGAATCCGTTTTTATATCTCCAATACTTGGCTCGACGTCCTAAAAGATGGTGGAAATTCTGCCGGAAGTACTAAAAAAACAACTTACAGATCCTTACACCATCATGTTTATCAGTTAAAACAGTACTGGGTTGAAGGCGGCACGACAATCACTAAATTCAAAGTAAAGACTAAAAAGAAAGCTTACGTCTATGCACCTTATAAACATGTAATTACTAAGGTCAGCAATTCCACACCTTTCTAACTTTTTAAAACTACATAATTCTAACTGAAGTGAACAGGCCACCGATCCTAAATCGGTGGCCTGTTTTGATAATAGTTAAATTGTCCCCTAATCCTACTGGCTTGACTGAGATCACCTAGCAGCGTGCTGTAATAGCAACTTATAATCATGTACGCCTACTTTTCTTTCCACCATCTCTGGAAGTATCAATATGGATTCAACCATTTTTGATCAAGAAATTGCTCACTTCAAACAGAATATACCACCACAATGCCCGATTCCATACGCCTTAAAAATCATCGGGTCGAAATGGAAGATTCCCATCCTCTGGCACCTGACGCTGGAAGACGACCAACACGACAATCAGCTTAAACGGACCATTGGTAACATATCACCAACACCATGTTAACTGAGAGCCTCCGTGAGTTAGAATACGACGGCTTAGTCCGGCGCCACAGTTATGAGACCGTGCTGCTCGCCGTGACCTATCACCTCACCGATTTGGGTAAAAGCCCCAGTCCTTACCATGGGCGAGCTCTTCGATTGGGGCAATGCCTTGGAAGCGCAACACAGTGTTCAATCACACTCACATCAAATCGTGAAGAGCCCCAGCGCCGTTAGTAATCTCTGGTTAGCATTTCTTGCGGAAGGCTACTACTCACGAAAAGCCCTGGTTTCCGGCATTCACCATAAAACCAAAAATCAAAATAGCCCCAATCACCATCATTTTAACAATTTATTTATTAATCAATAAAACCGTCACCCCCATTTATGGTATGCTTAAACTGAATCTAGAACATCATAACGATTGGGTGATTCTATGGACCTACTTGAGAACTTTTTCCAGGATATATTTAACATTAAATCGGTAATCATGGCCTTAATTACCGTTGGTCTCATCACCCTTATGATGATTATGACCTATATTTTGGCACAACGCACCGTTAGACTTTCCCGGCCCTACACCATCATCGTCGATTTACTGGAAGCCGGCGTGGTGGTCGGTGGCGTCGTGATTTTGAGACAAACCTTCCTCGTGCTAAACGGTGGGAGTGTCCTCAGCTGGGGCTATGCGATTGCTCAGTTAATGGTATTGCTATTTAGCTTATACGCCATGCAGACCCTGGCTGTTACTCTGGTTAACCTAGTTATGCCGCTGGTCTTCTACGGAGCATCCCTACGCTTAGGTGCCAGTCCACAGCGTTGGTGGTTATTTGCCACCATGCTACTAATCCTATACGGTGTAATCATCTACATTAGCCGGCATCAAGCCCTCGCTTTAAATTCAGAAAGGCATTTTTTACTCCTTCAACTATTATATGGTCTGGCCTGGTGCTTGATCATCTGGTCGGTACGGCCCTATCACCTATTCTACATGGTCAATGTACTGGTTATCTTCATCCTTTACATGTGGCTCATTCGGTTCTTCGTGACACGGATCAACCAGGTCATCACCCACTTTGCCCGGTTAAGCCAGGCAGCCAACTACGACGAGCTGACTGGCGTTCGTAATCGAGCCAACTTTGACACCACGACCGTTGGCGTCTTTGGCGTTTACCGCCGGCATCCCGCCAAACCCATTACCATGGCCATGTTTGACATTGACCATTTCAAATACTTCAACGATCAATACGGCCATTTAGCTGGTGACACTGTCCTCAAACACGTTGCCCAACACTTCAATCAAGAACTAGCTCATCAAACGAGCCGCGGCGAACTATTCCGCTATGGTGGCGAAGAATTTGTTATCATCTTCGAAGACACCTCACCAACGGATGCACAATCTGCCGTTACGGCCATCCGTGAAACACTGAAACAGCACCCCGTTCACCTAGACAACCAGAAACTAACGGTGACGGTCTCGATTGGTATCTCGGCCCTACAACCAACTGACACGAATTTTGACAGTTGGTTCAAACGCGTTGACCACTACCTTTATTTATCCAAGCAGGGTGGTCGGAATCGCATGACAATTGAGGGTCAGACTCACCAATTATGAATTACCCAAATACAGGGTTTGAGACAAAAGCCTCAGACCCTTTTTTGCGCTCCGAACGTATATGGTTGAAACGTGTGACCCAAGGCCCGATGAATTCGGCTACGTACGACCGACCCTTCGTACAGAAAAAGCTGATATCCTGGAGAAACTTCCAGAACATCAGCTAAATGATACTGCCTATTGCGCCCCCCGAGAGTCGAACTCGGATCATGAGGACCGAAATCTCATGTGCTATCCATTACACTAAGGGCGCACAACACCTTTATTTTAAACCTAAATTAGTTCGATAAACAAATAATTTATCTGGCACCAGATGCTTGAATGGCTTCCTGCTCCAAACGTTCCGTCACTTGGTCAGCGTTATCCCGAAAATCAGCGATAAATGTTGCTGCCACGGGTTTAATCGTTGCCGTCAGATCACCATTGATATCCGTGACCGTCAAGTTTTCGCCCTGCCAAGCAGCAGTATCGTAGTGGCCATCCTCTATCTGGTCCAAAAAATTCTGTAAAATATCAAGAACGGCCTGGTGAATAATTTCATCCTCCGTCGCTGTCTCCCCGTGCTGCTTAAGCTGTAGCTGGCGCATCTGCACCTCGTCCATGTCGGCCGGAATTTGTATAAACACGGCAATGCCTCCCATAATTAGTTGTACTCCTATTCTAGCACGCCAACTGCCAAATACGAGTCAAAGGATTATCCTTCCCGCTAATCTGGTGTAAACTAAAGTTATATTAAATTAAGTCAAACTAAGGAGGTGGCGTATGGAAGACTCAATACTAGACTTCACCACGAATCTGGCCATCCTCCACCGCCAATTTCAACGGGCGATGAACCAGATTCTTGAAGCCGATGAGATGCCCATCAACATTACTGAATTTTATCTGTTAGTTTTAGTCTCTGAGACCAGTCAACTGAATCAACGCAAGGCCGCCTGGACCATGGCAGTTGATGAAGGTCTAATGGCCCGGATGGTTCACCACATGGTCGGTCTTTCCCTGCTTGGCAAGGAAACCGATCCTGCAGACCGACGGAACCGCCGCTTAACATTAACGGCAGAAGGTCAACATTTAGTCAAACAGGCCGTCGCCGTTCTGCACGAGTGGTGGCAACAGGCCACACCAACCGATACTGATTTTGACTACGCGACAATTACCACCCAACTCCAGCAACTTTCTTCACGAGTCTTGCAAGTTGACCGTCAAACGGATAGTCACTAGCCGCGCTTTCCCTAACTAAGGAGGGATTTTTATGAGTAAAGCTATTACCATTGCTGAAGCCCAACGCTATGATGCCCATACGATTAATAAGGTCGGGATTCCCGCATTAGTTCTGATGGAGCGGGCCGCTCTGGCTACCTTTAACAACATTTTAAACGACGATTTTGATCTGAGCCACGTGGTTGTGGTTGCCGGTGTAGGGAACAACGGGGGTGACGGTATTGCCGTGGCCCGGTTGCTTAAGATTCGGGGAATCGACGTCGAACTCTACATCCTAGGAGACCTCGAAAAGGCAACCCCGCAGACCAACCAACAGCTAAAAATTGCACAGTACTATGGCATTCCCGTCACCAATGATTTAACTCACGTGGTCGCCGCTAGCATGATTGTCGACGCCATCTTCGGCGTTGGCTTGTCTCGCGAAATCACGGGGAACTTCGCCAATGCCATCAATGCCATCAACGCTGCTGATGCCAAGAAGGTCGCCATCGATGTACCATCTGGCATTAACGCCGACACCGGCGACGTCATGGGCGTTGCCGTGGTGGCTGACAGCACGACAACCATGGCCTACAACAAGATTGGTCTCTTGACTGCTAGCGGCAAGCATCACGCTGGCACGGTCCACGTCGCCGACATTGGAATTTACGCGCAGGACCATTTGGAACATGTTCGCTAATTACTAAGTGACCGAACCAACCAGCTCTTCAACCCATTAAAATAATCAATTATCAGCTACACTGAAAAGTACGAAAGCTGAAGTGACTTTCGCGGTTTCCGACTATATTGGACGTCTGATCTTACGGATCAGGCGTTTTTAATTTTTGATCAAGAATGCCCGAAACTTCAGTAACTTAAGCCCTTTCACAAGCTTTTCTATCTGGAACCCGGTATACTATTGATAACAATTTATGGAGGTGCCTCATGTCACAACTAGAAACTGGTTTTACCAACGTCCAAGCGCTGGACCCCAGCATCATTGTCGACCTGCGCTACGCCACCACGGACAACTTTACCCACCGTGTGATCTACGATTTCACCACTGCTATCGCCCGCACAGGAACTGCAAAAAAATTGGCCGCAGCGAGTGCCATTGTTAAAGAACAGGGCTACCGGCTAAAAATTTGGGACGCTTATCGTCCCGTACCGGCCCAGGAAAAATTATACGATGTCTACCCTGACCCTTCGTTCGTTGCCAAACCCAATCCAAATTTCTCTCACCAAAAGGGCGTGACCTTCGACCTCACACTCTGTGACGCCGATGGCAACGAACTGGAAATGCAAACGCCTTTCGACGACTTCACCTTAGCTGCTCACCGGAATCATCCCCGTACCGCGACACAGGAAAAGAATTACCAGATCCTGGACGCTGCTATGCGTGAGGCCGGGTTCTTCGGCTACGAAAACGAGTGGTGGGACTACCGCGACACTCAAATGGATGATTACCAACCAGCCGCTGCCAACCCAAATGATTTCTGATTTTGGTTTTCCGCCTTAGTCCGCCTTACCGGGTGGAAAAAATAGGCTGGAACGCTGTGAACGCGATTTCGAGCCACAGAGCGGTCTCGAAACTCGGTTCTGCCTAACCGAAGAAACTCACTTCGCTAAGGCAGTGCCACGGCTGAGCCTATTTTTTCCACCCTCACGGCTAACATCAGCGGACCACCAGCGGTTTGTACTTTTGTAATTACCGTCTTTAGTATTTCTTCAGCCATGTCAGTCGAGAGGTCGCCAGATATGGGCTCAGGCGCCTCGTTGTTCTTAGCCGTTTACGGCTTAGAACAAGGCCAAGCTTTGAGACTCACGCCTTTGGTGAGGCTCAAAGTTGTGCCGGCACCGTTCCAGCCCATATCTGGCGACCGGTAAGGCGAGATTGATCAACCGCACTCCCCCGATATACAAAAAACACAGGTTGTTTTCCGATTGGAAAACAGCCTGTGTTTTTGTCTACTCTCGTAACATGAAGGAATGATCCGGAATCCGAATCAGCGTGAAGCGGTTCGCCAGACGACCGGCGTGCAAGCCGATCCCATTGACGAATGATTTCTTGTACGTGGTTTCGATGACCCCGACCCACGCCTTTTGATGGCGTTGGTCATACTTAGTCACCTTCTGCGTATTCCATTTGTAAGCCGAAGCTGGAAGGTTGATGGCTTTCTTACCATCAGAGACCGTGGCGTCCGTACTACGAACTTGGTACTTCTCACCCTCAGTCAGGTACGTGTAAGTCTGTACGGGCTTTTTCCCCGTACTATTGTTTACAGAAACGTAGTAGGCTGAGCCGTTACTACTCCCCGTGTTGATGACTAGCGGTTCATAACGCGTTGTTTGACTGACCCGCGTTCCCAGTTGGTTAACATTTTGGAAGAAAGTCGTGTAACTCATCCCCCCAAAGAAGAGTAGCCAAACAACCAATTCAATGGTTGAAATGCTAAAGTTCTTCCAGGAAAAACTATGGTGCTCTTTAACAATTAAACGGATCCGACGAACCCGCATATCGTGGACCATCCAGACCAGCGTGACGAGGACGATAAGCCACAGGGTCATCCCCACTAAGTTCCATGTTGATTTCATTATCCCAATTCCCTTCCAGAAATAAGCCTTTATCTGGGCATTTTCTCTCCTTAATAGCTTACGAGATTATTGCCCGGAATACAAGGCCGCAGTCCCGGCCATTTTTAAGTTATAATTAGACTAATTATGAGTCCCAAAGGAGGAACCCTTGTGTGTACTAGTCTAACCTATACCTCCGCTTCTGCCCACCATTTTTTTGCCCGAACCATGGATTTTCCGACCACCACTCCCTGGCGGCCCGTCTTTCTGCCGCGCAACTACCGCTGGGCAACGGCCTTACATACTTTTCGGACCACGCGTTATGCAATTCTAGGCGGTGGTCGCATTGCTAGTGACTTCTCCGCCTACCTGATGGCTGACGGCGTAAATGAAAACGGTATCAGCTGTGCCGAACTCTACTTACCTGGTGTAGCATCTTATGCCGATGCCCCCGTCGCGGGGAATATCAACCTCACCCCCCAGGACTTCATCAACTGGGCCCTAGGTGAACACGCCACCCTCGACGCACTCGTTGCCGACCTCCCCCAAGTCACCCTGGTTGGCCGCAAATGGGGGCAGGATCAGCACGTCTACCCTTTCCACTGGATTCTCAGCGACCAGTCCGGCCAAACGCTCGTCATTGAACCCACCGGTGGCCCACTGCACGCCGACCGCAATCCGGCAGGCGTATTGACCAACACCCCGGTGCTACCCACTCATTTGCAGAATCTAAACAATTTTCTAAACGTCACTGGATCAGAATTCTCGGGTCAAACGGCTATGGCCGCCCACGACTATCTGGCGAGCCAAGCACCACTTCCGAGTGGCCCAGTACCCACGCGTCGATTCATCCACATGGCTATTAGAAAATGGGGGACCCCCGCTTTCACAACAACCACTGAAAGTATCACCGGAATTTTCAATTGGTTAGCAGAAGTTGTCCTGCCCTATGACCCCGCCAGACGGACCCAACCCAACCATAATTACACCCATTATCGGTCGGTTATCGATTTAAATACGCTAAATTACTTTTTTATCCCCCGAACTACTCAGCGGCTGCAACAAATTACTTTGACACCAGAAATGGCGGCCTACCGGCGTTTCCCGCACGCCTACCCGGCCAATTAAGACCAAATGTTGCAGAACTTAACATTACCTTTAATCCGAATGAGACGGCTTTGAGACATTTCTGTAACAACTCCCTGATAGTATTAAGCATGTTGAAACGAAGCGAGAAACACAAAATACTAAATTTAATTTGAAAAAGGGAGTTTGTTTACATTTATGAAGACGACGTTTACTAACATTTTATTATCCGTGATGGCCGCTGTAGCATTTGCAATTGCAGGTATCGCCATTACCCAACCAACTGATGCATCCGCAGCTACCATGTCCTACAACAAGATCCACAAAGTTGCTAAAGCACAATTAGGTAAGCCTTACGGTTGGGGTTCAACTGGTCCTTCCCGTTTTGATTGCTCTGGTCTTACTAGCTACGTTTACAAGAAGGGTGCTTCCAAGAAGATTCCTCGTACCGCCCAAGCACAATACAACAAGTTCAAGCACGTGAGCTACAAGAACATCAAGAAGGGTGACCTGGTCTTCTTCGGTGGTTCCAAGCGTTCTATCTCTCACGTTGGTCTGTACGTTGGTAAGGGTAAGATGATCGATTCCCAAAACCGCGGTGTTGTGACTGAAGCCGTTCACGCCCCATGGTGGCACGCTGTTGGTTACGCCCGTGTTGGTAACCTTCAATAATCACTGATTTACAGAAAGATTAAAACAGTTCCTAATCCTCATAAATGAAATAAACTGTGTCCCCCGTCGTACGTCGCGACGGGGGATTTTTGGGTTAGGAGTGTTACGAAGGGCGGTTAGACAGCGAGCATTAACGTGATTAAGTGAATGACCCTGGGCTTGGGTCGTTTGCTTAATCGGGTTAAGCGCAACTGTCTGCCCGATAGTAACACGTTTCAGAAGTCGCCAAGCCCACAACAGTTCGGCGAGACACTTTCTAACGCCTTAACTCAATAAAATCGGGGTTAAGCGCAGGGACCTGGCTCGTGGAGCACGTTTCAAAAGCTGCCAGACCACACAACAGTCTGGTAAGATACTCCCTAATGCCCTAACCCACTCTCAACACGCCACAAAAATAGCACCAGGACATCCCAACATCCTAGCGCTACAAGCTCAACCAGCATCTTCAATTAGCCCCAAGCATCCAACCAACAATCCCCAGAATCGGAATGATTGTCCACCAATTTTTTGACAAAAATTCCCAACCATTCATCTGTGACTGATGATTAGCTTGTTGCGTCTCCAAGTTATCGGCTCTGAAAGACGCTTCAGCGGGCTGTTCACCGCTAACCAATTCATTCAGATCGACCTGTAATAAATTTGCTAACTTGACCAACGTGTCAATGTCCGGCGACGTTTCCCCCTGTTCCCACTTAGAAATAGACTGGCGTGATACAAACAGTTGTCCGGCCAATTGTTCCTGTGAGATATTTTGCTGGCGCCGAATTTTAACCAGCTGCTGTCTAAATACATTCTCCATCTGCTCATCCCCTATAATTAATCCGAGTATAGCGACTCCCCCCTCAGCCCGTCTAGCAATCAAAGCTGCCACCCCGCACTTTGCCCGGGCTAGTTGCGCCCGTCACGGTTGCCAAGGTGGTTGCGAATGCTGATACAACGCTGTTTCCCCTGAATCATCCAAACAATACCAGAAAGACCGTTAATACCGAAACTCACGGTACTAACGGCCTTTTTGGTGATTTATAAACAATCAATTTTACCTAAATTAGTTGGTTTACTGACCAAGACCAAAGAATCTGGCCAGTTAGCCACAGCAATGATAACCTCGTATTACCTCGAGAAACAGTTCAGTTATGTTCACCTAACCCGTAAGTGTAGCCGTAGGTCGCCAGGGCTGGTGTTGGCAGTAAAAGTGGCGTTAGCTCGGTGCATTTCCGAGGTTACGCCACGGGACGAGCTTGGAAACTCGGCGAACTTCCGAGGTTTCAAGTCGAGCCGGAAGCCCGTACTTTGGCTGCGGGCGGTCCCCACAGCCAGCACCAGCCCTGGCGGCCGGAGGCGGCCATTCTAGGTTATTTCTGAACAGCAGGATGAGCGACAAACCACTCAGTCATATCGTCGATCCGTTGAATCCGCAGGCTGGGCAGCCCACTCCGTGAGATTCCGTGGAAACTCTGCGGGTACCGTAAAAAGTCTGCATCTACGCCGTTACGCTTGATGGCCGTAAAGAATTCCTCCGACTGGCTGATAGGGCAGCGCATGTCCCACTCACCATGAAGCAACCGAATCGGCGTCGTCACGTTCTGCGCGTAGGCTAACGGTGACTGCTTCCAGTAAGACTCTAGGCCGCCCTGTGCAAAGAGATCAATACCCAGTTCTTCCGGATTAAAGTAAAAGCCAATATCACTAATCCCAAACAAACTGATCCAATTAGTCACAGCTCGTTGGGCAACCGCTGCAGCGAACCGCTTAGTGTGACCCACGGCCCAGGTTGTCATGAACCCGCCATAGGAGCCACCAGCGATGTACTGCCGACTAGCATCTAATTGTGGGAAGCGTTGCAAAGCAACATCTAAGCCCTTCATGACATCATCATAATCGTTTTCACCATAATGGCCATTCACATCGTCTTCAAACGCTTGCCCATAACTGGTTGACCCTCGAGGATTAAAGAAGACGACCCCGAACCCGCGACTCGCGTGCACCTGAAATTCATAGAAGAACGTTTCGCCATAGTTGGCGTGCGGTCCCCCATGAACGTACAACAATACCGGTTCCTTAGCCGCCTGCGTTTGGGCCGGTAAGTACCAACCTTCCAAATCCTGACCATCATCCGATTCAAAATCAAATCGCTGAGCGTGGGCAAACTCATGGGTGTCCTCATAGGCCGCGTTCGGATCATATAATACCCGCTCCTCACCCGTTCTGACGGACAATCGTAAGAGCTCACTCGGCTTATCCTGATAAGAAACGGCGGCGACGACGTGCTGAGAATCGACCACATCGAAGTCCACGATTTGACGCGCAGTATCATCGATCAAATGCAGGTCAGTCGCATTCGCCACGTAAAGTTGGGAACGTCCGTGAAAGGCAGCGGCAAAGACCACGTCTTCGTCGGTCAGCCACCGAACTAATTTACCACTGGGATGTTGCACAAAGTCGCCAGCAAAGTCTGGAACCAAATCAGCATCTAATTCAGCGGTACGATTGACTAATTCCCCACTCTCCCGGTTAACCAGGTAAAGGTTCGCCACAGTATGACGACCAAAGGAGCCGTCGTCACCCACTAAGGCCACCCGTTGGCCATCTGGGGATAACGTGGCGTCTGAGAAACGGCCTTTAGGTAGCGTCGTCGTTAAATCAACCGTCTCACCCGTTTGAACGTCTAATACGCTGACACCCCGGGAAAAGTCCGTATCATCCGCGGGTCGATCATCGACTAAATAGGAAACGTACCGACCGTCAGCGCTGACCGAAGTCAACTCGAAATCATGGCCTTGTTGGAAAACTTCTTCAACTACGCCGGTGCTCGGTTGATAGCGTCGCAACCGGTACACCACGTCCAAAGGAAGCCATCCATAGCCATCCGCTTTGTTGATTAAATTCTCAACGTGCCGGGGTTGCGGAAATGCCTCGGTATTGGGTAACTTAGGCCGTTCCGCCGTCTGTGTGGTCTTGAAGAAGATACTCGAACCATCCGCAGCGGCAAACACCGTATTGACAGCCTCATTAGGCGTACTCGTCGTGACGGCCGTTGGTTCGCCACCAGTTACTGGTACCCGAAAGAGTTGCGCCTTGGCTTGGTCTACGGTGGCGGTGTAGTACAAGCTGTTCCCCGCCACGGTTGGCTGTAAGTTTAACCGACCATTAACTGCCACATTCTGTGTGCCACCGCCGACACCGAGCCGTTTAATTTGGGAAACATACCCGTTACTGGCTTGATCGACTCCATTTTCAACGAAAAATACCTGACCGTTGCTGGCTAATGGTTGAGACAGTGCTACTAACTTGAACAAGTCTTGCGCGCTAACACTCTTCGACATACACATCGCTCCTATTTTTCTCATTATTTTCTCATCTAATAGTAAGTTTCATGTTAGCCCAGCGCTTGAATGATGTCAATTACCAATCCTTACCGTTCCCACACCATTTTCACCGAAAAACTGCTACACTGAGGCTAAGTCAATCATAATAGGAGTGATTCTTCATGAAAATTGCGATTGCTGGTGCGGGTGCCATGGGTAGCCGTTTCGGCGTTAAGCTACAACAGGCGGGCAATCACGTCACCTTGATCGATAACTGGCAGGAACACCTAGACGTTATCAACCGGGATGGTCTGACCATCACCACGGACGGTCAGGGCGACCAGGTCATCCCCATGACGTCGAAACGCCCAGCCGACGTCACCGAACAGTTCGACCTCGTCATTCTTTTCACCAAGGCCATGCAGATGGACGCTATGCTGCAACAACTTAACGGCATTTTGGATAACCAACCGGCCGTCTTGACCCTGGCCAATGGGATTGGCAACGTGGAAACTATCGAACGTCACGTCCCTAAGGAACAAGTCGTCGTAGGGACCACCGTTTGGTCCTCCGGCTTAGCTGGTCCCGGCCACATTACAGTCACTGGTACTGGTAGTATTTCGCTACAAGCCGTCGTTCCCGACAAGTTCCCGAACTTACCTGGACTAATCGATACACTCAACGCTGCGGGACTACACGCTAGTGAGGCCGCTAATGTAATGGCAGCCATTTGGAAAAAAGCCGGCCTCAACAGCGTGTTGAACACCTACTGCACCCTCTTTGACTGCAATATTGGTGAATTTGGCGCACTACCCAATTGGCGCGAGCTCAACGACCGGGTACTCAACGAATTCCAAGCCGTCGCCAACGCCGCCAAAATTCAATTCAGTGTGGCCGACGTCACCAACCTCATTGCCGCCCAATTCTCACCAGAAACCAACGGTGGCCACTACCCATCAATGCATCAGGACATGGCCAAACATCGGCCGACCGAAATTGATTTCTTAAACGGTTATGTGGCTAAATTAGGCTCTAAACTAGGCGTTGCGGCTCCTAATAATGCCCTACTAGCTCAACTCATTCACAGTCAAGAAGCTTTACGCGGAATCTAACGTAAAAAACAGGGAACCACGCTCTGTGGTTTTGCCACTATATGTAGAAAAACGTCAAATTTTCACACCATATCTAGTTGTAATTTGGGCTCATTCATCGTAACATAGTCATAGACGAATTTTTACCGACCACTAAAATCATGATTGAGTTAGGTCCGGCAAACCTAGGAGGGCTAGAGACGATGGACGTTTTAAGAAGATCACAGACCACAATGCACCCAGGCGGTCTGACCGTGGAGAACGTTGCGGGAGAACACAGTCCGTTTGACCCCCAGAAGATTCACGAATCACTGACAGATCTCACGAATGACCCAACCGTCGTTCATCGAGTTGAGAGCTTGATTGTCGCCCAATTAGCTGGCTTTGACGTAGTTGCAACGGGAACGATCGACGCAACGGTCGTGGAAACCTTAGAACAGTTAGGTTACGCTAATATGGCCCAAAACTATCGCAAGCAGCAACATGTCTAACCACAGAATGTGTTCTTAATGATATGTAAAAAAGCGGTCGAGAGAATTCTCGACCGCTTTCTTTTGCCTTTTAACTTGATTGTACACCATTGATAATTATTTCAATAAAAAACCGACCAGCACTCCCCCGAGAACTGATCGATTCGTTTTATGAACTCAGTTGTGATTCCAAGTGGTGTAATTCTGCAGTCCGCACATCACGTGGCAAGAACCGCCGAATTTCTTCTTCGTTGTAGCCGACTTCCAGGCGCTTGTCATCAAAGATGATCGGCCGCTTGATTAAGTCAGGATACTTCACAACTAGATCGACCAACTGACTAACTGATAAGTTATCCAAGTCAACATGTAGTTGCTTAAATACATTTGACCGGGTAGAGATGATATCTTCACTCCCGTTTTCGGTTAAGCGAAGAATCTGCTTAACTTCAGAAGCATTCAACGGCTTGGACTTGATGTTCCGTTCTCTGAACGCAATATCGTGTTCCTTGAGCCATGCTCGTGCCTTCCGGCTGGATGCGCTACTTGGTGCAATGTACAAATTAATCATATTCAGCACTTCCTTATCGTTGGATTGAGTAACGATAGAAAAAACAAACGACTTAGCTCGGTTCCCCCCTAGAATAATTCGCTGAACCATCTAGTAGAACCAACTTATATGTTATCACAATTGAATGAATAATCAACCCTTTTTGGAAACTTTCTAAATAACAGGCAACATTTTTTAATGAGTTGGTTGTTATCACCAACCAGTTATCCGAATATAAATTCGTTTGTGATTGGCGACGCAAACGTCTCACGTAGCAATCTTTTGCGTTATCACAAAGTTTTTAAACTGAATCAATTATCTGCTGATAACTTTCTTGTGTTTGTCACAGACCTTTCCAGGCGTTCCCTTTTCAGCTTTATGAATATATATCCAATTTAAATGATTTAATATTCACAGACTAATTTCACTAACTTGCTTAACCTACCTTCCCAACCAACCCGGTTATTCACCCACTTGTGTTTTTCGCGAGTTTCGAGTGATTCTCCCCCAATTTGCCAGACATTAGCGTAAAATTGGGGACAGCACTTATTTTCACATCTGGGAGGGATTCACTTGGAAATCTTCTACGCCATCGTGTTACTGGTTCTCGCAACCATTGTGGCCAATACGATTTATCCATATTTTCCACTAATACCAAAAGCTTTTTACCAAATATTTGCCGGTGCTATTTTGTCACTGGTTCCCCTGTACCATCACTTTATTCTTGAACCCGAAGTATTCATGCTCATCATTATTGCGCCACTCATGTTCTATGACGGCCAAAATGCCAACGCCAAGGAACTTCGGCGTAATCTAGGCTCAATCTTATCAATGGCCGTTGTACTTGCCATCCTAACCGTTATCTTAATGGGCTACGTTAGCCACGCCATGCTGATCGGCATTCCGCTGGCACTAGCCTTTGCCTTAGCCGCTATTGTAACACCCACCGATGCGGTTGCCGTCTCATCAATTACCAGCAATATGGCCGTTCCCGAACGCGTCATGGGGATGCTGGAACGTGAGTCGCTCTTCAACGATGCTTCCGGTTTAGTGGCCTTCAGTCTGGCATTAACCGCCTTCACCACGGGGAAATTCTCAGTTGGGGCGGGAATTAAGCACTTCCTGGTCGTCTTCTTAGGGGGACTCCTCATTGGCCTCATTCTGGGAGCTATTGCCGTCTGGGCCCGCGTCTACCTGGTTCAGAGTGGTAAAGATTCTTCCAGTGTGATTGTTCCTTATGATGTGATGGTGCCTTTCCTCATCTATTTGGCAGCAGAACATCTCGAGCTTTCAGGAATTCTGGCCGTTGTTGCCGCCGGGCTGATCTACAGTATTTCTAACAACCAACTGCGGCTATCTAGCACCGAGTTACAACTGGTCTCACGGTCAACCTGGCGGATTCTGACGAGTATCCTGAATGGGTTCGTCTTTGTGCTCCTGGGTGTATCGTTGCCAACGGTCTGGGTAAATATTCAACAAGACCATACCAAATCATTATCAACCTTTGTTTTATTGGCCATCATCCTTTACCTCGTCATGCTAGCCTTACGCTACGCCTGGATTCGTTTAGATTGGGCGTTGATCCAGTCTGAGCCCAAAGAACGCCGCCAGAACGCCGCAATTGGTGCCCTTTCCGGTGTTCACGGAACGATTACTTTGGCCATGGCCTTTTCACTTCCACTAACGTTGAACGGTCACGCTTTCCCGTACCGCAATACCATGATTTTTGTTGCTGCTATCGTAATTATTTTAAGTCTCCTAGTACCGACAATTATTCTGCCATTTATCCTACCTAAGAAAACCTTGCCGGTCGATCCCGAAACAGCCTTCAAGGAGCGCCGCTCGCTGGTGGCTTATGCCACGGACCGTCTAGTCCAGGAAAATCCCGACTATCCCGCCGAAACGCAAGAAGTCGTCGAAATTCTAAACAGCCAGGTAACTTCTCAGCGACCCAATCGCAAGAAATTGCAGGTGCTCCTGAATCAAGCCACCCAAATCGAGGTTAAAACGGTCCAACGGCTCTCTGACGATGGCACGATCCCCGCTAGCTTTGCCAACCGCTACGTCCGGATCTTAGTTTTCAAGTCTCAGATGAGCAGCAACAATCCCTTCGTCAACGGAACCCTCTGGATTCGCTTTGTTTGGCACCGACTGGAGCACGGCCTTTCACGAAGATGGCGGCGCAACCAGCGGATTGCAAAACAACGGAAACAGCTGGCTGCTCGGCCCCACTCAGAGGAACAACAACGACTAGCTGAACAACGAATCGCCCAGGAACAAAGGACGTCCCGTGGCCGTCGCCGCCAATCTCGAAATAATCGCGTCGATCGAGAACGCCGCGAAAACTTCCTCAAAATTGAAGCTGACATTTACAACACTGTCATCCAATTTTTGACGAATGAAGCCAATATCGACAATCAAACCGAAGTCAACGTAGTGCGTAACTACTACAATGCCCGCCACCGTCGCTTCAAGTCTCAGCAAAACGGCGACCAGCAAAATGAATTGTTCATCCAGGCTTTCCAATACGAATACACCTATATTCGGCAACAACGACGCACGAACGCCCTGTCTTCCGAACTGGCGGATGAACTGTATCAACAAGTTTCAACCGATCAGATGCTCTATATGCAAGAATTTGCGGACGCTAACTAAAACGCAAGATATGCGTCACATTTTCTTCACAATTACCTGCTAAACTAGCCTCATAACTTACGAATAATCAAACGAATAAGTTACAATTTTACTCCTCCAAAGTAAAAAATAACGGGCGGCTCTGTTACGACAACCGACCCACTCCAAACGTGATTTACGTTTTTATCATTCAACGACGACGCAGACAATCAAGGTCTGGCCGCCGTTTTTTTTATGGTTTCATTTCGATTGCCGCCTCCGGTCGTCAGGGTGCGGGCCGGCTGTGTCGGCGCTGTTAGTTCGGGTGATTTTCCTGAAGTTACAGCGCGGAACGTTCTTGAAGACCCACGCGTTCCTGGCAGGGGGCTTCAAGACGAGCCGAAGGACCGCTTCCCAGGCCGCAGGTGTTTCCCACAGCCGGCCCACACTCTGGCAACTGGAGGCGAAATCTAAGCGCCAAAAGTCAAAAGGAGCGTTAATTATCCCGCCCCTACACCGTTTTGTTAGAAAAAATCTCATAATTTAACGTTTTTTGCCATCGTAAATTTACACTCATGCCAAACTAGCTTATAATTTCTTTAACACGTTAAAGATTTGGCGTCTTTTCGCGAACGGTCCGCCAGCAGCCGGCTATGGTTTCATGGTCAGCTAGCGACCGAATTGGAGGGTGACATCAATGAAGCTGACAATTTTATCAACAAGTGATACCCACGGGTACGTCTTCCCCACGAACTATGTAAAAAAGGGAAGCAATCAGGGATTCGGCCTGGCCCGTGCGGCCACAGTCATCGCCCGCGAGCAAGCCGCCGCCAAGTCAGAAGGCCCGGTGGTGACCATTGAGAACGGCGATTTTCTAGAAGGGTCCCCCTTGGCTTATTACGTTGCCCGGGTAGAACCCGAACGGGACCCACAACCCCTAATGAATATTTACAATCAAGTCGACTATGACTGCGGAATTCTAGGCAATCATGAGTTTAACTACGGCCAGAAGTACCTGCAGGCCGCTATTCGTGATGCCAAGCGCACGATTCTTTGCGCCAACATTTTGGATGCCAACGGGGAGCCCGAATACGGGCAACCCTACAAGATCATCGAAAAAGAGGGCGTTAAAATTGGCGTCCTTGGCCTTACGACACAGGCCGTCTACAAGTGGGAAAAGGCCACTAACATTGATGGCCTTCAATTTGAGTCAGCTTTCATCGCTGCCAAGAAATACGTGCCCATCATCCGGGAACAAGCTGATGTGGTCATTGTGTGTTACCACGGGGGGTTTGAACGCGATTTAACGACTGGTGAGCCCAATGACATTCACGTGGGCGAAAACGAAGCCTACCACATCTTAGAGGCTATTCCTGGCATCGATGCGTTGGTCACCGGCCACCAACATCGACAGCTGGCCACCGATGTCTTTGATATTCCTACGACTCAACCTGGTTTCCGAGGACAGGCCATCGGTAAAATCACGTTGGACCTTAACCGCAATGAAAATGGCCGGTTCTCGGTGACCAGTCACCACACGGATCTCGTTCTCACGAAGGACGCCCCATTAGACGAACAGGTCCTGGCTGCAGCCCATGACCTCAACAACCAGGTCACCCACTGGCTTGATCAACCGCTGGGCCACATTCAAGGCGATATGACTTTCACTGATCCCTTCGATGCCCGAATCAATGAGACACCATACATCGAATTTATTCAAAAAGTTCAAATGGCCACGATGGGCGCCGATATTTCCGCAACTGCCCTGTTCAGTAATGAAGCCCGGGGCTTTGAAAACCCCATCACCATGCGTAACATCATGACTAACTACGTTTATCCCAATGGGCTTTCACTTCTGAAGATTACCGGGGCTGACCTGAAAGATGCCTTGGAAGTCAGTGCCCGTTACTTCACCGTCAAAAACGGCCAGATTGCTGTCAACCCAGCTTTCGTTCATCCTAAAAAGCGCCAATACAACTACGATATGTACGAAGGCATCGATTATCGTTTGAACGTCGCCAAACCATTTGGCGAGCGGGTTGAACACCTGACCTATCATGGTAAGCCCGTGACCCCTGACCAACCACTCCACATTGTCTTGAACCAATACCGGGCAGTTGGTGGCGGTCACTATGGGATGTTTAGCGCCGACAAGATTATTGCTGAAAGCCAGGGAGCCATGAGCGAAATTATCGCTGACTACCTGCAGGAACACCCTATCATCGATGCGACTGCCAACCATAATTTCAATGTGGTTAACGACCCCCACGCTTAAAGTAATAATAGCCGCTACGGACATTCTGTAGCTACATAAATTTCATCTGTGATGAGCAACCGTTCCTGGCTGCTCATCACTTTTTTGACAAAAAAGAAAGTGCGAGATAAGGCGGTTAGCGCCCAAAAAGGGTTTGAGACGTTTGTCCCAAACCCTTATGATCTCTAAATTCAGCTAGCTAAAACGACTGTTACCAGGCAATTAACGTAACTTAACTTGCGTTAGCAGCCTTTTTCTTTTTCTTCTTCTTTTTCTTCTTTTCATCGCCAACGTACTCAACCGCTGTCGCAGTCCGAATCGTAGTAACCTTGATCTTGCCTGGATACGTTAGCTTTTCTTCGACCTGTTGAGCCACTTCTTTGGTTAGCTTAGCTGCCGCAGTATCATCCAACTCTTGCGGCTTGACAATGATCCGCAGTTCACGCCCCGCTTGAATGGCGTAACTTTCCGAAACCCCTTTTTGCTCGTTGGCAATCTGCTCAAGCGCCCGCAACCGGTTAATGTAGTCCTCTACGGATTCACTCCGCGCACCCGGACGAGCACCCGAAATAGCATCCGCTGCGGCTACTAAATCAGAAATTGGCGACGTCTTTTCAATATCCCCATGATGCGCTGCAATGGCATTGATCACCACGGCATCCTCACCGTATTTCTGGGCAAATTCCGTGCCAATTTCCACGTGGGTGCCTTCGACTTCGTGGTCGATGGCCTTCCCCAAGTCATGCAGTAAGCCGGCCCGCCGTGCAAGTCGCGTATTATATCCTAAGCGTGCAGCCATAGCACCAGTTAGCTGAGCCACTTCAATGGAATGCAAAAGCACGTTTTGACCATAACTGGTCCGGTACTTGAGTCGCCCAATCAGTTTCATCAAATCAGGATGCATCCAGCCCACGTGCAACAGACTCACAGTTTGTTCACCCGTTTCCCACAAGCTGTGGTTCACGTCACGCTGGGCATTTTCCACCTGCGTTTCAATCTGATTGGCTGAGATTCGCCGACTGGCAACCAAGTTCGTCAATGCCACACGAGCCACTTCTCGACGAATCGGGTCATGGGTACTGATAAACAGGGTCGTGTTATCGTCCGGCACAAAAATTAAATCCGTCCCGGTCAAGGTTTCAAGTAACCGAATGTGTTGCCCTTCGCGGCCAATGATCTTACTCCGAATCTCACCGTTAGGTACGGTAACCGTGTGTTCTAAGTGTTCCTTAGGTAAGTCTTGCGGACCGCTCTCGGTCGCCGACAAAACGACGTCCTTGGCCCATTTTTCAGCATTGGCCATGGCGTTATCGTTCAAGGCTTTCACCTCAATGTCACGATCCCGCTTCAAGGCAAATTCAGCCCCTTGGACTACCGTGTTCTGGGCTTGTTGCGCGTCCATACCCGCTCGCTCGGCCAAGGTCTCATCACGTTTTGCACGCAATTCTTCCGCTTGATCACGTAAAACGTGAATTCCTTGACGCTGTTCACGATTCGCTTGTGATCGTTCATCCAGCATAGCCGTCTGATCATCTAAACGAACTGTAACCTGACTCATCAATTGTTCCCGTTGCTTGCGGCGTTGTTCACGTACCACAATGTCACTCTGTTGTTCGGTCAATTCATCTTTAACTGATTGCTGATAGGCCAAGGTTTCCCGGCGACTATCCGTGCGAATTTTTTCTACACGCTGCTGGGCCTCTTTGGTTGCTTGGGCAATAATTGTCCGCGCTTGCGCCTGAACCGCCAGGAGTTCCTGCCGGTGCTTATGCTGACGCACCAAGTAGCCGAGCACCAGCCCAATCAGCAAGAGACCGATAATTAGTCCTGTGATTAACAATATGCTGTGCTCCTTAGTTTTCAATCCCGCTTGTTTCTCGGGCTAGTTTCATCCTATTCTCGTTAATTATACGCTATTTGGTCCCGCAACCCAACTATTCAAATGGCCGGACGCTGCTGGGCAATTGGTAAGAATAGCCAAAGCAACAGAAAAGCCTTAATCAGCGTCGCTACCCACAACACACCCAGAGTAAATCGACTGGCCAACCAAGCGCCTAACCCGCAGCCCAGTAAAAAAATTCCTAGGACGAAGACTACTTGAATTTGTCGATGACGGGCAACTTTATCGCCAGCGATCCACGCCTGATAGCTACTGATGGCAAGGCTTTTGGTATTCCCCGTCATAACGCCATTATTTAAGGCAATCCCTCCAACCTGACGAAAGATGGTTAATTCATAACCGGCCAAAATACCCAGTAGAAAAATCAGCCACATTCCCGAAATAACGGTTTGGAAGCTGGACAAGCTCAGATACGCCACCACATTCAACAGCATCAACCACCGCATTTGCCGACGGTTATTCCCACGGCTGAAGTGTTCGCTCAACGCTTGAGCACCGAAACAACCTAGAAAATAGCCGATCCAGACAGGCACGTTGACCCAGGCAACGGACCACCCGTGGGTCACCAGTTTCACCATAAAAACAATGAGGTTACCGGTTTGTGCACTCACAAAGACTGATCCGTGATTCAGAAACGTATCGGCATCAACCATCCCCATCACTAGGGTGGCCCCCAACGTCAGGATGGTTTCGGTCACCGGTTTAAATTGGTGTGATGGTTCGTCAGCCATCAACTCACTCCTTCTGGTTAAATGCGGTTGCATAATTGCCGCCTTACCGGTCACAGGCGTTGGGCTGGAACGGTGCCGACACAACTTCAAGCCTTGAAAATCACAAGTCTTGAAGCTTGGTTTTCTGCTAAGCCGTAAACGACTAAGCAGAACGAGGCGCCTGAGCCCAGCTCCTGTGACCTCACGGCTAAGATTGACCATCACCATCTAGTGGTAATCGTAAATCCACTACTTGGCGCAGACTAATAACGTTCATTTCCGCCGAAGTATCATTACGACTGCAAACGCTGAATCCTAGCCGAATCAATGCCAATCGCCGATTATATTTCCGGCAACTTACTTAAGCAATAGTCAATCTCAATTCAGTTTACCTGATTACGAACAATCCACAGCGAATTATAACTTCACCGCCGATGTAACCGGAGGTTGTCAGGGCAGGTGGTAGCGGTGAAAGTGGCGTAACCTCGGTGGTTTCCCGAGGTTACGCCACGGGACGAGCTTGAAAACTCGGCGAATTTCCGAGGTTTCAAGTCGAGCTGGAGGACCGCTCCACAGACCGGAAGCGGTCCCCACGGCTACCGCCTGTCCTGGCAACTGGAAGTGGCCAATTTAGCAATTAGACCTACTGAATATACTTCGCTAAGAAAGCTTTAACCGTCCGTTCGTAAATAGCGGGACTATGCGACAGAGCGGCCGCATGCTTCGCACCAGGAACGATCAACAGTTGCTTAGGCCCGGCATCTGCCCGGTAGACTTGGTGCACCATCCGCGTTGGAACGAACTTATCCGCCCCCCCGTGGATGAACAACATTGGCTTATGGTTCTTCTTAACGGCCGCCACCGCGTTAGCGTCTTTGAAATGGAAGCCCGCCTTGATCCTCGCAACGGTACTGGTCATCGGCACCAACGGCCAGTATGGAATGTTATACATCTGCTTGGCTTGGTACGTAATTTCCTCCTGGGCATCGGTGTAACCGCAATCCTCAACGTACGCTTTTAACTGGCTCGGTGTCTTGAGCCCACTGGTCATCATAGTCGTGGCGCCACCCATAGACACCCCGAATAGCACCACTTGGGACTGCTGACCCTGCTTGGCAATCACCTGATCGACCCACTTCAAATAATCCTTACTTTCGTAATACCCGTAGCTGATGACTTTACCTTGACTCTGCCCCTGTCCCCGCGTATCCGGAATCAGCGTGTTATAGCCCAGCTTATGAAACATGGCCACATAGCCACCCATGGCTTCTTTGTTGGAACCAAAACCATGAACCAAAACGACGGTCTTCTTGGTGGTCTGCTCGGCTGGAATGTAGTCAGCAACCAACCTCAAATTAGCGCCGGCGGCTTGTTCCGTCCAGCGTTGCTTCTTAACGTTGCGATACCATTTCTTTTCAGCGTACAACGGATCACTCTTTTTCAATCTGATATCCGTCGCCACAAAACTCTTTTTGCCACTAGCAACGGTCATATTGTAGAAATAGAGACTGGCCCCCACCAGACCGCCCACAACTAGTACCAAAATAATTCCCAAACCAATTAGCCAGTGCTTCAAACGCTTGTTCATTTTTCTTCCCCTCGGTTTCTCCAAATTCTCTCTGTCGTAAGTATACGGAGTTCTTCTTATCAGCGCAATCCTGACGATGTTTGCTATAATGGTCACAACAATTAACCCTAGGAGGTATTGTCGATGAAGTACTCTATGAAATGGGAGCTTGACTCCCTGTTTGCCGGCGGAATCAATTCCGACCAGCTCAAAGCAAAATTAACACAAATCAAGACCGCCACCGCGGCTCTGGGTGACCTCCTCGATCGGTGGGACGCCGCCAGTGATGCTCCCGACTATCCTCAATTTAAAAAACTAATCACGCAACTCCAAGCAATCGATGCTGGTCTCGGCCAAGCAGGCATTTTTGTCACCGCTGTCGGTTCTGCAGACATTCACAATCCCGACGTGGCCCCCGTTGAAGCTGAATTGCAAGATTTAGATACCCAGATTCAAAACGTGAGTGGCAAATTAAAGAAAGTTCTGGTCCAGGTTCCCGATGCCAACTTCGACGCCATGCTGGTCGACTTTGACCTCAAACCAATTGCCTTCAATCTGCAGGAAATGCGTAACGAAGGTAAAGAACTGCTGGACGACAAGACTGAAGCCTTGATCAACCGGCTAAACCTCGACGGTAAATCCGCCTGGAGTAGTCACTACGATTCGCTGGTAGCCACCATTAGCGTCCCCTTCCACGATGCCGACGGCCAGCCCGTAACCCTCTCGGCAGGACAGGCCGACAATAACTTATTGGGTAACGCTGACCCCCAGTATCGGGCCGAACTTTTACCGGCTTGGGAACAAGCCTGGACGGACAAGGAACAGCTCTTCGCCGACACACTGAACCATCTGGCTGGTTTCCGACTAACCGAATACGGGGCCCACGGCGTAACCGATTTTCTACAGGAACCACTTAAGCAAAATCGGCTAAGTGCCAAAACCCTCAACACGATTTGGCGGGTCGTCGATGAGAACAAACAGTTCTTACTCGACTACCTGGATCGTAAAGCAGCTTTGCTGGGCAAGAAGCACGCCGGTTGGCAGGACGTTGAGGCACCGTTGAATTTACCAGGTGGTCAACTACACCACTTTACTTACGATGAGGCCGCTGAGTTCATTATCAAACACTACGGCGAATTCTCGCCCAAGATGGCCGCCCTCGCCCAACGTGCATTTGAAAATCGGTGGATCAAAGCCGAAGACCGCGCGGGGAAGGCGCCTGGTGGTTGGATGGAAAGTGCGCCGGAAACGCATGAGTCCCGTATTTTTATGACGTTCACGGGTTCACCTAACGACGTTTCAACGCTGGCACACGAACTCGGTCACGCCTTTCATTCCAGCGTCATGACCGACCTGCCCTTGTTGCGACAAGAGTACGCCATGAACGTGGCAGAAACGGCCTCGACTTTTGGTGAGCTCATCGTGGCGGACGCCAACGTTCGAGCAGCTAAGACGGACGCAGAAAAGATTACGTTGCTCAACGCCAAAATGGACAATCCATTGGCCATGTTCCTCAACATTCGAGCCCGGTACCTCTTTGAAACTCACTTCTATCAGTTACGACAACAAAAATTAGTTACGCCAGCCGAGCTGAATGAACTGATGCTTAACGCGCAGAAGGAAGCCTTTGGTCACGACTTATCGACCTACTCACCTCATTTGTGGGCCAGCAAGTTGCACTTCTACATCGACGAACCGGCTTTCTATAACTTCCCATACGTCTTTGGTTACCTCTTCAGTCTCGGTATCTATGCCAAGGCGCAACAGGCCGGAAACTTTGAAAATGACTACATCGCTTTACTACGTGATACGGCCAACATGTCAACGGAACAACTCGCCCAAAAACACCTGAACGTTGACCTGACCCAACCGGACTTCTGGCTGGCCGGTGTCAAGCTAATTAAGCGCGACGTTGCCGAATTTATGCGCCTAACTGATTCACTCGTGAAATAGTCCAACTTTCCGTTAAAAACCACATAGAGTGGTATAATAATCTTAGTGGCACAACTGTTTCGGTGCCGCCCCAATGCGGCAAGGACACAGGGTTAACGTCTCCAAATGTGATCGTCTCCAACAGGACATTAACACGTAATGTAGTCCTGACGAGCGGTCCCACGAGCGGCGTATCTGCCCACCAGGACGGCTATTCTCAAACTAACGACTGTAAACAAAACAAATGAAAGAAACGGGTGAGTTGGATGTTTTCAGAACGACTTCGGGCCTTGCGACGTGGCCAACACATTACTTTGGAACAACTGGCAACGGCCTTAAACGCGCAAACGGCCGGGCCGGACGATCACGCCAACACGGCCTCACAGATTGGTAACTGGGAACGGGGCATTCGGACACCTTCATTTATTGAAGTCCGGAAACTCGCCGAATACTTTGACGTGACCATGGATTACCTGACAGGTAAAGCAGAGCGTGATGAGTACGACTTAGGTCGCCTCTTCCTCTCCGGCAAGCAACTCAGCTTCAACCGCGAATTGCTGAGCGGACAGGACCGTTACGAAATTTACCAATTAATTGATGGTTATCTGCACGGACGGGAAAATCGGGCTACCAATCAAGAACCAAATCAACAAGAGGAACTGGATCTTCATTTAGACGATCATTAATTTGGAAGTCGGCAGGTCGGCAATCAATGCTAATCGGCCGACTTTTTTCGTGACAATGTGTGAGTATGGCTGCCTTACCGGTCACAGGAGCTGGGCTGGAACGGTGCCGACACAACTTTAAGCCTTGAATATCACAAGTCTTGAAGCTTGGTCTTCTGCTGAGCCGTAAACGTCTTAGCAGAACGAGGCGCCTGAGCCCAGTTCCTGTGACCTCACGGCTAGAATTGATACATTGGATTCTCACTAATAAATATTTTTTTACAGTGAGTGCCAATTTTCTGCCGACCATGCTGATTTCGTTTGGACGCGACCTTGACTAGAAATTGTTTGCCTATAAACACTAACGAAATCCAGCCGCAATCTGTCACCCTCAAAAACTGAACTTAACCATTCCTTACTAACTTTCATCCAGAAAGGACCCTTACTTTGAATCCTAAGAAACTGCAAAAATTAAAGAAAAAAGTTCGCCACGCTCCCCTCAGTGAGCGCAAAACTAGCTACATTGAGCGGATGACGGCCTACTATCGTCAGTTTAATGATTACCCCGCCATCAAGATCTTAATTAGTAACGTCCTCTTAGCCGATCGGATGCTGGCAGCCGGCGACTTACCGCAACAAGTACCGCTACTGCAACTCCCAGACGATAGCCAAGATCAGATTTTCAAAAAGCTCAACGAAAGCTACCCCGCTGGTGATGCCACGGGCGACAAGCTTTGGAACGAGCTGAGTGATGCCCTGCCAAACTTAGACCATGACTTGCGGTCTTTCAGGGACTATCTGGAAAATCACTATGGTATGTGGGCCTACACACCAGCGCCATTTGTCGGCGACCTCGCCAAATTCGTTGGCGACCGGGCCGTACTAGAAGTGATGGCTGGCAACGGCTACATTTCCAAGGGCTTACGTGACGCTCACAAGACAGTCTACGCGACGGATAGTCAGGCTTGGACGGCAGAAAATGAAACTGGCCGCCACCCGCTAACACCGATTGAACCGTTGAGCGCTGTGGCTGCCTGGAACAAGTACCAAGACCAGATTGGCGTTGTCGTCATGTCCTGGTCACCAGATGGCTTGCCCTTGGATTGGGAACTACTCCAAGCCATTCGCCAGTCTAGCCAAGACGTGGACTTCGTCGTCATTGGGGAACCCCATGGTGCCACGGGATCAAAGGACTTCTGGAACCACGCTGACCTGTTGGAAAACAAGGATACGCGTGACTTAAACCGCCACTACACGCAAATTGATCTGGTTCAAGACCACGTTTACTTGGTCAAGTGACCGAAAAGTTCAGCAGTAAATATGACATTTTACCAAACTGATAGTGACCTATTTACCTTATATTAACCGTCTGATATGATATTACTGGTTAATTAATACAGGGAGGATTCACAGCATGTTAGCGTTGGGGAATATTTTATTTTACGGCTTGGGGACCTTGCTGATAGCCGCACTTGGCTACGCAGCGTTTGCGAGTTATCAAGCACATCGCGATGAATAATCAAAAACACCGACCCGTCCATTTGCTATAGTCCCCTTAAGGTTGACAGATGAAAAACTATAATTCATCTGTTAACTTTAAGGGGATTTTTCTATGCCTAGGACAAGATTTACAGCTATGGAGAAACTGGATATTTTGACTGGTCTATCACAGACCAATTTGAACAGAAGCAAATATCTTGAGCAATATGGTATTTATGACACTACTATTCGTTCATGGCGAGAACTTTACAAACGTGATGGCCTTGACGGCCTAAAAGAACGCCATATCTGGACACGTTATAGTGCAGAGACCAAGCAGCAAGCCGTGGAAGCATATCTAAATGGTGAAGGTAGTTTAGTTGAAATCAGCAATCATTTTGGATTGAGAAGCGATAAGCAACTTCGCGACTGGATTAAGAAATTCCAGTATAATGGGACCAATAAATCATTGACGGATCCCCCGTCAAGAAGGCAGGTCCGCATTATGAGTCGTAAAACAACATTCGAAGAACGAATTGAAATTGTGGAGTATGTCACGGCTGGAAAGCATTCGTACTCCCAAGCATCCGAACACTTCAACGTCTCTTACCAACAGGTAAGAGCCTGGGTTCTCAAATCCAAAGACGGTGGTTACACAGCATTAAAGGATGGCCGTGGACGTACTAAACCAGTTGAAGAAATGACTGAAGTTGAACGTTTAAAACTAGAGAATCGTCAACTAAAGGCCCAGCTCAAAGAACAGGAGGTAATGGAGCTCTTCGCAAAAAAATTCCGGGAACTACAAAACAAGGAGTGAACGCCCAACATAAATTAGTATTCCAGACAATTCAGGAACTCAGTCCCCAGATTCATGGCGCCCAAGCCATTATTCTTCGCAAAGTGGGTCTATCTCGCCAAGCATTTAATCAATGGCTTCATCGTGAAGAAACCCCTCGGGAACAACAAGAAACACAGCTCAAACAAAAGATACTCATGTACTTCAACGCACATCGTCAGAGAATCGGCGCAGGAAAATTGAAGATCTATCTAGACCATGATTCAGAGCTTGATTTTTACGTCTCACTTAAGCGCGTTAAGCGGCTTATGACTCTCCTCCATCTCAAGTGCCAAAGTAGACTGAAGAAACACCATCGAGTAAAACAAGCTGAGCAAGAATTACGAGACAACGTATTAAATCAACGGTTTAATATGGCCGATAACCCAAATGAAGTGTGGTTGTCGGACGCCACCGAAGTTCGTTACGGTATCAATGGCGAGTACAAGGCTCGATTGTGTGGTGTACTAGACCTGTATGGCAGATGTCTTTTATCCTACAATCTGAGTGTTACTGAGACTAGTGACGCAATGGTTGAAGTCTTTGAGCGAGCCTTTAGCAAAGCTGGAAAAGTTCATCCAATGGTTCATACTGATCGTGGTTCGGCTTACACTTCCAAAGATTTTAATGATCTAATGACCGAACACAAAGTCGTTCGGAGCATGTCCCGACCGGGAACGCCTTATGACAATGCCCCAATGGAACGTTGGTGGAATGAATTCAAGTTAAACTGGTTAGACAGCCACCCAATGCCTAAAACCAAGGAGGAGCTAATTAAGCTTATTGAGGAAGGTATTCACTACTTCAACTATATTGACCGCACAGCACAAAGAAACGGCTCCACCGCGGTTGAATACCGCGGTGAAGCCGCTTAATCAAATCTGACGAATTGTCAAATCAAGTGTAACTTTGTCCCAAAGAAAACTTCAGATGGACTCTTCCAGCCTAAAATCTTGCGTGGTCGGTTATTTAGCACTTCAACGAACTGATAAATATCTTGGTCAGTGAGCTGATCTAAATCGGTTCCCTTGGGGAAGTACTCACGAATAAGGCCATTGGTATTCTCATTGGTTCCCCGTTGCTGGGGCGCATGTGGATCTGGGAAATAGACTGGAATACCAAGTTCTTGACTAACTTCGCGGTATCCTGCGAATTCAGTTCCACGATCCGGCGTAAGCGTACGAACTCGTTTGGGCGTCACAGTATGCAGTAGGTCAATCATAGCTTGCGTGACGTTCTTGGCGTTTACTTTGGAAACTCGTTGAGACAATAAGTACCGTGATTTACGGTCCACCAATGTAACCAAAGCTGAACGCCCAGTTTTACCCCGAACGGTGTCGCCTTCCCAATGGCCGAACCAGCTCCGTTTATTACACGAAACTGGTCGTTCATGAACTGAAAGAACTTCGTTAAACCGACCACGTCGTTCGTTAACCGTTCCTTTGACCTTACGGGTTTTGCCACGGTGGCGCAACTTTCGGGCAAAACCACGAGCACCGTGACTCTTGCGTTTAATCCCTAAATTATCGAGTTTAATTCCGCGATAAATAGTATTGTAACTGATTTGCCATTCGCTATTTTCGTGAACTAAACGGCCTGAGATTTGTTCCGGAGACCATTGGCATTGAACGATGCGGTGAAGGACAAAATCTCGTAGTTTCAAGTCAGCTAAGATCCTAGGACGTCGGCTTTTCAGTCGCCGTCTCTGATAGTTCTCTTGTGCTTTGACAGCTGAATATGCATCACGGCCACCGTTGCGCTTAATTTCGCGTGATACGGTGGCTTTTGAGCAGCCAATTTTCTCCGCAATACCTTGATAAGTATCGTTTAAAGTGACTCCTAACAGTATGCATTCTCGGTCTTTTAAGGTAAGATGATTGTACGGACTCATAGCCTAAGATCTCCTTTAAGTGATTGTTGTGGTGACTTCATTTTACAGGACTCAGGCTATGAGTTCTTTTTTATTTTCTTCTTACTTGTTGCACTTCAATTGTAAATTCGTCCTACAAAAAATTATAGTATTTCATCCGTCAACTTGACAGGGACTAGTGCAATTTGGACTGATCGGTGTTTTTTCAACCATTCGCATCAACTCAGAAGCAGCAGCCAACTGCATATATTTTTCGAACGCATTTGAATCTGCACTGACGTACTTACCATACCCGTTCTTCGCCAAAATAACCGGGTTCTGTGGGCTAACCCCTTCCAGCAACTGGTTATAGAACAAAGTCCTGAAATGGGGTTAATGTTCTGTTCAAAGTTTTGGGGGCTTTTTTCCATCATTGAAAATCGCTCCCTTCACGCCTCACTATCCCTACTTTGCTGCAAATAGGCGATTGGTTGGCAGCATAAATTATCTAGTAATATTCAGCAATCGTGAGGCTACTCGTCAGCAGGAACATTAACCCAATCGCCACGGCGTGCCAGCGTTTATTGCCCACAAAAATGGCAATGTATTCCCGCAAAATGGCGTTAGGCAAAAAGAACTTGGCCGTGTGCGCCCCGATACCATTGGCCTTGAGACCCGCTTGCTTGGCAATCATCCCCGCTCGAAATGTGTGATACCCGTTCGTCACGAAGGTTACCCGCGGCTGCTGTGGTCCCCGTTGATCAATGATTTTTTTCGAGAAAATCATATTCTCGTAGGTTGTTTTCGACCGATCTTCTGCTAGCGCATGGTCAACGGGTAATCCCCGGGCCAAGGCATATTGTCGCATGGCGACACCCTCTGGCACCGTTTCGTCGCCGCCCTGACCACCGGAAAAGATGATGACGGGGGCGCGGCCGGTCTTGGCTAGTTGCTTGCGGTAAAAGGTCAAGGCCCGGTCGATCCGCTGGCCCAATAACGGCGACACCTGGTCGCCATTTAACAGGCCAGCTCCCAGGACAATCAAGTAGTCCTGCTTATACCGTGGCCGATTAAACTGATAGATAAAGAGCATCGTGAGGTAGTTGTAAAACCAAAATAGCACATAAAAAATCACCAACGACGGAAAGAGGTTCAACGCTGTAGCCACTGGAACGGGCAGGTACAGGGTCGTGGCCCGGACCACGAATGGTGCCACTAAAATGGCGATTCCTAAGAACAACGTCAACATATTAGCCAGTGTATGGCTTTCTCGTTTCCAAACGATCCACGCATTCCAGAGTAGCAGGAAGGCTTGGAGGGTAAATACCACCCCGATTAGCAACAGTAGTAACACGAATAACACCAGACTGATGACGATTAACCACCGATTACTGGTGCCTAAGATCGTCATTGCCGATAAAGATAAAAACGAATAGAAAAATAGTGAAAACCACAATCCGTTGCCCAGTCGCCGTTTCTCAATGCTGTAACTAATGACAAAGCCGGCCCCAAAGAACAACGGAATCAGCCAGCCTAAATAAGCCACGGCTGGAATATTAAATAAATTATCTTGCATGTCTAACTCCCCTAAAACAATTTGTCACTATCTTTAGGTGTGGAAATTGCCATCGCAATCAACTCTACTAACGTAAAGATGAGGACAATTGGCGGCCACTGAAAGATCAACACCGCCACGATGGCCCAGACAAGCCAATAACCGACGTTGATGTTCATCCGATAGACGGGCATTTGGCGAATCTTCTGAGCCACTTCTGGATGGTGCTCCCGATTGGTCCGCATGACCACGTAAGAAAGGCCCGCGAAGGCCCATTGCCAGAGGGTGAAGATAATAAAGTAAAAAAGTTCCAGCTGAACATCACTAATAAAACGACCAGCCCAGGCCGTCGACACTGGCAACATCGCCATGACTAGGATCCAGAGGTTATTCATCCAATAGATGCCCTTGGTCACCCGCTTCGTCAGTGAAAACATGTAGTGGTGATTGTACCAAGCAACCCCAATGAATAAGAAACTAATCAAGTAAGCGACTAAATAGCTCCACTCTGTGGCCAAGGCCGCAAAGGTCGGCTCCTCTGGCGTCTTAAACTCCAAAACCATAATCGTTAAAACGATAGCCACCACTGCATCAGTGAAGGCTTCCACGCGTCCTTTGTTCATCTTCAGGTCCCCTCAAATTCAAGTTAATTTTAGAATAGCACAGTTACTGTAGGGAGTGATTGGTCAAGGCTAGAAAATTTTGAGAGATTAAAAAAATCGCCAGTTACCTGGCGATTTCTACTTAAAAGTCAATAGTCTTTGTGCAATGTCAGCATCATCACTTACTTGATAACTGCCACGTACTGCCGGTTTGCAGTAATGTATCCGCCAGCCGTACGAAAACGCTGAACGCCTGAGCGACTGGTATCACTGCCATGAGAATAATCCCATCCGGTAATCTTAATCGTCGTTCCACGTTTATAGGTCTTGATTTTCTTGTTCAAATTAACGGTATGATACAGGACAATCTTAGTTTTTGTCTTAACTTTGACGACCACTTTAGGCTTTGTTGGTGAAACAAACTGCTTGTTCCCCGTAATAAAAGTACCGTCGCTTAGCTCATACCGCGTTTTTTGACCAACCTTCACTGCCTTGACCACGTTGACGGCCGTTCCTTGCTTCAGGTACTTCCCCCGCTTGGCTAGTGCGGCACTAGGGTGAATGTAGATACCCTTACTTGAACATAGTCCACACCTGACCCTTTAGCTTTTTCCTGATCCAAAATATCTTGATAAGTCGTCTCCGAATCAATATCGTAGTTTCCTGACACTGGTTGAGCAGCAAGATCACTGCTTCCCGAATCGTTAAAAAAAATAGTATTTCCGTTCTCATCAACCGGTCGCAAAGTGAACTCATACGATTGCGTAGCCGCTTGGGCCACAACGCCTGGTTGTGCGATGAAATTCCAGCCTAAAAATAGGCACATGGTTCCCATACCTAACATAAGTAGCCATTTAAACCATTTCATGTCCATCATCTCCCGTGTGTGAAACGCTTTCGTTATTCCTAATATAACACGTCTTATTTAAACAATATCAGCCTTTTTGGTCACCTGCTTGATTCTTTCTCAAAATCCATAAAAAAACGCCCAACCAGTCAAAGACTGATTGGACGTTCTTCACACAGCATTCGCCGAAACGAATGGGTTTATCTCGGAATCCACATTCCCTCAAAACCAGACACGTCACATATCCGGTGACATATGTGCCCTGCTGACAAATTCACCTAGCCGCTTGCGCGGACACCCCTTGCAAGCAAGGAATGCGTGATTTCTCGACTCATCGCATAGGAATTATATTAGCACATAAGTCTTAGAAACGCAAGGCTACTTCTTCTTAACGTCAGTTTCTTCCTTGTTGCTAGCCGCCGCTTGGAGCTTCTCAATCTGCAAACCTAACCAATCGTGCAGGCTTTGATCCGCAACTTTGGCTTGATCCACGTAAGTCGTGGCTGGTGCTAAGGCATCGATTCGCAAACCGGAAACGTTGATGTCTGGCGTCTCGATCACCGCGTAAACGTTGATATCCGCTTCATCCGTCGTCTCCATGATTTTTCCAATAGTCTTGCTATCTTGCAGTGGTAAGTTGATAACACTCATTTCCAACCGAACTGAAACGTCCGTGTCAGTCAGCTTCAGTTCCGCTTGTGCCAGTTTATCTGCACCAATTTGTTGGCGAATAAAGTCAGCCAATGGTGCCATCAACTTGTCTGCATCTGCAAAAAATTTAGCTTGTGTCGTTTCCGCCGTGACGTGTTCGATCTCATCGGCTGCCACAGCATCAATAAACGTTTGAATTTCTCGTTTCATTCTTTCACCTCGTCCTAATTACTGAAGCGTCGGCGATCTCTAGAATCTCGGTCGCGTTTCCGCAAACGTAACGCTAAAACCAACCAGTAGGCATTGGCCACCATGAGGGCCACCGCGAAGGCTGACATCAACACCCGAATCAGCATTTCGGCACTACTGTTGCTCCACATGTTCAAGAGCACCCCCACTAGGGACAACGTATACATCGCAATCACGAGTCCCATGAGGTAAAATGATGGCCGCCAATTTAGTGCCGCTAAAACGATGGGAACAGCGTACAGGACAACCGCCAAAATCGTTGACCGCCAGAATTCACTCGTGTTCATCTGTGCGCCAGCAACTTCAACGAAGGGACGGGACATCAGAAAATTAATGGCAATAAAGCCAATTAGGGACACAATCGCCCAGGCAATAACGTTACGATCTTTCATTTTTAAATAAACTCCTCAATAATTTCGCTAAAATAAAAAACGCGGTCAAACCGACCACGTTTTAGTCAATTTCCTCTTCTATTCTAACGTATTCCCCGCGGAAAATCAGCTAATCCACGAAAACTACTAGATTCCTAGTCCACGAGCAGGTCAACAACATCCTGCGTATCAATGCCGTTGAAATACAGTTGGCTGTTAACACTGTTCAGTACTTCGCCAACGTGTTCACGATCATACCGAACACCTTCGAGCTTGTCAGCCAATTCCGTAACATCGGATGGGCCAAAGAAGTCACCATAGAACTTGATGTTCTTGATCTTTCCACCATCAACTAATAAGCGGGCGTCAATCGTACCGGCCGTAAAGTGCTTCCGCTTCTTGACCGTAAATTCAGGAGAGTTTCCGTAAACCCAGTCCCAGTTGCTGTAATAGTCGTTGTAAATCTTATCAATGGCGGCCTTTTCGTCGTCCTTGATTTCAACCTTCTTAGCAGCGATGGCATCCAGATTGTCCACGTGGAACAATTCCTTCAGTAACGTATCCCGGAATTCTGGAACCGTTAAGTTTTGATACTCAGGAGCTAAGTAAGGCTTCAGGTTCGTCACCCGCGAGCGAACAGACTTGATTCCCTTAGACTTCATCTTGTCTTCTGGCACGTTCAAGGCGTGAGCAATCACATCTTGGTCTACATCCAGCATTAACGTCCCATGGGAGAAAGTCTTGCCGCTGTGTGAGTACATAGCGTTACCTGAGAACTTTTTACCATCGACCAAAATGTCGTTCCGGCCAGAAACTTCAGCAGTTGTTGCCCCCATTGCGTGTAAAGCGTCCACAATCGGTTGAACAAAAGATTTGAAATCGCCAAACTCCTCGCTGTCGCTATCAACCACGAAGCTAAAGCAAAGGTTGCCGAGATCTTGATATACAGCACCGCCACCCGATAACCGACGGGTAACCGTGATGTTGTTCTCTTCCACATACTTTTGGTCAATCTCTTCCAATGTGTTTTGGTTACGACCAACGATGATGCAAGGACCTTCGTAGTAGAACAAGACCAGTGGTTCATCAAACTTTTTGTTGTTCATCAAATACTGTTCAGTCGCTAAGTTGTGACGAATATCATGTGATTCCATGGCATACCAATACATAAACCCAAAACCCCTTTCAAATTAACCAACCCGGGGGTGGACTTAACCTGTCGTAATCCCGGTTACTTTAAATCATAGCACGCTTTGCAAACGATTACAATTTAGGGGTTAATCATTGATTTGTCATGAAAAAGGTAGGGAGACTGCCCATAGTGAGTAAGCCCATTTTAGCAGAATAAATATTGGAAAAATGATCCATAAATCTGGTTTAAGCGTCACCTGCCGTTTAACTGGCTACTCACCAGCATATGGGGGCAAACTAAAAAGCCGTCCAAGTTCACCCTGGGCAGCTTCCAACATCATTAATGGTGGCCGTAACCGCCATCCCTTATCTACAGTTTCAATTATAAACGCTTCACTAACAAAAAGGCAGTGTTTAGCTCAGTCAGTTGGCTTCTCTGGTTGCTTAATTAACTGTCGGAAAAAACCATGTGCGTGCAGGTCCTTCTTCAGGTCAGTCATCGTGAACTGGTGGTAAAACTTACGGTAATCCTCATCGGCCAGTGTAAAAAGATCCGTCAACGTTTGAGAAATGTTGGCAGAAATATCCGTCTGATCACTCGTTTTGGTACCCTTGGAATCACCCGTAATAAAACGGGCGTAGCTAATGGTTGGCGGAATCGTCAAATCATATAGCTCACCCACGTTGATATCGGCAAGATCACGGATTAATTGGTAACCCCCATTTTTACCAACGGAGCCCTCAATGTAGCCCTGCTTATGCAGAACCGAGAGGATGTTACGAATCATGACCGCATTCAATTGTAAGGAGGTTGCCAACTCACGACTCGCTATCTTCCGGGGACGGTTCTCATCCAGATATAACAAGCTATGAACGGCAACGGAAAAGTCTAGTCTCATCGTTCAGCCATCGCTTTCGAAAAATCTGTTCTTATTACTGTTATCATAACACATTCAGTTGATTCGTTAGTAGCCGTAACGACATTTCCTTACCTGATTTCATCAGTTGCAAGTTATGTATATTATTTCAATTGCTTGTATAAATGTCGGCCCTCAACTATTAGTTTGACAATCCCGTTATCCAACCAACCACTTTTAAGCCGAAAATTTTACCATCAACGGCGTTATCTGCGATGATTGCGCCATTGAAGCTTATCAAGGATTCTGGTCCAAATTTTCTTACTTTTGGTTTTACCCAACGACCAGTTATTACGAGCTTTCAATCGCCCAAGCAGCAGGTGTGGGTTGTCGCAATTTTATACATTTTAGTAGCCGATCAATTAAGGATGACCGACCACCAATTCTGGGGAGGGATTTTCGTGGAGACTGCCAACAATTTTCTAAGAATCAAAGATGTCAGCACGGCGTTTAAAATCAATGGTCAGTACTACGACGCCATCTCACACATTAATCTTGAAGTCCACCACGATGAGATCTTAGCTATCGTGGGAGAATCGGGCTGTGGCAAGAGTACCCTGGCCACGACCATCATGGGTCTCCATGATCCGAGCGAGACGCACATCACCGGCGAAATTGACTTTGAAAACACTGACCTTCTCCAGCTTGATGAGGCTGGCTACAACCAATTTCGGGGCGCTAAAATTGGGATGATCTTTCAAGATCCTCTCTCCGCACTGAACCCATTGAAGCGAATCGAAGACCAAATCAGCGAAGTCATGACCTACCACACAAACCTTTCCAAGGCAGCCAAGCACGACCGCGTCCTAGAACTGCTAGACCAAGTTGGAATTGTTAATCCGCAACGAACAGCCCGCCAATACCCCCATGAGTTATCAGGTGGGATGCGTCAACGCGTCATCATTGCCATTGCGATTGCCTGCAAACCCGATTTGATCATTGCCGATGAACCCACAACTGCACTGGACGTCACGATTCAGGCTCAAATTCTAGACGTTTTACACGACATTCAACGTGAAAATCACGCCGGTATTATCCTCATCACCCACGACCTAGGCGTCGTCGCCGAAACGGCTGACCAGGTGGCCGTGATGTATGCCGGCCAAATTGTCGAAAAGGGGTCGGCCGAGCAAATCTTTGATACGCCTGAACACCCGTATACACGGTCACTCCTTCGCTCCATGCCACAGCTCGACAATCAGCAAGATGACCTCTACGTCATCAAAGGTAACGTCCCATCCCTACAAAAGATGCCCACCACGGGAGATCGCTTTGCACCCCGGATTCCTTGGGTTCCTGCCAGTGCTCACGAGGCCAATCCGCAAATGCATGAGGTGGTTCCTGGTCATTGGGTACGTTGCACATGTTATCAAACCTTTCAGTTTCCTGACGAGGGAGGCGTCACGGTATGAGCTTAATTGAAATCAAAGACTTAAAAGTCCACTATCCCATCCGATCGGGTTTTTGGAACCGAGTGACAGACTCCGTCAAAGCCGTGGATGGTATTACTTTCAACATTGAAGCCGGCGAAACTTACGGTCTCGTCGGTGAATCTGGTTCAGGAAAATCGACCACCGGGAAGTCGGTGGTTGGTCTCGAAAAAGTCACCAGCGGATCCATCCTGTATCGGGGTAAGGACATTACGCAACGCCGTAATCGCCGCCTCTTGGACTACAATCGCGACGTTCAGATGATTTTTCAAGATTCACTATCCAGTCTGAACCCGCGCAAACGTATTGAGGACATCATTGCAGAACCCTTACGTAACTTTGAACATCTCACTAAGGATCAGGAAAAGCTGCGGGTTTTGCAACTCCTAGACATTGTTGGATTAGATCCTGACGCACTGTACAAATATCCACATCAATTCTCCGGGGGGCAACGCCAACGAATTGGGGTGGCTCGCGCCGTAGCGACTAACCCTAAATTGATCATCGCCGATGAACCCGTTTCCGCCTTGGATCTTTCCGTCCAGGCACAGGTGTTGAACTTCATGAAAAAGATTCAACGGGACTTTGGCATCTCTTACCTGTTCATCTCACACGATCTCGGGGTTGTCCGCCACATGTGTACCAACATTGCTATCATGAACCGCGGTCGACTAGTTGAAGTAGGCACCCGCGATGATATTTATAATCACCCCCTGCACATCTACACCAAGCGCCTACTAGCAGCCATTCCGGACGTCAACGTCAGTGAACGCGCCGCCCACCGGGCAATGCGACAGAAGGTCGAACGAATCTACCAATCCCAACAGCACGATTACTACGATGACTCGGGGGAAGCTTACCCACTCATTCAGGTCAGTCCGACCCATTCGGTTGCCCTGCCTCCGGAACGCGCACAACAACTACTGACTCAAGAAAGTGAGGCGCAGGACTAATGTGGAAAACAATTCTTCGTCGCCTCTTAATTATGATTCCTGAAGTCATTATCCTCAGCATCCTGGTTTTCTTACTCGCTAAGGCAATGCCTGGTGACCCTTTTACGGGGTCCATCAATCCCAAAGCGGACCCCGAACAAATTCATCACTTGATGAAGCTCAACGGTTTGTACGATCCCTGGTACCAGCAATATTGGCACTGGGTCGTCCACTTATTTCACGGTAACTTAGGTAACAGTTACCAGTACCAAGAACCCGTCTCCCGTTTAATTGCCGGACGAGCAGGCAACACCCTCTGGTTAGCTCTATTCACGATGATTTTGACCTACGCCATAGCATTACCAATGGGGGTCTTCGCTGGGCGGCATGAAGGGCAGCTTCCTGATACAGTCATTCGGGTTTACACCTACGTGACCTACTGCATCCCCTTCTTCGTTATCTTAGTCATTGGTATCTGGGTTTTCGGATACATTCTGGGTTGGTTCCCAACCACTGGGTCCATTTCACCAAACGCCAATGGCTGGGCACAAACTATTGGGTCGCACCTAACCCACATTCTATTGCCCGGCCTCCTCGGCGCATTATTTGGCACCGTCAATATCGTGCAATATCTCCGTTCCGAGGTCATTGATGCCAAACACTCCGACTACGTGCGAACGGCTCAGTCGAAAGGCGTCCCCAGCAAGGATATCTACCGGCACCATATTTTTCGCAACTCCTTGCTGCCCATTGCTGCATTTGCTGGATATTCCATCACCGGATTACTCAATGGCTCCATCTTTACGGAAACGGTCTTTTCTTACCCAGGCATGGGGTTGCTCTTCGTAAATTCCATCATCTATCGGGACTACACCGTGATTACAGCGCTAGTCCTCATCTACGGCATTCTGAACTTATTGGGAACCCTGCTATCAGATATCATTCTCAGTCTAGTTGATCCACGGATTCGTATCGACTAAGGGGGGGCAGTTTTATGGCTGAAAATTTTGCGCAACATTCAAGCATCTCGGCCGCCGATCTGGATCGGTTGACCCGTGAAGCACAGGCCGAAGCAACGCCCTCCACCGCCCGCATTATCTGGAATGAATTCAAGGCGGACCGGCCCGCGTTAGTTTCACTCTTTGTCGTCGTTGGCTTTATTCTCTTCGTCATGGTAGGTGCCCTATTCATCAATACACCCAAAATGATGGAAACTAACATCATGAACTACTTTAACCGGCCGCTAACCGCTGGCTTTCCTTTAGGAGCGGATGCTGGTGGCCGCTCTATCCTTCTGCAACTAATTGTTGGCTCACGAAATTCAATTGGTATCGCGTTAGGGTTGACCATCATTTCATCGACGTTTGGCATCTGTTGGGGCCTGATCTCCGGATACTTCAGTGGGTACGTCGACTGGGGTATGCAACGGGTCTACGACTTCATGATGATGTTACCAATGACGATGATGATCATCGTCTTGGTCACCATCATCCCACACTACAACGCCATTACTCTAACCCTGATTTTCTCCATTTTCTATTGGGAAGGTACGTCACGCCTAATTCGCTCGCGAACTTTAGCAGAGTCTGGTAAAGACTACGCTGCTGCATCGCTGACCTCCGGCACTAACCGTTGGAAAATCATTTTTCGCGACATTATGCCCAATATTTCGTCACTGATTATTGTGGACACGACGCTATCATTCGCTGAAAACATTGGGGTTGAAACGGGGCTATCCTACTTGGGATTTGGTCTCCCTAGCCAAACGCCCTCACTAGGGACCATGATTGCGAATGCCAACGATCCCAATAACATTACGCAGTACTGGTGGACCTGGTTACCCGCTGCGCTTGAAATCATCATCCTGTGCTTAGCCATCAGCTACATCGGTCAAGTCCTTCGTCGGGCTGCCGACGCTTCTCAACGACAAGGAACCACAGATTAATTTATCAACATTTGAGGAGATGGTGCCTACTTCACTTAACCTGTGTCACCAATGTGAGGCGTTTACTTCGAGGGGGAAACTTTGACATGAAGAAAAATAAAATCGTCCTGTCTACCATGGCGTTGCTAGCCGTAATTGGATTGGCCGCCTGTTCCAAAAAGAGTTCGAGTTCCAACAGTTCGGGTGAAGTCGGTTCATCTATCAACCTGGCTGAAATCTATCACAATCCTAAGGCTACAGATCAATCGGCCACGAAGAACAGCACTTTAAAGATTGCCGAACCCAACAGTGCTCCATTCCAAGGTTTGACAGATCCATCCCTGATTACCAACGCTGAGGATACCGACGTCTTCGCTCCTGGCGGTAACCAACCTGGTAATATCGATGGCCTTTTCAACTACGATAAAGACTTTAAGATTGTTGACGGTGGGCTGGCCAATCAACGGCTGAATCTAAAGGATAAGACCGCCACCATCACCATTCGTAAAGATGGCAAATGGTCCAACGGCATGCCCGTCACCGCTAAGGACATCGAATATGCCTACGAAGTTATCGGTAATAAGAACACGACTTCACAGCAGTACTCATCCGACTTCAACGCCATTAAGGGCATGGCCGCATACCACGCCGGCACCGCTAAGACCATTCCTGGGATCACCTTCCCAGATGGCCCAACCGGTAAGGTAGCCGTCATTCATTTTGATAAGATGTCACCAAGTATGAAATACATTGGCAACACCTTCATCTGGGGCGCCGTGGAACCTTACGAGTACATCAAGAATGTGCCAATTGCTAAACTAGCTGCTTCCGCTCAGATTCGGAAGAATCCCCTCTTCACGGGTCCTTACAAGCTAGACAAGGTCGTTGAAGGTGAATCAACATCCTGGTCCCCTAACAAATACTACTATGGCAAGACACCTCAAATTCAACACATCACCATCACTGTAGTCTCTCCGAATAACATCGACAAGGCTATTCAGTCTGGTAAATACGACTTTACCTCACCTGCTGGCATCATGCGTGGGACCGACTACAAAGAACTGAAGAACCTGAAGAATTACACGCCAGTTGGTCAACCAGAGCTGGGTTACGGCTACTTCGGTTTCAACGTGGGACAATTTGATACCAAGGCCGGCAAAAACGTCATGAACCCCAAGAGCAAAATGGCCAACAAGAACCTCCGGCAAGCCATGATGTACGCCCTGAACCTCGATGCCGTCAACAAGAAGTTCGGTAATGGCATTACTTGGCGGGCCAACTCTCTGATTCCACCAATCTTCGCAAAGTACTGGGATTCTTCAGCTAAGGGTTACCCCTACAACTTGAGTAAGGCTAACAAGTTACTGGACGAAGCCGGTTACAAGAAGAAGGGCAAGTGGCGGGTCCAACCAAACGGTAAGCCACTGACCATCTACTTTGGTGCCATGACTGAAACGTCCGTCCAAGCTGCTGAATATCAAGACTACCTGCAGCAATGGCACAAGGTTGGTTTGAACGTTAAGCTGGCCACTGGCAAGACGATGGAAATGAACAGTTTCTACAACATCTTGCAACAACCAAAGCAAGACAAGATGGATATCTTTGACGCGAACTTCAGCTTGTCCTCCGAACCAACGCCAACCACGTTGTACGGACAGTCCGCAACCTTTAACTTCAGCCACTTTGTTGAAGCCAAGAACGACAAGTTGATCAGTGAAATGAACAACTCGAAGTCTTGGAACGACACTTACCGGACTAAGATCTTCAAGGAATGGCAAGAATACATGAACGAAGAGGCTTACGTCGTTCCGAAGGCATTCAACTACACTTGGGCTCCCGTTAACCACCGGGTCAAGGGCTACGACATTAGCAACGGCAACTCTGAATTCTGGAGCAACTTGTCATTAACGTCCAATAGTTTGGAATAACTGAACGTCAATAGCAATCAGAAATTCTGCTTATCTGAGATAAATATCTCAAGTCACCACTACCACTAGACCAACTTCATTGAAAATAGCTATTGGCGGCGGTTGCCGGGACGAGGCTCAGCCGTGGTGATGGTGTTGATTCAGGTGTTCTGTCCCGGGCCTACATCATGGGACGAGCTTGGAAACACGCGATTTAGACGGGGCTTCAAGGCGAACCAGAGGACCGATTCTCAAGGCCGCAGGTGGTTCCCCACAGCAGACCCTCGTCCCCGGCAACCGGAGATAACCAATCATCCATTCTCAGTGAAAAACCATTAAAGCCGACGAATCGTCTCTGATTCGTCGGCTTTTTGGTTTGGAAGGAAGTGACCCTCTTTAAGTGAGTAACTCGTACTATACCGGAAGCCTCAGGCCTTGCCAACCCCGTCACCTCGCGAAAAACCATGAAAATTAACCGGCTTGTTTTTCAACCAACTGATTGGTTTCCCATTTCTCGGTGCCCCCTCCGTTAATTACCCCCTAAATGGCCAACTTCCCAACATTTCAATATTTATTTTGCAATATCTAGCCTCGCTACTTTTTCACCAGTATGAGGTAGCCCTCTCCTGGAACGGTACCCTCCAAAATATTATCGTCATTGCCATCATCTGGGCCAACCAGACTCCCACCGATGTGCCAACCGGCAAATTGCTTCCGTGCAGTCTGATTATATCCAGCTGCTGCCAGGCCCTGCGCAACACTGGTGGCACTGTCCGGATTCTTAGCTACAAAATTAATTCGTTTAAATTGCCGATAGCTCACTTTGTAAAAATCTAAGAATTTTTGGGTTCCCATATCCGTCATTGCATCCGCCACGTCTGGAGCATCATCAATCGTCAATATTGTATCTGCAGCTTGAAAAACGCTCGCATCATATGTCGTGCCGGGGAACAGCTGCATCAACTGAGCTTCCCGTTTAGAAGCCCGCGTCTTAGTCCAATCTAGATTATCAACCGTCACTGGTCCAGCGGTCGTGCTGGTTAAGTGTTTGGTGACCGGCTTTAAATACCCCCGCCAAATCCAGCCACTTAGTGTGCCATCAGCGCTTTTGACGTGGTAGTAAATCGCACTTTTATGTTTGTCCTTCTCATACAATTTTTCATGAGCATCCGTGTACCAAACGACGGTGCGCGTCACATCATTGTTGCTATACCGAACGCCTAAGTGTCGCGAATAACGCGCACCTTGGGTAGCCACTAGGGCGTGCCGCCGCATGCTCCGGCGCCAAACTAACCGCACTGACCGTGACCGTGCCGCAGAATACTGGCTATTCGCTGAAGCCTGACGATTGCTCCCAATCCAAGCACCAATCACCATTGCCACAACCAAGATTCCTTGAATAATCGGTTTCATATTGCCACCCCACCTCTGCCTAATTCTGCCGGCAGTTCTCTCCAGAGCGTCCCGTAGTTACGTCGTACTATACCCGTTAAGAACACCCTTGCCAAACGTTCTGACAGCCGCCAGCCCCTTGAAATAAAGCCACTTATACCAAATAATCCTGCCCCACCGGCATGCACATTAGCCTAATCGAGTCCTTCCAAAGAATCACCCATCACCCGTAAATTTATTTCCTAATAACCACCTGCCGTTTGTCACGTGACCACCATTACCCACCGTTTTATAGCCATTCATAGAACGATTTAAACACTTTGCGACTAGAATGATGGTCACCAAAGGGAGGAATTACATGAAACTTCGCAAAACCGGGATGATTGGTCTCTTTTGGTTGTTCATGTTGGTACTCATGCTGCCGATGATCCAACTGCCACTAACCCCTGATAACCGCATCTCGGTCACCGACCTAACCTTGTTGCTCGTCATATTGGTTATCAACCACACCATTATCCACGCCCCACTCAAGTTCAAATCACCCTTTACCTTTTTGCATCAACTCTGGGTAAGTACCGTCCCCGTTATCTACGTGCTGTTAATTCTGATGGGCGTTTCGACCGTGGGGCCACTCCCTGCTCACTCAGCGTTACGGGCAATTGCGCCGACCCTCTGCATCGCCGCATACGAAGAAATCTTCTTCCGCGGCATCGTGCTGGGCGGCCTCTTACGCATCTGGGGAACTCGTCATTTACTAACCATCACCTTTGTTAGCAGCCTGCTATTCAGTCTGAGTCACCTCCTAAATCTCACCCATCAATCACTGCTATCAACTGGATTCCAAGCCACCAGTGCCTTGGCGATTGGTCTCCTATTCGCCGCGGTTTATCTACGGACCGACAGCCTCTGGTGGCCAATCGCGGGCCATTTTCTCAACGACTTTTTGATTCTAGCAGCGTCTGGCTCTCTCTAGCTCAGATCCCGTCCACTATGGTATTCAAATTGCTGTCAGTGGCAGTGAACTAATAATTGCTATTATCACGACCACTTGGTTGCTCCGTCCAGAAGAACGCTTTGATATCCAGCAGAAATTTCACTTGGCCTAACAACTAGTTGGAGGTAATAGGATGAATCAATCCGCTAATGATTGGAATCGTGTGCAACACGCTGTGGTTCACGACCTACGACTAGCCTACGGACATCTGTGGGAAAACGTGGCCACCTACTTAGGGCTGTTCCTGGTGGAGGACCTCGCCGCCACTTGGAGTCATTCGCAGGTGCTCCGGGCAGATGCTTTCAACAACTTATCCGGTATCTTTTCAACTAGCCTACTCATGACCGGTCTTTACATTGCCAGTAAAACCAGAGATGACGACCTCTGGGGCGCACCCATTGCCGCCACTGAACAGGAACACGTCGGCCCTCGTACGCAACAGTCTCGTTTTCGTTTCGAAACCCTCTACACGTTAACGGCTGGCCTAGTCATGGTCATCATCGCTGCCAACATCATCTATAACGCCAGCAGAACGTTGATTCTGCATCCTAGTTATCACCTGCAGCCCAATACTGCGGGCGTTGCCGCCCTCATCTCCAGTGGTGTGCTTCTGCTCCTGTGGCGCGCCAACCATCGCTGGGCCCAGCGCCTCCAAAATACTGCGTTGACTGCGGCCGCTCAGGATACCTATACGGATGCCCTCACTAGTCTCGTTACTGTGTTAACCATCTTGGGCATTGGCTGGCTACATTGGGCCTGGATCGACGGCCTGGCCAGTCTACTTCTAGGAATCTACATCCTCTACACGGGGATTCAGATATTTCGAAATTGTAGCCTCAAACTGGTCGATTACTTTGACCCCCAATTAGAACAACAATATTGTCAGACGATCGCACAGCTCCCTCAGGTCCAACGGATTGTTTTTCTTAAAGCTTACTACGACGGTAATTTAGTAATGGTCAGTGTGACCATTGCCGTAGACCCCCAAATGACCGCCGCCACCATTTACCAGCTGACTCAGGCCCTGAACACCCTGATGACCCAAAAATACGGGATTACTGAAACCGCCCTCATGGTCATGCCAGGAACTGAAACCACCACTGAGTAGCTGACTGTCAACGATGTGGACCACCCATTCTAGCTTCAAAACTGCCGCACCCGGCGGACCAAAACCGGTATATTTATTTATTCATCCAAGCTATGAATATTTCAACTGAATTTTTGAAATCAAGGAACGCCCTAAATGGCGGCCTTTTCACGTTTTTTCAATGTTCACCGTTGAATTAAGTGCTTACACGCTGGGGAATAAATGATATAGTATAGGTAAAGTATAAGATGCATCGTGAAGGGGTGGCATTGCATATGTTACAACAATACAAGAACATTCTGGTTCCAGTTGATGGTTCTAAAGCAACCCAACCAGTCTTAGAAAAAGCGATCGAAGTTGCTAAGCGTAACAACACTCATCTTGATATTTTAAACGTACTGGAAGTTAACCAGTTCAGTGATACCTATGGTGGTGCCGTCAGTGGTGACGTCATTTACAAGCTTTCTCAAGACGTCCAAGATCGTCTCGATGCCTTGAAGCAACAAGCTATCGACGCCGGCGTTCCTGACGTCAGCATTCACGTTCGTTTTGGGAATCCCAAGCCTGTCATTGCACGTGAATTCCCAGCTGACCATAAGACGGAACTGATTATCATCGGCTCAACTGGTTTAACGGCCGTTGAACGCTTGATGGTTGGTTCAGTTACCAACTACGTCAGCCGTTCTGCTATCTGCGATGTGCTGATTGTTAAGCCAGAATAAACGACTCTAGATAAAGCTAATGTGAGGGTTTGGGACAACTGTTCCAAGCCCTTTTTGTTGCCCACTAAAGGTTGAAAGATTCATTGATTGCACTCCGGCGGCCAGGGATTCCGATTGCGGTTTAACATAATAATCGCTGAAGGATTTATTCACACCACTCACGATGGACTAACTGAAATTTTAGCCTACAGCAAAATCCAGCGTAAGCCGAGAGATCGCCAGATATGGGCTCAGGCGCGTCGTTCTGCTTAGTTAGTAGGTGTTTTTTCCTAAAAACCAAGCTTGGAGACTCGAGTCTTTCGAGGCTTCAAGTTGCGTCCGCACCGCTCCAGCCCATATCTGGCGGCCGGTAAGGCGGAAAGTTCCACTATGCTGCCAACCTCTAAATGCTTTCAACGTTCAATTACCACCAGCTTGTGACTAGGAATTTCCCTGTCACGGAAAGGAGTGTCACCATGCAATGGACTTACACCCAGACTATCCCCGCAACGCAACTCCCCATGCCACTCAGAGCCTTATTGACGGCCTGGTTGCTCCCCAGTCATCTCGTCCATGACCTACGAATTCACCAGCGAGTTCTAGTCAACGGTGCCTACCGAACCATGAATCAACCCGTTTACGCTGGTGAAACCGTCCAACTCACCTTTGTTCCCGCTGACTTCAAAGAACCATTCCCAGACGTGCTCCCCGACAGTGCCGCCACCGTCAACGTGCTCTACGAAACAGCCGATCTACTGGTTGTCAACAAAACCCGGGGCAGTAAGACGCACCCTAATCAACCAGCAGAACGTGGTACCACATTGAATCACGTAGCCGCCTACTTGGGGCCCGACGAACCAGGTCCTTACATTCTAAGTCGCCTCGACCAGGAAACCACTGGTGCCCTCCTGATGACTAAGACTCCAGCCGTAGTCCCCGTGATGGTCCGCAACATTGCTGAAAAACGCGTCCAACGGACCTACTTGGCCTGGGTCCGCGGCACCTTACAGGGCCAAGGCATCTTTAATGACCCCATCGGTCGCGACCCCAATGACCAGCGCAAACGTCTGGTTAATGGCACAAATGCCCAGCCGGCCGTGACCCACTATGAAGTCGCCGACCACCAACCCGGTGCCACGTTAGTCAAATTGTGGCTAGAGACCGGTCGGACACATCAGCTCCGGGTGCACTTAGCCAACGCTGGACATCCATTGGTTGGCGACCCCCTCTACGCAGACCCCGGTCAGGACCGCTTACGGCTACACTGTTGGCGTTTGGACTTTCCCCAGCCATGGACACTGGATGGTCCTTTAACCACCGTGATGGCACCCGTACCCGCTGATTTTGCCACGTTTCACATGAATTAGCGTAATCGTCAATTTTTCTACGATTGAGACGATTACAACCGTTAATCATTTTTATCCCGTATACTGAAGTCAGTTGAATGGCTTAGGGGGGGATATGATGCGTTGGCCACAGAAATGGGCAATCCTTATCCTATTGGTTTTACTAGCCAGCTTATTGGTCTGGGGAACTTTGAATTTACTAAATATTGTGTAAAAAAGTCGCGTGCCGCTGGGTTTCAATCCCCTAGCGGCACGCGACTTTTTTAGATACTAATATTTAATTCGCTTTCAGTTGTTAGCAGCCTAAAATTATACATGCAACGGACAACCATCTTACAAGTGGCAATTCAAAATTGAACTATACCGTTAATGCCGTTGCCGGCGAAATCCACCGCAACCGGAGGCGGAACACAACATCAGTCATGTTTGAAAACTAATCTCAGACACAAAAAAAGTCGGAGTAACCACTCTCCGACTCCCACTAACATCATTAGAGCATTCAACATCATCACAGTTTGTAGTCAGGAAAACGCTGTTCACTCGAAATCAGTTATTAATCTCAATATGTAGTTATTGAGCAATTCAACCACGGTTAGTTAACGAAAACTAATCGTGCTGTAAAGATAACTCTTATCTTTTGAATGAGAGTTATTTCACAAAGTCGGGAACTTATAAAATCACTTTATTTTACAACTTCCCTGAAAGATTGATTGGTATTACAAGTCTTAGTATATCAGATGGGCATGAGATTGCAAGCGTTTTCAGTGAATAATTTACAACTGATGGCAGCGAACGATAAACTATTCATCATCCGGACTTTGTGAATACTCCAAGACCCGGTCTATTGCCCAGAACCCTTCGGTAATGTCACAATCAACTGACCCCAGTGGAATTTTAACTGCAAAGTACTGGCTCCTTGTTGCGGGAGCATTCCTAACGCATTAGAAAAATCTAATGTGTCCAAATCCGAGATAATGCGTTTGTGCCCATCGACCCGTGCATTAGGGGGGCTAGGAAACGTTAATTGCAATCGTAACAGTCGCGGTGTCTCACTCAATTCCAGCGTAATCATAGCCGGCGAGACTTGCTTAATGATTGGCAACATCTCTGGCGCCAATTCATCGATCATCGCCCCCATCTGCTTAAGTGCGGCCACAGTCGCCGTCAACGGATCCGAGACCTTCACAAAGAGTTGGACCCCCTCACGTCTGGCTAACAGATAATTGTGATACAGTCGGAAACGCAGACTGGTACCGGGGACATTTTCCAAGTCGTCAATGGTCAACTCCGCTGCATTACTAGTCGCCCAACCAGAACGAATATCGATATATAGCTGACGGAAGCCTTCATAGTCCTGATCTTCCAGGTACCCCCCCAGCCCCAGCAACATGTTCTGGTAGTCGTGGCTAAATTTCTTAACCACACTCATCTGCCGATTCAGCTCAGTCGTATACTGTTCCCTAAAAGCCTGTTGCTGCCGCTGAAGTTGTGTGTGTTCCTCTTGCAGGTGGGTCTGCATCAATATGTACGTGCTCAAAGATAGGCCCACTAGCAGTGTCCCAGCAATTCCAGCTAAAAATATCAGGTACTGGTCCGACCGCTGGAGCATCTGTAAGGAGTATTCAAAAAGAATGTATACGACCGCCAAAGTCGCCATAAACGTCAGAAACATGTACTCAATCGAACGACCGATCATGGACTCAATCAGATTTTCCATGGGAGCTCGGGTCATCCAAAGACCCATAATAATCAGTACAAAGATAATGTTATCAACCGCTATTTCAGACAACGTCCCCCACAGACTGGTAGCAAACCGCATGTTCGTCAAATAAATCGTGGCCACAATAACTACCATATCCACAAATTCAATTAATAAGTACGCCAAAATAGAAACTTCAATAAACGCGGGTAAGTACACCCATTTCCGTTGATAGCCGATCAACCCCAGTTCGACCCCCAACATAATGACCACAGAAAGAGCACCCAATAGTGAGCTATGAAAGGTAAACGGATTAATAAAATCAATCAACGTGTAACCCGCGGCAATCAGCGCACAGTACAGCGAGAAATTCTTTTTCACCCGCAGTTGGGGAAACCAATAGTATTGACAGTAAACAAACCAAAAGACCAGTGAAAACTCTGATAACGAAAAACTCAACGCACTGACCTGAATCACGTTCTCACCCGCCTTCCTTGGTTAGAATCAGCGTAAAGTACAGCATCCCCCGCTTCAACGCAATCTGTAGGGAGGCATTGTCAGTCTGCATAACGATCTCTTGCACAGTTTTTAGTCCTTGACCGTGGCCGGAACCCTTCGTTGTGTACCCAGTCGTCAAGAACCGGTTGATCTGTGGGGGTTCCTTCTGTGACACGGGATTGGCCACGGAAATTTCGATGGAACCAGGATACGTCAGAATGGCAAAATAAATATCCCGTTGATCCGCAACGGGCGCCGATTCCAAGGCATTGTCGAGTAAAATGCCCACGATACGAATCAAGAGGAGACTATCGATTGGGAAAGTTCGAACTTCATCAGGGATCTCCAAGCGTAGGTCACGGCCCTTAGCTTGAGCTGCCAGAATCTTTTGAAACAACAGACTCTTCAACGGTGGATCACTCAGTCGTTGCAACCCACTCTCTTCCAGATCAGTCACATGGCTGGTCGCATGCCAGCGTGAATCCAACGTTTGAAAGTAAGTCGTCAAACCAGCATAATCTTCAGCATCGAGGTAGTCACCCAACCGCAGCATTTGCTTTTGATACTGTCGTTTGAACTGGCGGATGGCACGGACCTGATCGGAAATTCGTCGGTCATAGCGCGAACGTAAAAGTAGTTCCTGATAACCCGCCTTAACACGTTGACGATGAAAGAAGCTCTGCAGAAAGTAGAACAAACTGGTGCTAATCAACAGAATCATGATCAATTCGATGCTAAGGGCAAAGGTCATCATCGCGTGAGTAATGGCCAGCCGATGGATGATGACGGTCGACAGCTGGGCCAGAACCGCCATACTCCCCAATAATGCCATAACCGTCCACTGTTCCTTGCGACTAAGCGCTAGTTCTTCCAGATTTCCGGGTTGAATCCGCATTCCAGAAACCGCAAGCGAACAGAGCGTATAGACGAAAACTTGAAAAACCAGCCGGCCGGCAATGACCGGAGCCGTCTGGCTGGTCACAAAACCAAATAATTCAATCGTTACCGCGCGAACCACATCATTAACCAAAACGACCACCAGATAGATCACAATCGTTGCGTTGACAAATATTAGCGACATCTTCGGTCGGTGATGATTTAAATAAAGTAAGGCCGAAACGGGGGGAATCGCCAACGACCAGGAGGTGCCAATGATGGCCGGAATCAACGCCCACCCTACCCATTTCAGTGGCAATTTCCAGTTACGTGGACGAATGACCCCAATCCACAACGTCCAAAACCACTGCATCGTCATGGCTAACACAAAGTTTATCCAAAAGTGTGTATCAAAGATGTGCATCGTGTCACCCTCTCAGGCCTTTAAATGCTTCTGAACCAACGTCTTCACCTCATGGAACCGCCGTGTTGCTACGTCCGTCTCATCACCATTTGGAAAAATCAGACGCCGATTGGGAACGTCTAGTCCACTAACATTCGCTAAGTTAACCAAAAAACTCTTATCCGTTCGATAGAGCTCTGGATACTCGTCAGCAATATCCTTCAAGAAACCAGGAAATTCAACCAGTTGGTTAGCAGCGTGCACCGTAACCTTATGGGCCATATCAGAAGTCGCAACGAAGTAAACGTCACCCATAGGCATACTGAACTGGCGACCACCAATCGTATAGCTAAATAAATTTTCCGTATTTCCTAAATAATTTGTGTAACGCTCATACCCGTAGTCGATATTTTCCCGTAACTTTTGGTCAATCTGCGCACGTCCTAAGTCTTTCACGATGAAATCCATGGGCTCGACTTTCCGTTCAAACGTTAGCAGCGCCATCTCAGAGTGCGTCGTCACAAACACGATTTCTGCAAAGCCTAACCGCTGCCGAATCGTAATTGCCAGTTCCAATCCCGTGATGTCCTCCGCCGGAAATTCAATATCCAGGAAAAACAGCGCGTACTCCGGGGGGTTAGCCGTCAAATTAGCTAATAGTTTCTGCGGACTTGGCGTGGCCAATTGAACCTGCATATCGTAGTCATTAATCATGATATACCGCTGAACAACGTCGGTATAATGCTTCAATTGTTCTGGATTATCCTCGCAAAGATAAACCGCTAGCACTTTATACCACCCTCTTAACTAAACCGTTGTAATACCTATCACCCATTAATGTAACCTGAAAGGTAGCGGTTTGCAATCGTTATTATCACGAAATACGGGGAATCAGTTAAATTTCTGCGTCCAAAAAAAGAAGCTACCCCAGGCAGCCTCTTCCTAAGTGGATTATATACTTCTATTCTGTCAAATTAGCACTCCCCCAAGCTCTAACCCAACACGTCTAATCCCCTCGGGTTCTCCAATAACCACCACTTACTCTTCAGCCAATTGGTAACGCGTTACTTTACTAACTTCGTTAATTGCCTACCAGATAGACTACCAGTTCAACCTTTGGATTAGATTCATGGAACTACCAGCGTCAACGGTTAGCCACTGTCAAACAGATACACTTTAACCGATTGAGCTGCGAAATCAGTTGCCGTAAAACTGACTCCTTCCAACTGTCACTACTTTAACATGTTCCCCACTGATCAACGGCTAAGTAGCGAAAACGTCAATTATTTAACGTTAACGTAGGGAAAAACAGCACAATTAAATTTCGCACAATCAAGTAAACGGAAAAATTTTTTAAGATGACGGGTACGCGAATGGCCAGCCAAAACTCCAGCAACCCACGTCAATACCTCGTTTAGGGGCACTAATGGGCCCCGTGATTGGCTCATTTCCTCACAATCCGAGACTGACTGTTCCCATCCGGTGGTGGGCCTGCGCCGCGCATCCTGCCATACAACCCAGTTAACCTACGCATACCCAACGCACCATCAGATACCCATCCAACACCGAAGAATGCATGAGTAACTCGCCCGTAACCTAATCCCGGTGACCTAACAAAAGCAAGAAACCAATCACAATTAGACCCTAGCTCGCTTGTCGCATCCAGTACCGACCAGAAAAGTGCCCACCAAGCGCCCCCCCTTTTCCTTTCGAACCCAAATTGCTGTAAACTAGACCTAAATCTTGAAATGGATGGAGTGATTCGATGGCAGATTCACGGGACTTCAACCCCATCACGGCTGCCGGCTATCAGGAGTTACAGGCAAGAATCGCCGCGCTTGAAGCCGACCGGCCAGAAAAAATCGCAATCTTAGCGGAAGCTCGCGCTCACGGAGACCTTTCAGAAAACGCCGAATATTCAGCGGCAAAACGGGACCTCCGCCACCTAGAAAGTCAGTCACGCTTTTTCAACAAGCAACTGCAGTACGCTAAAGTCGTGGACCCCACCGCCAACAACGTGGTCGAACTCGGCAAATGGGTTACCGTTACCTTTTTGGATGATAAGGACCAAGCCACCTACCAGCTAGTAGGCACTCAGGAAGCTGATTTAGAAGCCGGCAAAGTTACCCGCGTTTCCCCACTAGGTAAAGCATTGTTGGGCCACCAACCAGGCGACACGGTCACGATTCAGGCCCCCAACGCCAGCTATGACGTTCGGATCCTCACGGTCAGCCTCAACGCCCCCACACCATAAGCACCATATACCAATCTAAAAGTCTGCTTAGAATGATGACGAATTCTAAGCAGACTTTTTGTTCAATTGATTATTTAAATCGACATTTCAATCTACCGCGGTTATCTCTTTAACCTGCTTTCACATGCAACCCAATAGGCGCGAGACCGGCTGACACGATGGCTAAGCTTACACCGTTTTCCCGCCAAAAACAGGCAACAGAATTTCATCAACCATCGCCTGTTGGGCCTCATTAGTCAGTGTCTGATGACTAAAGATCTCATTGATCAGCAAAATCGCCGGCAATCTGACCACCCGTGCTGGCCACTTGGCCCGACTGATCTCTCCACGAGCAGCGGCGTGATCCAGTATCGGCTGGACCAAGCGTTCCATTTCACTACCATCGTTGGCAACCGTCAGCAACTGAGAGAAATCTACGGTCTTTAACCGATCCGCCAACAATCCCCGAAACGTTTCTTCGTTCAGTTTAGCTAAGAAACCAGCCATTTGGCCGAATAAATCCAGAAAGTCTGACCGCAGACTGCCCGTATCTGGTGACACGTAAGGTGGCACTAATTTTTCGTGACTTAGCACGGCGATCACTAGATGGGCCTTGTCCGGCCAGCGCCGGTATAACACCGTTTTGGTGGTTGCAGCGGCTTCGGCGACCCCTTCAATCGTAAGGGACTGATACCCCTTCTCCTGGAGTTGCGCCCAGGCAGCGGCCAAAATATCATTCTCTAACGCTGCTCCTCTGCGACGTGTTTTCTTTTCTGTCATAATTTCGCCGTTCTCCCTTGTATTTTCTCCAAGATGCGTGTACTATCTTCAAATATAAGATACGTCCGTATCTAATCTAAAGACAGGTGATACTATGACCACACATCAATCGCAAAAAAACATTACTCAGATTGCTTTATTGCTAGTCATCGGCGCCATTGCACCGCTTCTGGACACAACTATGACCAACGTCGCCCTTGCTACTATTATGAAGTCGATGGCAGTTTCCGTCAACGCCGTTCAGTGGGTCACCACCAGTTACGTGTTAGCCCTAGGCATTGCCGTTCCAATAGCCGGCTGGGCCACTAACTGGTTCGACGGTAAGCAGCTCTATTTGGGCGCTCTCATTGTCTTTCTAGCCGGCTCAATCGTCTCCAGCTGGGCAAACACACTACCTTGGTTGGTCTCAGGACGTGTCATTCAGGGGGCTGCAGCTGGCTTCGTCACCCCGTTGATCACCACACTGATCGTCCAAGCCACCGGGGGACAAAATCTCGGCAAACTCATGGCTGTCGTCGGGATGCCCGCCGTGCTGATTCCCATTCTAGGACCCACAATTGGGGGTTATCTGATTCAAGCACTCAACTGGCATTGGATTTTCCTAATCAATATTCCGCTAGTTCTCATCTCACTAGTCTTATTGGCCTGGAAAATGCCGGCCTTTCCAGCTCCTAAAGCGGGCAAACACCTAGATATTCCCAGTATTAGCCTGTTGGCAGGCCTGTTCATCACGGCCATCATTGGGATCACGCGCTTTAGCAGTGGTGACAAATTCTTATCTGCCAACGTCCTAACGCCACTCATTATGGCTACCGCGTTGCTTCTTGGCTACATCCTTTACGCCTGGCTACTCCCCACCAAGGCCTTGGTCAGTCTGCAACTTTTCAAGTCAGCCACGTTTAACGCCTCGGCCGTCATCCTCATGCTATCTGGGATTGCCGTTAACGGTGCCATGTTTTTACTGCCGCTCTACCTGCAAAACAGCCGCGGCCTTAGTGTTGTCTGGTCTGGTACCTATTTGATTGCCCAAGGGGTAGGACTGCTCCTCTCCCGGAGTCAAATTGGTAAGCTAACAGATAGTATCGGTGCTCGCTGGGTCGTCCTGGGATCAATTCTCATTGCCATTGCTGGCACCCTGCCCTTCGTCTTCTTTACCGCTAAAACCAGTACTTGGCTGCTCCTCTTCGTGCTCTTCATTCGGGGAATTGGCCAAGGCGGGCTAACCATCCCGGTCATGGCAGATAGCTACACGGGCCTACCACAACATCTGGTTGCGGAGGCAACGACGGCCACCCGAATGCTACAAAATATTGGTGGTGCCATGGGGACTGCCGTCCTGGCAACCATCATCCAACATGAATTCCCACTGGTAGGCCTAAATGCTGCGTACCAAACCGCCTTCATGTGGTCCGTCGGGTTCATTGCCGTCACTGCCATCCCCGCCTGGTTTTTGAGCCACAAACACGCCTAAGCAACTTGGTAATGCACCAAGTTGGTCAATTCCAACCGTCGGTGCCAGTGTTCCTTTAGTCATTCTCTTATTTTTTAAATCGCCAAAAGCCTTATATACCAAGGGGTTTACGATGATGTTCAAATTAAAAATGAGATCATCTATTGACATCTCATTTAGTTTTAATTATTGTAGGACACATCAACTAATGCAAAAACAGCAAAAAAACTTTTGAAAGGCAGGGATTCTATCATGATGACAACTCTAAAGACAACCAACATGGCAGCCGCCCCTGCCGTTCAAAACGCAGCCTTATTATTAACGAAGAAGGACCCGGTCACTTGACCTTGAGGTAACACTCAAATTCAAGTACTGAGCCCTTCTTTCCCATTGCGTGGATGGCGGGCTGAGTACACGTACTTAGGCCTCATCCATTCCGTGGATGAGGCCTTTTTATTAGCCAAGGGAGGAAATCAACCAGTTTAGTTGGTCACCAAATAAAATCCAGAAAGTAGGAATTACATATGAACACATGGCAAAAAATGACAATTAGAATCGCAGCACTCTCCATCGCCGCCGTCGCTATGGCCGGCTGTAGCACCGCTAAGAATAATGGCAGCCAGGGTAATAATCCCGGCAAGACCGTTAAAATCGGGGTCAACATGGAGCTTTCTGGGTCCGCTGCCGGTTACGGTCAACAACAGAAACAAGGTATCCAATTAGCCGTTAACAAAATTAATCGATCCGGTGGAATTAAGGTTGGTAAATCCAAAAAGAAAATTCAACTGGTCATTCGTGATAACAAGACTTCCAACACCACCGCTGCTTCCGTTGCCGCCCAGTTGGTCAATAATGACAAGGTGGTTGCCGTAGTCGGACCAGCTGCCACCAACGCTGGGACAGCTTCTATCCCCAACATGACCAAGGCTGCTGTCCCTTCCGTCAGCCCCTCCGCTACCGATCCTGACTACACACTGCAAAAAAACGGCGACGTGCAAAAGTATATCTTCCGCGCCTGCTTCCAAAACAATTTCCAAGGTTCCTCGGCAGCCAAATTTATGACGAATACACTGAAAGCTAAACGGGTCGCCGTCCTCACCGATAACTCTAGTGACTACGGAACCGGACTGACCAAGGCCTTTAAACAGACCTACACGGGTTCCATCGCTAGTAGCCAGACTTTCCAGGAAGGCGACAAGGATTTCAACGCCATCTTAACCGCCCTCAAACACAAAAAGATTGACGCCATCTACGCTCCCGGCTACTACTCAGAACTGGGCTTGATCATCAAGCAAGCCCGACAAGCTGGCATCAACGTTCCCATCGTCGGCAGTGACGGCATGGCCGACGCAAAGCTGACTAAAATTGCTGGTAAGGCCAGCGCCAACCAAGTCTACTACACCACACCGTTCTCTACGAAATCTGGTGACACGAACGCCGTTGCTGCTGGCTTCCTGAAGGACTTCAAGGCGAAGTATCACACTACGGCGCCAACCTTCTCTGCTTTGGCATACGATTCCGTCTACATGGTCAAGGCCGCCATTGAAAATGAAGGCTCCGCTAACTCCGTTAAAATCACGGATGGATTGGCTAAGCTGAAGAACTTCAAGGGTGTCACCGGGACCATCACCATGAACCAACACCACAACCCTGAGAAGTCCATGATCGTTGAACAATTGACTAAGGGTGAGGTTCAGCGTACGTACAACGTGAAATAGACTTGGAGTGATTACATGCAAACAATCGGACAACAATTAATCAATGGGCTCTCGCTCGGTAGTATTTACGCGCTACTCGCATTGGGCTACACCATGGTGTACGGCATCATTAAGCTGATCAACTTTGCCCACGGTGACATTTATATGCTTGGCGCTTTTTGGGGCTACTTTGTCATCAACCAGCTCCACTTCAACTTTCTCTTCGCCATGCTGTCAGCCATGCTCTTCTGCGGCCTAGTTGGCGTCATCATTGAGTATTTTGCCTATCGGCCTCTCCGCAAATCCCCCCGTATCACGGCATTGATTACGGCGATCGGGGTCTCGTTTCTCCTTGAAAATGGGATGACTTACTTCTTTACTGCCAACACCCGAAACTTCCCACAGGCGATTCAGACCGTGACCTACCACATTGGCGGCATTCGGATTTCCAATATTCAGTTGCTGATTCTGGGGACCGCCTGTCTCCTGATGCTCCTACTGGAGTTAATCATCAAACGGACCAAGATGGGTAAAGCCATGCGAGCCGTTTCCGTGGACCCCGAAGCAGCCCAATTAGTCGGAATCAACATCAACCACACCATCTCCTTCACCTTTGCCTTAGGTTCCGCTATGGCAGGGGCTGCGGGTGTGCTGATTGGCCTGTATTACAACTCAATTGACCCGTTGATGGGCATGACCCCCGGGATCAAGGCCTTTGTCGCCGCCGTCATTGGCGGGATTGGTTCCATCCCCGGAGCTTCCCTCGGCGGTTTTCTGATTGGTCTGCTGGAAACAGCCGTCCAAGCCGTGGGTCTCTCAGCATACAAAGATGCCGTCGTCTATTTCGTCCTAATCGTGATTCTGCTGGTCCTACCTGCTGGTATTTTCGGCAAGAAGACCAAAGAGAAAGTGTAGGTGAGTCATAAATGAAAGCCAATCTGAAATACAATGCCGCCTGGCTAGGCGTGATGGTGCTCGGCTTCTTTGTGATCGACGCCTGTGAATTTCTCGGCATTATCAACACCTTCATTGAAAACATGCTCGTTACCATCGGCATCAACATCATCCTGGCCACGGGGCTGAACCTAATCATTGGTTTCTCTGGTCAATTTTCACTGGGACACGCCGGATTCATGGCCATCGGCGCCTACGCTACCGGGATCATCACGCAAACGCTAGTCACTCCCATCGGCTTCTACCTATCCGTGGTGGTCGGCATCGGCATCGCCATTGTCGCCGCCCTGATTGTTGGCATCCCCACCCTGCGACTACGTGGAGACTACCTGGCCATTGCCACGATGGGGGCCGCCGAAATTATTCGGATTCTAATCAACAACCTCAAGATTACCAACGGGGCCGCGGGACTCTTCAACATCCCACCATTGGTGACCTGGGTCACCGTCTACGTCTTCATGTGTGTAACGACCATCGTGACCGTCAACTTCATCCACAGTCGCAGCGGCCGAGCCGTCATGTCCGTTCGTGAAGATGAGATTGCGGCTGAATCTATGGGAATCAACACGACCCGTTGGAAGTTAGCAGCTTTTATTTTCGGCGCTAGCACCGCGGCCATTGGGGGCTCCCTCCACGCCGCCTACATCCAAACCATTGCCCCCGGAGATTTCAACATCATGGCCTCAATTGCCATCCTAATTATCGTCGTTCTAGGTGGTGTTGGGAGTATCACCGGGACCTTCATCGCCGCCATTGTTTTGGGAACGCTGGATACCGTCCTACAGAATTTTGGGACCCTGCGCATGATTATTTACTCGCTAGCCCTGATTCTCATCATGATCTTTAAGCCATCTGGCCTGCTCGGGACGTGGGAGTTCTCGTTCAAACGTCTCGGATCACGCCAACGAAAGGAGCAGTCCGCCCATGAGTAGTCCCCTATTAACTGCACAACAAATCGTCAAAAGCTTCGGCGGATTGACCGCCGTGGCCAACGTGTCCGTCCACTTTGATCAAAACGAATTGATTGGACTGATTGGCCCCAATGGCGCCGGCAAGACCACGTTATTTAACCTCTTAACCGGCGTCACACCAGTCACCTCGGGTGCGATTAGCCTTTACACAGATCGAGGGGTTCAGTCCCTCAACGGTAAAAAGCCTGCGGAAATTGCCCAAGCTGGTATCTCGCGAACCTTTCAAAATATTCGTCTCTTCAAAGAACTTACTGTGCTTGATAATGTTCGTATCGCTATGACAAACCACTATCGGGAGGGCTTCTTCACCAGTATCTTCCGTACGCCCAAGTTCTACCGCACGGAGGCTGACATGACCACCGCCGCACAGAAGTTACTGGCAATCTTTGACCTCACGGAGGTCGCCGACCAACCCGCCAAAAACCTCCCCTATGGGATTCAACGGCGCCTGGAAATCGTCCGGGCGCTTGCGACCAAGCCCAGACTCCTCTTCTTAGATGAGCCAGCCGCTGGTATGAATCCCGAGGAAACGGCGGATTTGACCCGATTGATTCGTCAGATTCAACATGATTTTCACATCACCATCGTCTTGATTGAACACGATATGTCACTGGTTATGAGCGTGGTGGAACGCCTCTACGTTCTGGAACACGGGGCTTTATTGGCCGAAGGAACCCCCAGTGAAATCCAACAAAATCCCGCCGTCATCAAAGCTTACTTGGGAGGTGAAGCTTAATGCTCAACGTCAAAGATCTCGTCGTCAACTACGGGGCCATTCAAGCCGTTAAAAAAGTCAGCTTCAACATCCAACGGGGTGAAATCGTGACCCTGATTGGCGCTAACGGTGCTGGTAAATCAACGATTCTTCACACCATTTCAGGTATCATGCGGCCAGCTAGTGGCGAAATCACCTACCTCAACCACCCGATTCAAAAGACCGCTGCTCCCAAAATTGTCCAGGCTGGCATTTCTCAGGTTCCAGAGGGGCGCCATATTTTTCCAGGTCTTTCCGTTCAGGAAAATCTCCAAATGGGCGCTTTTCTCAGGAAAGATCGCGCCCACCTCAACCAATCCTATGAAGACGTCTACCAATACTTTCCCGTGCTTAAACAGCGCCTTAATCAAGACGCCGCCACCCTTTCCGGTGGAGAACAGCAGATGCTCGCCATGGGTCGGGCATTGATGGCGCAGCCCAAACTGATGTTGCTAGATGAGCCTTCCATGGGCCTGGCCCCACTATTTATTAACGAAATTTTTGAGATTATTCAGGCTATCAATCAAGCCGGCACTACCGTTTTACTGATTGAACAGAATGCCAAAAAAGCCCTATCCATCGCCAACCGCGGCTATGTTTTAGCCGCTGGTGAAGTGAAACTCCACGGAACTGGTCAGGAACTTCTCACCAATCCCGCTGTCCAAAAGGCTTACTTAGGAGGTTAATCATGAGCGTAGCAGATTACATGACCCAACAATTAGTCGTCGTCCGTCCCCAAACGACCGTCAGCGGCGCAGTTGAATTAATGAAACAAAATCAGATTCACCGACTTCCCGTCATGGACGGAGAAACCATGGTCGGCCTAATTACTCAGGGGATCATTTCACGAGCACTACCTTCTCAGGCGACTAGTCTTTCCGTTTACGAGACCAACTACCTACTAACCAAGACCACCGTTGCCAGTATCATGGAAAAGGACGTCCAAACCATCCCAGCTAGTGCCCAGCTAGAAGATGCCATTTACCAAATGCGGGCGCATAAGATCAGCGTTCTGCCAGTAATGGCGAATGACCGCATCGTTGGCATCATTACCAATAACGATATTTTGGACGCCTTCCTTAACATTTCTGGTTACGGCGAACCCGGTATCGTCAGCCGCATTCGCGTGGCGCACGACCACACGGGAGTCATCTTCAAGGTCGGTCAGGTCTTAGCCGACCACGACCTCAGCATTCAAACGTTAATGGTGGTCCGTGAAAACCAGAAACGGGTCATTGAACTCCACATCGCTAACGACCAGACCGCCAACGTCAATCAAATTTTAGCGGAAGCTGGGTTTGACGTGGTTTAAATGACCGTTTCCGCCTCCAATCGTCAGGGGTGTCACCCGCTGTGGGGACCGGGCCAAGCCGCAGGTCGGTCTTGGCCCTCGACTTTCAGCCTTGGCAGTTCACCAAGTCTGAAAGCTCGTCCCGTGGCGTAGACTCGGAAAACCACCGAGTTAACGCCACCGACACAGCCGGTGGCACCCCTGACGTTCTCCGGCTACACTGGGCTTTCTGGACAAACTACCTCTAACCACCTAACCGCAACATCCACTATCTTCAAAAAATTGATAACAAAAATCTACCGACAACTCTTTAATAAGTTACCGGTAGATTTTTCGCTAGGAACCATTCCTGAGATTGCCGTTCCAGCGCGATCTATCATCACCTGTGTAGTCTCAGTAATCGTCAATATTTTGTACGGTACCACTAAAAATAGACAACGCTAAAAGATCCATTAACCCTGCCGCCCGAAACCAACATTGTCACCGGTGGTCAGGGACTGAGTCAGCTGTGTCGACGGTGTTGGCTGGCGTTTTTTAAGCCAGCCTACAGCGTGGGACGAGCTTGAAGCTCTGTTCGCACTCTGAACAGGGCTTCAAGTCGAGCCGGAGGACCGCTCTTTGGCCGCAGGCGGTCCCCACAGCAGACGTAGTCCCTGACTACCGGTTGACCCAGTGACAACAAAAGACGCGCAAGAACAGCCCCTTCGAGCGATTCTTGCGCGTCTCATTTAAGTTTGGTTTTTAAGCCGCCGTAATCCGTAGATTACTTAAGTGGCTTCCATTGCCAGTCGTTGACCTCTGGCAAATCAGTCCCAACCTCACGGATGTAAGCATTGTGCTTAGCAACCATGTCGTCCATCCGCTGGGTGAAGTAAGCACCCTTGATAGCGTATGAATCAATGGCGTTAACGGCTTCCTTAGCCAAGTGGAAACGGTCCAAGTGGTTCAGGACACGCATATCAAATGGCGTGGTGATATCACCATTTTCACGGTAACCATGAACGTAAAGGTTGTGGTTCGTCCGGTCAAAGAAGAGATCCTTAACCAGGTCTTCGTAGCCGTGGAAGGCGAAGATGACAGGCTTGTCTGTCGTAAACAGGCGGTCGAATTCATCATCGGAAATCCCACGAGGGTCCAACTTAGGTGAACGAAGCTTCAGGAGATCAACAACGTTGATGAAGCGAATCTTCATTTCAGGGAATTCGTCATGCAATAATGAAATTGCGGCTAATGATTCCCAAGTTGGTTCAGTACCAGCTGCGGCAAAGACGATATCAGGTTCTTGACCTTGGTCAGTAGAAGCCCAGTCAACGTAGCCCAACCCATTGTGAACCAGGTTAGTGGCTTCATCAATGGAGAACCATTGTGGACGTGGGTGCTTAGACGTCACGATCAAGTTGATCTTTTGACGGCTAGAGAAGGCCACGTCACCAACAGCTAACAAGGTGTTAGCATCAGCTGGCAAGTATTCACGAATGAATTCTGGCTTCTTTTCAGCCAAGTGGGTCAACATACCAGGATCTTGGTGAGTGTACCCGTTGTGGTCTTGCTGGAAGACAGTTGAGGTATCCACGAAGTTCAATGATGGATAATCATGACGCCAGTCTTGTTCCGTAGCCTTACGCAACCACTTCATGTGTTGCGTCAACATGGAATCAACAACCCGCCCAAATGATTCGTAGGTGGCGAAGAAACCATGACGACCAGTCAGAACGTAACCTTCCAACCAACCTTCAGCTTGGTGTTCGGAAAGTTGTGAGTCAATGACCCGACCTTCGTGAGCCATGTTTTCATCATTTGGTTCCTTGATGTTTTCCATCCATTGACGCTTACCATAGTCCAACATGCTGTAAAGACGGTTAGACTTAGATTCGTCAGGACCAAAAGCCCGGAAGCTTTCTGGGTTCAACTTCATGACGTCAGCCAGGTAGTCAGACCAAACTAACATATCTTGCGCAATAGTCTTCCCGTGTTCTGGGATGTCCAAAGCGTACTTCTTGTAGTCTGGCAACTTCAATGGTTCTGGCTTGATCCCACCATTAGTGATAGGGTTCATGGCCATTCGTTGATCGCCCTTAGGGGCCATGTCACGAACTTCTTCCTTAACGGAACCATCTTCGTTAAACAATTCTTCTGGCTTGTAAGACTTCATCCAGTTGACCAACATGTCAGCGTGTTCCATATCGCCAGCGGCAACAGGAATTGGCACTTGGTGCGCACGGAATGAGCCTTCAATTGGGTTACCATCCAAGTCAGCCTTAGGACCAGTCCAGCCCTTTGGTGAACGGAAGATAATCATTGGCCAGTTAGGTAATGAATCATCGTTGTTTTCACGAGCATGCTTTTGGATAGACTTGATTTCAGGAATAACTTCGTCCATCGTCTTAGCCATGTCTTCATGAACCCGCGTGAAGTCCTTTTCATTTTCGTCAATTTCAACAAAGTGAGGATCCCAGCCCATTCCTTCGAAGTACTTCGTTAAGTCTTCGTCAGACATCCGTGACAGGATAGTTGGGTTAGAAATCTTGAACCCGTTCATGTTAATGATTGGTAAAACAGCACCGTCTTTGATTGGGTTGATGAACTTGTCTGAGAACCATGAAGCGGCCAATGGGCCAGTTTCAGATTCCCCATCACCAATTTCAACTGCGGCAATGACGTCTGGGTTATCTAAGATAGCACCAGTCCCATGGGAAAGACTGTAACCAAGTTCCCCACCTTCATGGATAGAACCTGGTGTTTCAGGTGCGGCATGGGATGCAACACCACCTGGGAAGGAGAACTGCTTGAATAAGCGCTCCAAGCCTTCTTCATCTTGGGAAATGTTTGGATAAATTTCACTGTAGCTTCCATCAAGATATGAGTTAGAAACCATAACTTGGCCACCATGACCTGAACCTTCAATATAGAACATGTTCAAGTTGTACTTTAAGATTGCCCGGTTTAAGTGAGCATAAATAAAGTTTTGAGAAACGATCGTTCCCCAGTGACCAATTGGCTTAATCTTTACATCATCAGAGGTTAAGTCACGCTTCAATAATGGGTTGTCACGCAAAAATAATTGACCGACTGACAGGTAGTTCGCTGCACGCCAGTACTTGTCTACGCCTTCCAAGTATGCCTTGGAGTCGAAGTCTGTATTTGCCATGTAATTAACACTCCTTCTTTGAATTCGTAACTGCATAATCTAGTTGATAGAAAATGTGTAAAATTTATCTCGTATTGAATACCGGGATGTTTTTTACAGCCTCTATCATAGCTTCTTTTTTAAAAAAGTCAACCTTTTAGAAAATTGGGCCGTATCAATTTATAAAAACACGGACCACAGCGATTGGCCCACAAAAAAATGGCAGAGCACAGACTGGCTCTCCCATTTAGGTAACTTCTATTCATACTGATAACGCGCCTGGGTCAGCAACCTGTTTCGCTGACGAACCACTTTCACAGTCTTACGGCCGCTTTATTCTTCTTCTAGTGAAACAAAGGTGTTATAGTTCAAATACTGGTAATGCAACCGCATGTTAGAAAATTCAAACGGCGTGCCATCATCCAGGAAGAACACACCCTCCATAATACCAACAGGTTCCACCGGCTTCAGATTCAGGAGTTCTTGATCTTCCGCCGTTGAGGGCTGGGCTTGAATCGACATGAAGGACTTGGTAACCACCTTACCCTGGCTTTCAAGGTAGTTAAAGATGGAGTCCCCCACCGTTTTCTGGGATAGATTAGGGGCAATTTTGATAGGAATGTAGCCCGTTTCAATCATAAAGGGTTTGTCATCAAATAACCGCAGTCGTTTGATTTCGTAGACAAAGTCCCCAGCATCCAAAAATAAATCTTGTTGGATTTCCTTACTAGCAGGCACCACGTCAAATTTTAATAACCGAATCCCTGGCGTGTTTCCCGCTGACTTCATACTGTCAGTAATTCCTAAATTAGACCCCTCATATTGAAAAATCGATTGGTTTTTCATATATAATGGGTTAATGAAGGTTCCTGATCCCCGCTTCTTAAAGATGATCCCCTGGTTGGCCAAAACGCTTAGGGCCCGCTTAACGGAGCTGCGGCTGACCCCATAGGCCTCGCTCAGACTCCGTTCATCCGGGAGCCGTTTGTTGGGAAATTCATTTTGATGAATGCGTTGCTTCAAGTCGCGCATTACTTGTCGATAGACTAAATCTGCCATGATATCTCCTCATAAACTCTTCAACTAGACAATTCTCTGTGTTAGAGTATAACAGGTTTTAGTGGCGGTGTCTTCTTTTCTTCAAAAACAACCGTTCCATTTATTTTTAAAGTGCGGTCCAATTATAAAGATTACTTTTGAAAGGTGAGTCCCATGGCTAAAAAGAAAAAGGGCAAGCGTCTCCATAAGACACTTGTCGAACAGATATTAGATAAGAATAAGATCACTTACAAGCAGTTTGAATTCGCGACCCACACCAAGGGGGACGTGGCGCAGTTAGACGTTGATCATGATAACGTTGATGAACACCATATTTACAAAACTTTGGTCCTGAGTGGTCCCACCACCGGTCCCGTAGTTGGCGTTTTACCAATTGATGAACACCTCGACGAAAAGAAGCTGGCCAAAGCTTCCGGTAACAAAAAAGTCGACATGGTGCCTTTAAAAGATTTGGTTAAGACTACCGGCTACGAACACGGTGCCAACACGCCCGTTGGAATTTGGGAAAAGAACCATTTCCCCATCTACTTTGACAACACGGCGCAAACTCAGGGACAAATTCTAGTTTCCTCTGGTCAGATTGGCCGGTCGGTGGAACTCGATGTCACAGAACTAGCAACCCTGGTTCATGGCACGTTCACCGACTTGCTGGAGTAAGGGAATGAATACGGATCTAACCGTGATTTTTAAAAATCTCGGCATCGTGGGCCTAAACCTTCTAGTGATTCCCTTCATCTTCGTCACGTTACTCACCTACCTCAACCGCGATACGAAAAAATTCTTAGCCAACGGCTTCGGCGTAAACAGCGAGCTCTACCTGGGATTCATTGGGATCTTCTTCCACGAACTCAGTCACCTGCTAACGGCCATCCTGTTTGGTCACCGCATCGATCGGGTTCGTTTATTAAAGCGCCCCCATCCAGATCGGGTTCGTGCCGATGGGCAGCCCGACTTAGCATTAGGCTACGTCAATCACACCTGGAATCAACGCAATTGGTACCAAACCATCGGTAATCTGTTCATTGGCATTGCCCCAATTTTCGGCTGTGCTGCGGTATTGTTAGGCTTGACGGCGCTATTGATTCCCAGCATTTTTAACGGCATGTTAGTGTTAGTAGCCGACCCTTTCAACCTGAATTGGCAAGGCTTCTCGCAGGTATTGGGCGGTGACACCCACCCGTTCATTCGTTGGACAATTATGATTTTACTGTCACTCAACATTAGTATTGGTGGGTTCGACCTCAGTGCAGCAGACTTTGCCAACTCCCGTATCGGGCTGATTGGCTTCGTGGGCATCATCACGTCCGTAACCGTGATTCTTACCATGTTGAATCTAGCAGACGGCTTTTTAAAGGTCGTTGCGGCAGCGATTACCTTGTTGGCACTGGTTCTGGGCTATTCCCTATTGGTTTCCTTCCTGACTAATCTATTGGTCCGCTTGGGTTTGCAAATCAAGGATCACTAGCAGCCACCGGATAAATTTAAGCTTGCTTCATAAGAAGCGGTATGACAACAGTCATACCGCTTCTTGGTTACTAACTAAAAGTTGAAAGTTCGAAAAACGTTATCAAACCAAGACTAGTAAGGCGTTATAGATTTAAAACTAGTCTTACCCATCCACCTACGGCTGTCAGAGATTCCGCCTGCTGCGAGGAACGCCTACGGTCTGAAAAGCGGTCCTGCGACACAGCTGGCTCCACCTCTGACCGCCCACCTGTTTCACATGAAACATTTTCTCGAACAGTCAGCGAACTAGCTAAGGGATCCGCCTTGACTGGCAATCAGTCACCTCGCAGACTAGGGCTAATCAGCGACTTCGTTCGCCCAACTCACGGGTCGTTTCAAGGGAGGAATTCATGCTATGCAAAAGCAAGGAGATTTTCGTGAGCGCCTCATCAAACGATTCTACGGCATTGACTGGGACCTGAGTGCTGAGCAACGTCAGGCCCTCCACCAGATTATCTTCAATGCGTTATTAATGTGTATTGGTTTTTTATTGGTAGTCCCGGTCGTCGTGAGCATTTGGATTGCCCAACCGGCCACGGCACTGCTAGTCTTCATTTACGCTGACATTATATTTATTTTCTATCTTCTGTTCTACTTGCGTTTCGCTGGTCGGAGCATAGAAATTCGCTCGCCGGATCCGGTTGATGCTCCAGATAAGGTTAGCGCGCTAAAGCTCGTTTTACGGGCAGCCATCGTTAGCGGGATCCTCTATGGAATGGCCACTTATTTTCTGTTTGCCATCACCGACGCCACGACTGATAAGGTAAGTGCGCTACGGGAATTGCTCAAATGGACGAGCCTCACCGGCCTAATTTGGCGAACCATTTTCTTTGGATCGGTGATGGGACTCGTTGATCTGTGGCGGATTCGCAAGATTCATTAACAAGAGTGGGCCAGAAGGCGGTTAGTCAATGAGCATTAACGTCGATAGACGAATAATCCCGGTCTTGGATTGTTTGTCTATCGGGGTTAAGCGGAGTTGACTGCCTTCTGACGCACGTTTCAACCATATACGTTCAGAACACAAAGGATGTGAGACGTTGGTCCCACACCCTTTTTGAATTGGTCATCTGAAAGTTAACAACTTACAACACAAACAACTTTGAAGACACGGAGTTTCCGCCCTTTAGCTGAAGCATCCCCACAGCAGGCGAAATCTCTGGCCGCCGAAGTGCAAACTTAGCAATGCCACTTCCTAACTACTTATCCGTCCGTTGATACCGGAACACAATAAAGTAGAACCCAAAGTTAACCACGCTGAGGATAAAGATCAGACCAAACGCCAACTGGCTCCCAATCGCCGTTTCATGCGCATAAGGCATGCCCGATACCTTAACCGATGACATCAATGCCGCCAGAATCGTGGTCCCCAGTGATCCGGCAAACTGTTGCCCGGTATTATAAATGGCGTTGGCATCTGCGCGCTGACTCATGTCGACTTCCTTTAAACCATTCGTTAGTGTGTTGCTGAAGGCCATCGACCGACCAATACTGAAGATAATGTAAAGAATGGCAATCATAACCACGCTAAGTCCCTGACCAAATAAGGTAAACAGCAACGCGGCAATCAGGAATAAACTACTCCCCAGTAAAATCGGTAACCGGGCACCGTGCTCGTCAAGCAAATGGCCGAACCATGGCTGCAAAATCGCTGTAATCAGGCTCCCAGGTAGGAGCATCATGCCCCCAATCAGTGAAGTAGCACCCACCACGATTTGCGCGTAATTCGGCAACGCAAAGTTGATTCCAATATTACAGAACTGCAGAATTACGTAGGCAAAAAAGCTGTACGTGAAGACCGGATTCTTAAAAATTTCTAACTTCAAAAGCTGCCGCTCACTGCGTTTAGAAATCCTGATATACCCCAGGAGCGCTACCACGGCCAGTAAGATACCACCTAAAAACTGCCAACTCACCAATCCAGCTGATGACAGACTATTAATGCCTAACGTAAAGCTCACAAAAGCAACGGCCAACAAGAAAAATTGACCCCAATTGAACCGAATCTTTTGAGTAGGTGCGTACTGTTTGATGGCCCCCATTCCGAGTAACAAGAGAATGATTTCCACTGGCATCGTTGACCAAAAAATCAACCGCCAGTTGGCCAAATAAACCATCACACCACCAAACGTCGGCCCACTAGCTGGTGCAATCATCAAAATTAAACCAGCCATTCCCATGTAAAATCCAAGTCGGGACCGCGGAACACTTTCAACCACGATGTTAAACATCAGCGGAATGGCCAAGCCAGCACATCCCGCTTGAATCAAACGACCCAGCAATAGAATGGGGAAATTAATTGCGAGCGCACAAATTAAATCGCCTAAAATAAACGCCAGCGCGGCAGTCACAAATAATTGTTTATTCGTAAAACGTTGTTTTAAAAATGCCGAGGTAATCATCAGTAACGCCACCATTAGTAAATACCCGGTGGTGATCCACTGCACGGTGTTCAGGGACACGTGCATCTGTTTCATCAGGGCCGGGAACGCCACGTTCATTGACGTTTCTACTAATATCCCCAGGAAAGCCATTAGTGCAATCGCAAAGATGGCAACCAGGTTCTCCCGTGGCACCTTCTCCGGTTGAGTCGTTGTTTGCATTTTAATCTCTTCTCTCAAATTAGCATTACTACCAATCATACGCACATTTTGATTAAAATGCATGGGTTAATTTCACTTAAACCGGTTCCAAAACAAAAAACACGGTCGCCTAAGCTTCCGCATTCCATTCTGCCTTGTATTCAGCTAGAAAATCTAACATAACTTGCTGACGGTGTTCAGCCAACTGCTTTGCCGCCGCCGTGTTCATCAACTCCTTCAATGTAAGGAGTTTTTCGTAAAAATGATTGATGATGGTTTCGTTGTCCAAATTGCGGTATTCAGCGTGAGTCATGGTCGTTCTGGGCTTCACCGCTGGATCATAAATCTTTTCACCGAAGTGACCGCCAAAATAAATAGCCCGCGAAATACCAATGGCCCCAATAGCGTCTAAGCGATCAGCGTCCTGCACGATTTGACCTTCCAAGGGTAACGGCTTAGCGGTCCCATCCAAGGTTTTGTGATAAGACATGTTATCCATAATCAAAAAAATTGTGGAAATTTGCGCGGTGGAAAATCCTTGCGCCGTTAGAAATTGCTCGACCTCGGCACTCGCTGCTTCAGTGTCCGTTACTAATTTTTCGTCAATGACGTCATGTAGGTAGGCGGCAGTCACCGTCACCACACGGTCAGCCTCGGGATATGACTGAATTAAGCGGTCGGCCAACCCCACCACCCGCTGAATGTGATCGAACCCGTGGCCCGTTTCATCATCCCCCATTTTAGCTTGCGAAAATTCATGAACTGCTGTTAATACTGTTGCTACTGTCATGCTTGATCCTCCTAAGATGGCTGTTCTGGCTTGGGTGGCACAGGGCCCCCAACGAGCCCGTAGAAAAAGAGATGCATCAACTGATCAACCAAGTGTTGATACTCAGCTGGTCCCACTTTAGCGCGACTAAAGAAGTCGACGTACATATCTAGAAATAGCATTAAGGCTTCATTGGAAATTGCCGGGTTAATACTTCCGGCGGCGCGACCACGAGCTACCATGGCGCCCCAAAATTCCTTTTTACCCGCTTCATAAGCGTCCTTAACTGCATGACTTCCTAAATTACCCTGCATTTCATCAATCACAAAGCTGTAAAAATCGGGGTTCAGACCGTCACTCATCGCGACCTTAGTCGTCATCATCCACTTAACAACTTCGGTAAAAGACATCTGCTGATTGTCGACAGTTTCCTGAAAACTCGCGTACCCCTGATTAATTAAATCGATGACAACCTGATGTCCGAGCTCCAGCTTACTATCAAAATACTTGTACAACGTGACTTGGGAAACGCCCGCCTCGGCCGCCACCGCTTTAATGTGGGTCGGCTTGTAGCCATCCCGCATAAATAATTTCATTCCCGCGGCCAGAATACTCTGGCGTTGGCGTTGCTTTCTTTCCCGATTTGTCGCCATATTCCGTCGCCACCTTCGCTAAGCTCTCTTCGTTTATTTTATCATAACGCATTCACCCAGCGTTTTTAATTTTAGTGAACTATTTTGTTAAAATAGTTCACTTTTTCATTGACTTTGCGTACCCCCGGGCTTACGATGATAGCGATTTAAAAACTGCGAGGAGGGGATTTTTTATGACAACTAATCCTGTACTGCAAATCACCCATTTACAAAAAAGTTTCGGCCATTTTCAGGCTCTAAAAGATATCACGTTTGACGTCCACCCCGGCGAAGTCTTCGGCTTTATTGGCCCCAACGGCGCTGGTAAATCCACCACAATTCGCGTCCTACTGGGAATCATCCGGGCCAGCGGTGGAAGTGCCAGTATCTTCGGTCAAAACGTTTGGCACGACAGCGTCAAGATTCATCAGCGCCTGGCCTACGTTCCCGGCGACGTTTACCTGTGGCCAAATCTGACTGGTGGTGAAATCATCGACCTCCTGCTCAAGATGAACGGGACGGCCCACTCCGAAAAAACCGACGAACTCATTAAACGTTTCGGCCTCGACCCCACCAAGAAGGCCCGCACCTATTCAAAGGGAAACCGCCAAAAGGTTGCGCTCATTGCGGCCTTTTCCCAGGACGCAGATTTCTACATCTTTGACGAACCCACTTCTGGTCTCGATCCCCTGAACGAGCGAATCTTTCAAGAAGCCGTTCTGGATTTAAAGGCGCGCGGCAAAGCCGTCCTTTTATCCAGTCACATTCTGTCAGAGGTTGAACGCATGTGTGATCGGATTGGTATCATCCGTGAAGGCCAAATTATTGAGACCGGTAGTTTAGCCGAGATGCGTCACCTGACGCGCACCATGATCACCGTCACGTTAGGCGATAGTTTTGACGTCACAACGTTAGCAGGCGTGCATGGCGTAACTACTGGCCACCAGCCTCAAGAATGGCAATTCGCGGTAGAAGATGCCCAGCTAAAAGCCGTTATGGCCACACTAGCGCAGCACGACATCGTGGCTTTGCAAAGCACGCCACCCACGCTGGAAGACCTCTTCATGCACTACTACACGGGAAAGGAGTGACCAAGATGTCTCGTTATGGACGTACTGGCCAACTGGTTCGGTTAAACTTACGCCGGGACCGGTTTCGCATTCTCATGTGGATTCTTATTCTGGCCGCGCTAATGGCCAGCGTTGCCTGGAAATTTGAAGGAATCTACGGCACCCCTACTGAAATCAACGCTATCAAAGGAACGTTAGCCAGCCCCGGCATTGTTGCCATGTTTGGCGCCTTTTCCTTTAGTGGCAAAGTCACCACAGCCGAGATTTTTGCTAACGAAATGCTCCTGTTCATGGGGCTAATTCAGGTTGTGATGAACCTGGCCCTGAGTGTACACGCAACGCGGGCTGAAGAAGATTTAGGTATTACTGAGCTCGTGCGGGCACACGCCGTGGGAACGTTAGCCCCACTTTCAGCCGCGGCGATTGAGCTTGTCTTAGTCAACGGTTTGTTGGGACTTCTCTATGGTGCTGGACTGACCGCTGCAAACATGCCCGGCGCTACCACCCAAGGTAATTGGTTGATTGGCATCGGCTTAGCAGCCGCGGGTCTGTTATTCGGCATGCTGGGGCTCCTGACCGCCCAGGTCGCCGATCACTCATCAAGTGCCACTGGCCTGGCTTACACGTTGTTTGGCTTGAGTTACCTGGCCCGGATGGTCACCGACGTTCAGCATCCCAAGCTAACGTGGTGGTCACCACTGGGCTGGGTGGAAAAGTTGGCACCCTACAACCAACAACCTGCCTGGCTGCCGGTCTGGTTGAGTTTAGGTCTAGCGCTCATCTTCTTAGCCATTGCCTTTTGGGCCAATAATCACCGGGACCTAGGTGCTGGCGCCATCACGACCCGACCTGGCCGCAAACAAGCTTCCATTTTCTTACGCGGCCCCGTCTCTCTGATTTGGCGACGGCAACGTAACGTGCTAATTGGCTGGTTGGTCGGTATCATCATCTTTGGCACCGCCTACGGGACGGTCTTCAACACCATTGGCGACATCCTAAAGACCAATCCGACCATGCAGCAGGTCTTCGGCGCCACCATGGTCCACGAGGCCAACCACAGCATTCTAGTGAGTTTTACTGCCCTGTTAGCCGTAGTAATGGCTGCCGTTTCCGTTATTCCCGGGATGCAGTTGATTTTAAAGCTACACACCGATGAGACCCGTGGTTGGTTGGAAGCCCTCTACGCCCGGCCTTTGAGCCGCACCCGCCTATTATTCAGTTACGTAGGTACGGCATTTATCACCAGCACGTTGGCTTACATTGGCGGCTTAGCGGGTATTGTCGTTATGGGTGACGCCAGTCTAACGCACGTTAAAGATGGTATTAGTGCTTCAGAATTTTGGCAGGCCGTAGCCGCCCAACTTCCTGAAATCTGGGTATTTCTCGCGTTGAGCGTATTACTTGTTGGTTGCTGGCCACGGATGAAATCACTGAGCTGGGCGTACCTTGCGCTGGGCTTCGTGAGTGTCTACATGGGCAGTCTCCTGAAGCTCCCGGGCTGGGTCAAAAATCTAACACCGGCTGGCTGGATGCCACGAGTCCCGATTCACGACGTTAACTGGGCCACATTTAGCTGGATGGTTGCGTTGGCTCTGGTGCTGGTTTTAATCGGTTGGCTTGGCTACCGGCGACGTGACCTACACATGAGCTAATTGTCCAAACACGGCTCAAACTGTCCGCCTACGGTCCCGTCCCCTGACTACCTGCGGCTACACTGTAATCAGTGCAAATTTTCTGGTGGATTAACCAATTAGTGAATCATAAACGAAAGTGGTGGTATTGCCTTCAAACTGGCCATACCATCACTTTTTATTTAACTCCAAATCTACATAGCCATTAATGAATTAGATAATAGCAATATTTATTACGCTGAACACACTCTTGCACATAGAAAATTTGCCGATTTTATATAACTCTCCAAACCTCTTCTGTTCGTTCCGCTACCGAACTACAGTCCCTTACAAATACTGTTATATCAACATTTATATAGAGACTATCCGACCGAATTTAGCCTAGTAATCTGTCAAATTAGTCGTAACATCAAGAGCAAAAGGAGGTTCCTTCATGAAACCATCAGCCATCTTACTACTCATCGGCACTACCCTGACCACCACATTTCTGGTCCCTACTAGTGTTCAGGCATCAGAATACTCTGCTGCTCGCGCCAATTCAGTCCGCTTGGTCTGGCGCCATTCTATGCACCAACACCTCTACCATACTCACCGCGGCTCCCGCTACTCTAAGCATTTGGGCATCCGTTACGCTCGCAACACAGAGGACATCACGTGGCTCACAAACGCCCATGAAAAGCTTTACGACAAACGCACCCACAAGGCTGCCATTTACTACCACGTGAACAGTTTTGATGGTCGCCACGGCGGCTGGATCTGGCGCGGGTATTTAACCCCTGGTGGTGCCACCGTTAAACCGAGCCCCATCAATAATCCGTCCGTCGATTCTGGCCAGGAACAGGGGCAACGATTCGACAATACTGTTCGGAGTCTTTTCCCTGGAACCGTGAACGACGACGAATTGAGAAGCCAGGCCAGTGCTGCCATCAACCCCTCCGACGGGGAACGCTCTCCCAGAGTACCAGCAGGACAAATCTACATTCGCCTCTACAACCAAGTGGCACACCCAACCGCCCAGAGTTACCGTGAGGCCCTAATCACTGCTGGCTACCCTGCCGCCAAGTTGGCCACATTTAAGGACTGGCACATTGGGGTCGCCACCCAAACCGACCAAGAATTTGGGGAGGGCGTCAACTTTGGTGACGTAGCCATCTACTTAGCACCACAGCGGTAAGCTGTCTTAAAAAGTTGCTCGCAACTAATGTGTGTACAACGTATTCACTCTTAGGAATAACCCCAGGCAAAATAGCTCGGCCGCATAACTTTCGTAACGCTCCCCCCTCCGTTAATTCTTGAAAAAGCCTGATGTTGGGAGGTAAAAGACATGTGTGAAAAGTACGACACGGACGGTTGTGGTTGCACAAGCATCATTATTTCCGCATTTCTGCTCTACTTTTTGATGCCGTGCCTCATTTCAGTACTATTTGGCAAGTAACAATTAGCGCGCTAATCTATCATCAAGATTACTGAACTAGTCACACATTTTAACCATTTCAATAACCACCCGATTACCACCTCAGACCAGTGACGGTCCAATTAGTACGGCGTGATAATCCTCGCAATTTCTCCAAGCTTCCAGTATGCTATTTTATGTTGGCTCCCCCAGCTTTCTAAAAAGCACCTAAAAACCGCGTCATCCCCGGCTAGAACCAGGAGATGACGCGGTTAATTTATGGTTTGGTATTCGAGCAAGGGGCTATCATACCATACAAAATCTACTCACTTTAATTTGTGGTCAGCAATCAAAGCCGAGAGGTCGCAGCAGATGGGCTCAGGCGCCTCGTTATTCTTAGTGCCAGTGGTTTTCTGGCAGTTAGAATAAGACCAAGTTTTAAGACTCACGGGCTTGGTGAGGCTTAAAATTGTGTCGGCACCGTTCCAGCCCATCTGCTGTGACCGGTAAGGCGACGACTACTGGATAACAACGTCGTAGTGGTTGCCAGTGATGGCCGTCCCACGATCATGCACGACACCCATCCCTAATGGCGTCATAATCTTCGTCCCAAAGGCCACATTGGCCGGTGCGGCCACGACCCGGTAACCATTAGGATCCAGACCGTTGGCACTAATTTTCGTACCGTCAGCAGTCAGGCTTCCAGAATAGTACGTCCACTTGTTTCCGTTGAGGTAAACGACGCCCTGACTTTCAAATTGGGCAACTGTAATGGTGGCTCCGCTTGCCTGGATCGTCGTGGCACCAGTAGTGGTCGTCTTGGTGTTACTCGTAGTAGCCGGAGGGTTCACCCCATAGGTTGAAGTCTGTGGTTGATAGTGATAACGTTGTGCGCTCCGTGGTGCCTGTGAATGAAGGGTGCTGGCATTAGCGGTCACGCTGGAGGCGCCGATACCTGCGGCTAGAACGGCGGCGGTACTTAATGTAGTGATAATTACTTTCTTAATCATCAATCTGTTCCTCCCTTTCGATTACCCATAGCTTACTGCCGCAACATCTCAAACCTGTGATTACTGCGTTACCGATTGATTAAACGAACGTAAATTTCATGACAATTTGTCACGGTCTTTACCGAAATGACATAGTGTTCAAGAATGGGTTAATGGTCCACTTGAGTTGCCCTTAATACCGTTATGGTACGGTATTATTGGGAGGTTTGTACATCGTCATCCCGTTGTTCACTAAACGAAAAAAACAGCCCAGCCAAGCTATGTACTAGTCCCTGTCAAGTTGTCATATGAAATAATATAATTTTATGTTGTCTCTAAGCGGCCTCACTCCGGTATTCTACCGGGGTGAGGTCGTTTCTTGCTGGTGAGCGATCTAGGTGATTGAAGTAGTGGATTCCTTCCTTTACCAGCGCTTCAAATTCTTCGTAGGTTTTGGGCATTGGATGACGATCCATCCAATGCGTCTTGAACTCATTCCACCAACGTTCCATTGGCGCGTTATCGCAAGGCGTACCCGGTCGTGACATACTGCGTGTGACTTCGTAGGGGACCAGAAAGTTATTGAATTGTTTGGACGTATAAGCCGATCCGCGGTCAGTATGAACTACCGGATTGACGTCACCAGCGTACTCAAAAGCCCGCCGAAATACTTCGATTTCGGCATCTGCTGTTTCTGTTTTACTTAAGTTAGAGGCAATCAAGACCCGTCCGTAAAGGTCCAAAACGCCGCTCAACCGCATTTTGAACTGCCCATTAACGCCGTAAGATAATTCAGTTGAATCGGACAGCCAAACCTGATTAGGGGCGGTGGCCGTAAAATTTTGGTTCAAAAGATTATCTTGCATGTACTGTTCTTGTTCCTTGATTCTATGATGCTTCTTGACCCGAATCTGGCATCGAATCCCTAGGTTACCCATAATGCGTTTGACTCGCTTAATGGTAACGTCAAAGGTGATCTGCTCGTCTCGGTTCAGGTTTGATAAAATCTTACCAGCACCGATTGCTTGATGATGTTGTTTAAACCAATATGTGATGCGTTCTTCTAGTAGCTTTTCTTGAGCGCCCCAGACCGTTTCTTGACGGTGGAGGAACTTATTGTAGGCTTGCCGGCTCACGCCGACGTATGACAATAATTTTGTGATGGCACCGTGTTTCCCTTGACTGACCTCGCTGATTGCCCGATATGCCAGTCGATGTTGTTGTTTCACCCCTTGCGCTGAAGTTCCTGATATTTTTTTACCGCAAATTGCAAGAACAAGTTAGTCACTAGGACCAAATACTGATACCAAGGGATTCTCAGGGGTTGAAGTTGGTGGCGCGAGGAGCCTAGCCGCAGGCGGCGGCGAAGAGTTCGGCGGGAGTCTGGAAGCCTAGCAGACGACGAGGTGTGTTATTCAACTTGTCCGCTGTTCTAGCAACAGCCCGAGGACTTACGGCGTCTAAGGACATGCCTTTGGGAAAGTCATAGCGGACCATCCGGTTATGGACCTCATTGGTTCCCCGTTCACTAGAGGTGAACGGGTGCGTATGAAAGACTGGTGCCACTGAACGCAATGCCTCGCTCAGCAAGGCAAACTCAGGTCCGTTATCAGCGGTGATCGACTTGATAACTGGTCCATACTCTGCGAGGATTTCTCGCAGGGCGTACTCAACCGAATCGGCGTCACGCCCGTCAATCAGACGGATAAATTGGAAGCGAGTTTGACGCTCAATCAGGGTCATAATCACACTCTCATGGCCATCACGTTTACCAACGATAGTATCAATCTCGAAATGACCAAACGTCTTGCGAGAGTCAACTTCAGCCGGACGTTCTTCAATACTCCGTCCCATTACACGCTTATTTTTGTGATTAACGTGCTTGGGTAGTCGCCGCCGCATTTTCTCGGTAAGATCTAAGTTACAGACCTCTAAAAGTTGTTCGTCGATGTACTTGTACAACGTTTGGGTACAGACCATCTCGTCAGGCCGAAAAAGGTTTAACACCTTGGCGCGGCCTACAGCAGCATCTGGAGCCCAGCCATCAGTCTTAAAGTGTTCTACAAAGAAGGCTATAAAGTCAGCCGCCTGGAAGAACTTACAAGGCCTGTGGCAGGCCTTGCGGTTCTCGTGGTACCGCTGGTCGGCTAGTTCCGCCACGTAGACCTCATAGAAGACTACGTTACCGTTAACGATTTTCTTATTGGTTACCAAGCCTCGCTTGATTTCGTTGTTTATGGTTTGCGGGCTAACGCCAAGTAACTCAGCAATCTTCCGCCGAGAAAGCTTGTCGTGGTTAAAGTAGACCTCAATGTTTCCACGCTCTTTCAAAGTTAGATGGTGACCCTTGGGACGATTCATGGTAAGCTGTTCTTGCATCAAGACGAAGACCTCTTTCATTGTTTGTGTGAGAACTCCAATGATACCTGAGATTTACGTCTTGGTGTATTTATTTTGTCCTAAATTTCAAGTGGCTAACTTGATTATAAAATTCGCCGATATTTTTTTACAAATTCTTCCAGTAGTTTCATGTCGGCGACCTGACCTTCCAATTGTCGAATCCGTAGATTCGCTTTGTCTAGGTCGGTCACTTCTTTTTGTGCCTTACGGCGCCCACGGTTGTCTCTTAGAACCTCATATCCGCCATCTTTAGCCTTCATAACCCATGAACGAGCCTGCTGATAGGAGACTTGATAATGTTCGGCCGCTTCGCTATATGAGTGCTTGTGTTTGGTAATGAATTCAACGACTTCAATACGCTCTTCCCACGTGGTTTTTCGACTCATTTTCGGGACCTGCTTTCTTGACGGCGACGCCGTCACAGTTTTGTCCCTATTATACTTGGAAACCCAAGTCATTACTTGGGAAAATGAACGTAAACCATACTTCATAGCTAGTTCCTGTGCGGAACCTTCACCGTTCAAAAAGGCATAGATAACCTGTAGTTTGAAGGCACTACTGTAGTGATGATTTTTCTTGGCTTCCCTCAGTCCATCAAGGCCATCACGGTGGTATCGATCTAGCCACTGAGCCACCGTATGCTCACCTAAACCATTTGCTTTTCCAAAGGCTGTACTTGATAGTCCCGAAGCCTCAAATTCGTTAATCAATGCCAGCTTCTCCATGGCACTAAACTTGGCTCTTGGCATACAAAAAATCCCTCCGTCATTGTCAGATGAATTATATTATTTCATCTGACAACCACAGAGGGATCATAACACTAACCTGGTCGGACTACTTTTTAACTAGCAATAATCATACAAACCTAAATCCGTGCCCTATTTAGCCAGACGTTCAACGTCGCGCACGATCATCAATTCTTCATTCGTGGGTACAACTAGCGTCTTAATGCGACTGCCATCAGGACTCACAATGTGTTCTTCCCCGCGAAAATCGTTCTTAACTGGATCAATGGCAATACCAAAATAGCTCAGCTTGTCAGCAACCGCCTGGCGCATTTCAACACCATTTTCACCAGAACCCGCCGTGAAGACGATGGCATCTAAGCCACCTAATTCAGCGATGTAACTCCCCACGTAACGAACAACGCGGTCAACAAACATCTGCAGGGCCAGCTTCGACTTCGGCCGTTCATCCTGCGTCTGTTCCAAATCCCGCTGGTCGGGTGAGAGTTCTGAAATACCAAGTAAACCAGACTTGTTATTTAAGACGTCGATCATCTCTGGCATGGTCTTGTGGAGCTTTTCAGCCAGAAAGGCAACCAGTGAAGCGTCAATGTCCCCGGAACGGGTCCCCATCATGACCCCTGCGAGCGGCGTGAAGCCCATTGAGGTATCGATAGCGTGACCATGGTCAAAAGCCGTGACGGACGAACCAGAGCCTAAATGCAGCGTGATCAGCTTGAGTTCCTCTAGCGGTTTGCCCAACAATTCAGCCGTCCGATGAGCCACATACCGGTGACTGGTTCCATGAGCGCCATACTTTCTGGCACCAAATTTTTCATAGTATTCGTAAGGAATACTGTACATATAGTTAACTGCGGGCATGTCAGCGTACAACGACGTGTCAAAGACAGCGACCTGCTTGGCATCTGGCAGTAACTTCTGGAAGACTTCCACGTAGTACGCTTGCACAGGGTTGTGAAGTGGCGCGTAATCTTTCAGTTCCTTAATCTGCTTGAGCACGATTGGCGTAATGACAGCAGAGTCTTTGAAGACTTCACCACCAGCAACGATTCGGTGACCCACCCCAGTAATTTCGCTAAGATGTTTTACGATACCGTAGGACTTCAACCGCGTCAGCACCATTGCTGCTGCGAGTTCATTCGTAATGTTATCCTGCGTATCGGTAATCTTTTTACCGTCCGCTAATTTCACTTTAAAAATGGAACCGGGTAAGTTCAAACGGTCAACCAAGCCCGATGCGATGACCTTTTCTTCGGGCATGGAAAAGAGTTTCCACTTCAGTGTTGAACTACCTGCGTTAATTGCTAATGTTTTTGCCATGATACTCCTCCCAATCGTTTTTTTCTCGGTTACCTCCTAGTCTAAAGAATTTTGTAACCGTTTTCAAGAAAGAATTCGCGTTTTAGTGAAAAACTGGTCCATTCTTTGCACTTACTCGGTCAATAATTGCTGCGGTGAAAGGGTCCGCGACTGCACAAAGATTGTGTAAGCGGCCCGTGGAGCTAATACTTCTGGTCGTGTTAACCAAAAAATAATGAAATCCAAGATTCCCTGCGATATGAGTTCCTGAGCAAAGTCAGTGGGCATCTCCTTAGTCAGTGGGACCCCAACGACCTGATTGATAACCGCTTTTGTCTGAGTCATGAGGCTAGAAGCGGGGCTTTGAAGCAGGGTGATCAATAGCGCACGCTGCCGATAGGCGTACTGAAAGAATTGCCAGAAGGCATCCCGCGTTGGTGACGTATCCGTTACCCGTACTGGCTTGGTGTAACGCTGAAAGATCTCAGTAACCTGCTGAACTAGTTCCCCCTCATAGTGTGCCAACAGATCAAACTTATCCAAGTAGTGTAAATAAAACGTTCCGCGATTAATACCGGCAATCCGAGTAAGTTTCTGAACCGTCAACCGGTCAAAGCCCTCTTGCGCCATTAATTTAATAAAAGCGCGTTGCAATCTAGCTTCCGTCATCAATACCTGCGTATTACTTTCCATACCCATCCCCCCCAAATAATCGGTCACTGAACTTTCTGCCCCAATTAAATCATCTTTTCCTACCACCAAGCAATCAACAACGTGATCATTTCTGTTGCTAGTTATGTCACTAATCATATGCGATGAAACCAGAATCTAGGCTATTTATCTTGCCCTAACACCAAACATCTCTCACTAAATTGTTGATTGCTTCCCTCAGTTTCAATGCGTATTCTGTAGACGGTCAATCAACCAAGTGTTTATTTGAAAGGTGTGATTTGATGTTCAAAAGTGAATGGCAATTTCTTTGTCAACATAAGGAAATGTACGTCGTCCTGTTTATGATTGCCTTGATTCCCGCAATCTATTGTTTCCTGTACCTCTCCTCCATGTGGAACACGTATGGCCACACAGACGACCTCCCCGTTGCCGTCGTTAACCACAACCATCCCGTTACCTTCCACAACCATCGCATTGCCATTGGCCAATCCCTGACGCATAACTTGAAAACCTCCACTTCCCTAGACTTTCATCAACTGAGCGATACCACTGCCAATCATCAGTTACGTCAAGGGAAAATCTATCTAATTGTCACCATCCCTCATAACTTCTCACAGAATGCGACAACTCTTCTGACTAAAACTCCTCAAAGACTACGCCTTCACTATCAGATCAATTCCGGTGCTAACTTCATCGTCTCTAAAATGACGACCGGTGTGGCGAACACAATTACAGCTAAGGTCAGCCACAGCGTCACTCAACTGGAATCAACTACCCTTCTACAAGCGCTACGGGGAAGTACGGCCGGCATGAGCCGTGCCGCTGCTGGTAACACCCAGTTAACCAGTGGCACTCAGCGACTCTTAAATGGCAATCAACAACTGCAAACTGCTACAACGCCGACTCACGATCCAGCACTATCTGCAGGACTCACTGCCTCAATGACCGGCCTACTGCGCCTAGAGCAAGGCAATGCAGAGCTGAGTGACGCTCTCACTACCGGCAGTGGTCGACTGGCCGGTATTCAAACTGGACCGGCCAACGCGACTGCCATTACCCAACCAATCGTCGCGCAGACACATGACGTGGCCAGCGTTCCAAACAATGGGACCGGCATGGCCCCCTTTGCTATTGCCATTGGCCTCTACGTTGGTGGGATTGCCCTAGGGACCATGTACGACGGTCACCGAACTTATGAACGACCCCAGTCGGCCCTGAACTGGTGGGGCAGCAAAGCCTTGCTAATCGGCGGGGTTGCTATTCTTCAGAGTGGTATTCTCGCCAGCACGTTGGCTCTTGCGAATCACCTTGCCGCCCGTTCGCAGGTTGAATTACTGGCAGCGATTTTTCTCGGGTCACTGCTATTTCTCTCCCTCATCTTCTGCCTGCGACTCTTACTAGGCGGTTTTGGCACTTGGCTCATCTCCATCGTGCTCGTCTTCCAGTTAGCCAGCTCCGGTGGCCTCTACCCCCTGCCGCTAGTTAGCCCTTTGGCCAGACTAGTGAATCCTTGGCTACCCATGACCTACTTGATTCAAGTTCTCCGTTCGGCAATCTCCACCAATGTAAGTCTTCCCGGGGCTTGGCTGATGATGATTGCCATGACTGTGGGTTTCAACTTATTGATCATCCTTCGCTTTCATTTAGACTTAAAACGGAATCAGCTTGCTGATTGACCACGCGGCCGCTCCCGCCCAAACACAAAAAACCTCACAGCCAACCGACTAGTGAGGTTTTTGTTTCATTTAAGTTTTAAGTTAGAACCAGCCGTAGCCTAACCAGTGACGTTTGGCCTTTGTCCACGTACCGTAACGACTGTGCGCGTACTTATCAGCGGTCTTTTCTTGGTTCGACTTGCTGTAGTCTCCACGTAACATGGAGATCGTTAATTGATACTTCCCGTAGTAACGACCATTACGAGCACGGTAGTTACCGCCAGACTCCTTCATAGCAATCCAGGCCTTAGCCTTCTTTTCTTTCTTAGATAACCGAGAAACATAGGTTGTACTGGCTGCTGCTGTCGTTGCTGGAGTCACAACGGATGTGACGCTAGGAACGGCCAACGTAAGCACCGTCACGATGACCATGAAAAATGATTTTAACTTCAAAAATTTTCCCTCCTAGCGAATTTGTTAAGTTTAGCATAACGTTTAAACATTACAGCTAGATTGTCCGAATGTTACAAAACCGTAACGGCCGACCCCATTTTTTGCAGTTTGGTGTAACATTAGTCGCCAAAATGCCTAAATAACGGGATTTGGACACGAAAAAACGACGGTCAGCCGCTAGGACTTTTCCGTCGTTTATTTTGCAATTAATTATTTCACTGGTCTAAGCCGGTTTAGTACCAGCCGTTTGCTTGCCAGAATGACTTGGCTGCAGACCATGAACCGTAGCGAGAGGATACGTAAGAGTTGGCTACCTTTTCTTGGTTAGCGGCTGAGTAGTCACCATGCAAGTAAGACTTGCTCAATTGGTACTTCCCGTAATAGTTTCCATTCGTGGCAGAGTATGAACCACCAGATTCCTTATTTGCAATCCAAGCTTTGGCTGAAGAGCCTGAACCAGATGTGGTCGTGGAAGTCGTGGATGCTGAATTGGTCGTCCCAGTTGAAGCCGTGTTATGGCTATAGTTAGAAGTCCCACTGTAGTTTGCTGAATTAGTGTTGGCGTTCGTCGTGGATTGGCTAGGCGTCGTAGTCGTTGAACCCGTCGTAGCTGCCGTAGTTGTGGTCGTTGAACCAATGCTAGGAATCACTAATGATTCACCCACGTAAATCAAGTTAACGTTCTTTAAATTATTTGCTTGTTCGATTGATGAAACGCTGGAGTTGTATTGGTTAGCAATCTTGGCAACCGTGTCTCCCGATTTAACCGAAACCCGGACGTCGGCATTTGCGGAAGTGGTGCTAGCGAAGAAGCCAGCGCCTAAAACGGCTGCAGTTCCCAATGTAGATACTAAAACTTTTTTGATATTCATAAAAATGAATGTCCTCCTTTTGATTAGTGAATCTGTCTATCAATTACTTAACGAGATATATCATAACCTGTGGAGGTTACACCGCGATTGTTCCTGAGTTACACCCACATTAAGAAAAAACAGCTTAAATGACAAAGCGTAATGTGGTTAATAAGGTTGCAACATTAACCGGGTTTTCGATCTTTATTTTGCGTTGGTATGACGAAATCAATGGTTTGACACAGTTTTGCTCCTAAAATAATCGATCAAAAATTGTGAATTTACCATCTTTTTTAGAGTTAAACCGTAATTTCCAAGCAAATTCAACGCGTAAAGTTAGGCAACTCAGTGTGTTCTTCCGCCTTACTGACCACCAGATATGGGCTGGAACGGTGCGGCCACAACTTGAAGCCTCGAAAGTTCCGAGTCTACAAGCTTGGTCGTCCTCTACTATCAATTAGCTCGTAAATCAACCATGCGCGCCAGTTATCACGTTACACCACAATCAGGGGCGGAGGCGGTCAGGGATGTAGCCAGCTGTGAAGGTGGTGTTAGTTGGTGATTTTTTCCAACTCACAGCACGGGCGACTTTGGAGACACGGGTTCTTCGTGACTTCAAAGCGAGCGGGAGGCCCGCCCTTTGGCTGAAGCGTCCTCCACAGCAGGCGGAATCCCTGGCCGCCGAAGTGCAACTAATATATCTTTTAACCTTTAGTTAGACAACAAAAAACGCCCATCGGACCTGCATCCGAGGGGCGTTACTTGAATTTAAACGTAAGTTGGTTGGCGTTACTAAACTAGGTTTAGTACCAGCCGTTTGCTTGCCAGAAAGATTGGGCAGCTGACCATGAACCGTAACGGGAAGTAACGTATGAGTTAGCAACCTTTTCTTGGTTGGCGGCTGAGTAGTCACCGTTCAAGTAGGAAGAGCTCAATTGGTACTTACCGATGTATTGGCCATTGGTAGCTGAGTATGAACCGCCAGATTCCTTGTTAGCGATCCAAGCCTTAGCACTGGCTTCTGAACCAGAAACACCAGTAGAAGCAGAAGTTGTGCTTGTGTGGTTGTTAGTGGTTGCTTGGCTAGTCGTGGATTGGCTAGCTGGCGTAGTCGTTGCTTGGCTACTGTAATTTTTAGTGGAAACGTTAGCTGAAGTCGTGGCATTTTGCGTGCTGCTTGGCACGTTTAACTTTTGACCCACGAAGATCAGGTTGGAGTTGCTCAGGCTGTTAGCCTTTTCGATAGCACTAACGGATGAATCATACTTGTTAGCTAATGACCAAACAGAATCCCCCTGCTTGACCGTAACATTAGTATCGGCGTTGGCCGTGACGTTAGTGGCGAAGATACCGGCACCGACAACGGCAACCGTACCCAAAGTATTAACTAAAGCTTTTTTGATATTCATAAGAATGAATGTCCTCCTTTGTTTGCTTAACGGGTATTAGAATAACCGATGGTTGTGTCAGCCAGGTTGGCGTTGTGTTACGCCAGTGTTAAGAAAAATATTACTGTATGACATTCCGTAATATTTGTAACCTCTTTGTCATATAAACCGCTTTTTTGACCCCTTATTTGCCCATTTTAGCCAAAAAGAGGGCAATTTTTGAGTGTGTTTTGCACCAAATAATCGAAAAAACTTGGTCACTTTCATGAAAATTTGATGATAAACGCCTTTCTTTATCAATATTTTCATCATTCCTCGCCATTTTCATACCTTGTAGCTTGGTCAAAACCGTTGAATTTGATCAAATTGAGGTCCGGTCCCACAATTCACCGATTACTTTTATTCATATAATATAGTAGAAACTCGTTCAACCACCGAATACATATTAGCTGAAATGCCTATACGCCCAGTCACTTAACACGGATTCAAATGCAACCAAAAAGGCCAGGCGCCTCAGCTCCTGACCTTTTACCATCTTATTAACAGTGACTTTTACTTCTCGACGTTCTTGCCGTCGTATTCGTCAATCATGATTTGCTTCAATTCAGAAATCAAAGGTTCCTTTGGGTTAGCCGTCGTACATTGATCCTCGAAGGCTAATTCAGCCAGCTTGTCTACAGACTGATTGAAGTGAGCCTTATCAACGCCGTTAGCCTTCAAGCTAAGGGTTACACCAACTGAATGGGCCAAGTCAATGATTCGCTTAACCAGAGACTCTTTCAGCTCTTCCTTACTGTTACCGGATAGTCCCAGGTAACGGGCAATCTGGGCATAGTCTTCGTCAGCTCTGAAGTGATCGTACTTTGGCCACATGGAGAGTTTCGTTGGTTCCTTGAAGTTGTACCGGATCACGTGAGGCAACGTAATAGCAATCGCCAAACCGTGTGGTAACCCGAACTCCCCACCAAGCTTATGGGCAATCGAGTGGTCGACCCCTAAGAAGGCGTTCGCAAAGGCCATCCCCGCCAACGTTGATGCGTTATGCATTTCTTCACGGGCGTGAATATCACCATTGTAGGAGTCCGTCAGATTTTCCATAACCAGCTTCATGGCTTGTAAGGACCATGGCCGCGTGTAATCGGAGGCCATATTAGATACGTAAGATTCAATCGCATGCGTCAATACATCTAGGCCAGAGTAAGCGACCGTCTTCTTAGGTACCGTTTCAATAAACTGCGAGTCTACGATGGCAACGTCTGGTGTCAAAGCATAGTCGGCCAACGGGTACTTCACGTGAGTCTTAGAATCAGTGATTACGGAGAATGGCGTAACCTCTGAGCCAGTTCCGGAAGTCGTTGGAATAGCCACAAATTGTGCCTTGTGTGGCTTGTTAAAGCTGTAAGTCCGCTTCCGAATGTCCATAAACTTCTGCTTAGCCCCAAAGAAGCTAGCATTAGGGTCTTCATAGAAGAGCCACATGTTCTTGGCAGCATCCATAGCAGATCCCCCACCTAAAGCCACAATGGTGTCTGGCTTGAACATCCGCATCTGAGCGACCCCACGGTTCACGGTGTCAGTCGTTGGATCTGGTTCAACGTCAGAGAACAGGGAATATTCAATCCCGTTGGGTTGCCGCTTTAATTCATTTAAAACCGTATCGATGTACCCTAGCTCAACCATGGCTGGGTCGGTTACCAAGAAGACCCGCTTAACACCAGGCATATCGTTCAGGTAACGGACAGACGTCTTTTCAAAGTAAACTCGAGGTAATTTAATCCATTGCATATTATTTCGCCGCTTTGCAATCGTTTTGATGTTCAACAGGTCAAATGAGGAAACGTTGTGGGAAACGGAATTCTTACCCCAGGAACCAGTCCCTAACGTTAAGGAAGGCACCATTTCGTTGTACAGGTTCCCAATCCCACCAATAGCGGATGGCGTGTTAACCAACACCCGACTGGCTTTCATGACGATGCCGTATTTAGTGGCCAAGTCATCGTCCTTCGTGTGGATAGCTGCCGTATGCCCTAGCCCACCGAAATGCAGCAACTGATTGCAGAGGTCAAAGGCTTTTTCTTGGCTGCTGGCCTTATATACGGAAATAACCGGACTGAGTTTTTCACGAGAAAGTGGGTACTTTTCACCAACTCCGGTGATTTCAGCTGCTAAGACCTTGGTGGTATCTGGCACCTTGATGCCGGCCAGATCGGCAATCTTGCGTGCTGACATACCGGCAATTGGTCCCTTGACCCCACCATTTGGTACAAACATTGCATCGGCCAACGCCTTCTCGTCAGCTTTTTTAATGAAGTAAACACCCCGGTCTTGCATTTCTTGCTTCACATCGTTGTAAATCTCAGCGTCGATGACAGCACTGTTTTCAGAAGCACAGACCATCCCGTTATCAAACGTCTTGGATAACACGATGTCATAAACGGCCCGTTTGATATCAGCCGTCTTTTCAATGTAGGCAGGTCCGTTACCAGGCCCAACCCCTAAGGCGGGCTTACCAGTTGAGTAAGCTGCCTTAACCATCCCAGGACCACCGGTAGCCAGAACACTGGCGACCATTGGGTGATTCATCAGTGCCGTCGTGGCTTCCAAACTAGGCTTGTCGATCCACTGAATAACGCCTTCAGGTGCCCCGGCAGCAATCGCGGCGTCCCGAACGACCTTGGCAGCCATGACGGAAGATTTTTGGGCTTGTGGGTGGAACGCAAAGATGATTGGGTTCCGAGTCTTTACGGCAATCAAGCTCTTAAACAGTGTGGTTGAAGTCGGGTTCGTAACTGGTGTAACCCCGGCTAAGATTCCTAGGGGTTCAGCCACCGTAATCAATTGTCGTTCACGATCATCTTTAATAATTCCGACCGTCTTGTCGTTTTTAATTGCGTGCCAAATTTCTTCAGTGGCAAACATGTTTTTAACCGCTTTGTCTTCCATCACACCACGACCAGTTTCTTCATAGGCCGCTTTAGCTAACGCCATGTGGTGGTCCAAGCCAGCGATGGCCATTTGATGAACAATGTGGTCAACTTGTTCTTGGGTGAAATCATCCATGCCGCACAGGGCGTCGTGGGCTTTTTGCGTGAGCCGATCGATCATTTGATCGACAGTTTCTTCGCTTTCTTTTACATTTAATTTAGAATTCTCTTTCACGTCTTTTAACATATCCATGCCTCCGTTTTTGAAAACATCTTTGTTAACTTCTTCACGAATATAATCTTACCATGTTTCTGAAAATCTGCAAGACCTTTTTGTTAAAAATATCACAATTAATTTATTTGATTACTTAACCGGTGCTCCGTCAAGCTTCCCATCACACTGTCTGTGCAGGATGTACCATATACTATTCAGAAAGCCTAGGCTGAAAACATATGTGAATTAAATCACCATTAATTGTAAACGTTTTCATTATAACTGCTGGCATTTCCCCGTTTGGTCTCATCACCTACGAAACATCTTAATTTTCTCTGAGGACGGCGATGGGATATGCTAAAGTAGAGGTATTAACCAGGCTATGGTGTCCACCTAGTTCGTCTTTCACGCTAGAATTGCACCGAGCCCACTTGAGAGGAGCTGAGAACTGTGCAAGCTTGGCGGTTCTGGCGGGAAGCAACCCACCACTTTTTCCAACACTGGGGGAGTTATGTGACCCTAGTCTTCGTAACCAACTTAGTCATTAGCTACTTAGCAGTCCCTGCGTTCACTTGGTTGACCGCAGCACTTATGAAATGGCAACGCGTTCCTTATGTTTCCTATACCAACATCGTTGCCATCACGCTTCAACACCCACTGGCTATCGCTGGTCTGATACTGATTCTCCTCGCGATCATCACACTGATCTACTGGCAATTCGCTTACCTGTTACTGGGAATTATCAACATTCGCAGTGGTCGACCAGATTCCTCTAAAACTGTTTTGAATGAAACGTTCCGCAGTATTGCGGGCGCTTCACCCAGTACCTTTTTATTCTTTATTGGCTATTTTATTGTCATCATGCCGTTTGGGAGCGAGTTATTTACCACGCCCCTGCTCAACAAGGCCAAGATTCCTTCATTCATCGTCAGCTATCTCATGAACAACCCACTGTGGGCCGTGTTATTGGGTCTATTTTACGTGGTGGCTGCCTACCTAGGGATTCGTCTGATTGCGGTGCTCCCCTTGATGATGATTGACCACTATCACAGCCACGCGGCCATCCGCCTCAGCTGGCAGCGAACACGCGGCAAATTTTGGAACTACCTCAGCAAAATTGTGCTGACTCTGATTATGGTTAGCGTTACCGTAACTATTATCTACGTCATCATTTATCTGGGGCAGCTGATCTTTGATAAAACCGGCATTGCCCTGACAATTGCTACACTCAATCTCTTTTTAATGGAAGTTATCACAGAATTCATCGTGTGCTACTCAACTGTCCTCTTTATGATGGTCATCCTGAGCAGCCACGACGCTCATCGTCGGACCCCCCTCTCACTCTTTAGCTTCCGCGAACCGGCAAAGACCAAGTTGCGGACTCGTCTATTGATCATCAGTGGTCTAACCGTTATCAGTGCCCTCATGGTGGCCTTCAACTTAGTCTATTTAAACGGCTTGGCAATGAGTAAACCGCTCACCATTGCCCATCGCGGCGTGGACAATGGTAATGGGGTGCAGAACACGATTCCAGCCATGGTTAAGACCAGCAAAGAAAAACCAGACTACGTGGAAATGGACATTCGAGAGACCAAGGATCACCAATTCGTGGTGATGCACGATGCTAACCTGAAAAACCTAGCCAACTTGAAACGGTCAGTCTCTAAGATGACGCTAGCCCAGCTAACCAAGGTCACCGTTACTGAAAACGGCTATCAGGCTAAAATTCCTAGCTTTAATCATTATTTAAACACCGCCATCCAACACCATCAGAAGCTACTGATTGAAATCAAAACCAGCTCTGGTGACACCAAGGATTTACCTGACCGTTTCTACCGGCAATTTGGCGCACGAATCATGGCGCACCATGAACAGGTTCACACGCTGAGTTACGGCATCATGAATCGGTTGAAAAAGGCCCATCCGCAGCTCTTCGTCAGTTACATTTTGCCGTACAACCTAACCTTCCCTCACACTCGGGCCAACGCTTATACCATGGAAGCTACTACCTTGAATGATACCTTCATTGATCAAGCCAACCGAGAGCACAAGAAGGTCTACGCCTGGGATATCGACGATATTACCACCATGGACCAGATGATGTTCATGGGCGCTAACGGTGTCATTACCAACAATCTTAGCCTAATTCAGCAGGAAATTAAGGACAACACCGGCCACCCAAGTTACGCGAACCTCCTGTTGACGTTCATGAACGATTTAACGTTAGAAACGCAGACGCAGTAACGGCATAGGTGATTTTTAAGTATTGCAATGGCTAGTTTTAAGGTCACACAGACGGTGAGATTACCAATCCAGCTCTGCTAAAAAAATGACCCGTAACCAGCTGGCTGAATCAATTACAGTCGTGAGGCCATCTGCTGTGGCCGGTAAGGCGGCAAATAGTGCAATCAAAAAGCTCGGACATTTTGTCCGAGCTTTTTGATTGCACTATTTCTTTTCGATTTTACGTAATGGTCGTTTGATCAGCTTTAACAGCTTCTCAGACTGCAACCGTGCGACCACAGCATCCACTGCAACCTGCATTAATTTCTCGTTTAAGTTCTTAGTAGCTGGCTGAATCTGATCTTCGCCTAAGTGATGCAAGCGATTCTCTAACTGCTCAATAAAATTATCGTAAGCTTGCTTAGGGTAATCCCCAGCCGTAATCTGATCGATACCAGTCCGAACCGTATCCGTCTGGAACATGGGCTTTAACAGGCTGATCATTAAGATATCCGTCAACTGCATGGTTTGGTACTTCTTTTTCACTGGTGCCAAAATCACATTGTGCTTCACGTAATTATTAATCATTGCCGGCGTCACCATATCAATGCCCAATGGTCCTAACGCATCGTTGACTAATGCCGTCACCTGGTCCATGTAGAGATCAAATTTAGGTAAGTCATCCCAACGTGGTAACTTTACACCGTGCATCTGGTGTTCCCACCGCGTATATTGATTAAAATCAGCCATGTTTCTTCCCTGCCCTTCCGTATCTAGTCTCGATTATAACATAGTATCTAGTCCCAATGACTAGATAACGACTAGAATCGACATTTTATCCTAGCGCCAACGTATTCGACTAAGTATTCGGTGACCTAAAATGTCTTGAACAACGATGAACACGGGAATCACGCTAGCCATCAGTGGCAAGTAGATTAAGGCTAAGCGCCAGTTGAGCAAATTAACCAGTGAAAAAATCGGTCCTAGGAATAGAAAGACGATAGCAAATAGTCCCGCCATCAACATAACCAGCCCGATTTTAAACCGGTTCAGCGGCCGGGCCACCATCAGCAAGGCGTTGAGACTGATCATCCCCGTCAACAACACACTCAACGTGGAGGTTGTCGCGAAGGCTAGTTTAAACTGCGTGCCAAGTGCCATGATCACTAGGATATAACCAATGACACAGACCGCTGCGGGTGCCGCAATTTCCATAACTTGCTTCATAAACCGCCCCGCAATCCGGGCGTAATTAGGTTGTAAGGCCAGGAAGAATGTCGGAATCCCCACCATCAACGACGAGATAGGCGTCAACTGAATCGGTTCAAACGGATAACTGTGATTCATGAAGATAAAAATCAACGTCAGTGCCACGGAGTACATCGTTTTGATCAAGAATAACGAGGCGACCCGCTCAATGTTATTGATCACCCGCCGACCTTCATTTAAAACATTGATCATCGCATCAAAGTTTGAGTCAACCAAGACAAAATCAGCCAGACTCTTGGTAGCCTCACTCCCCGAAGCCATGGCAATACTACAATCGGCTTGGCGCAGCGCCAGTAAGTCATTGACCCCATCGCCAGTCATAGCAACCGTATGACCAGCTGCTTGATAGGACTTAATCAACTGTTCCTTTTGCTGTGGCGTGACCCGCCCGAAGACGTTATAGTCTTGGACCAATTTTCCGTAATCGGGGGTGGCGCCCACCGTACTCATGTCAATCAATTGCTGGGCCCCGGCAATCTCCGCACGTTCAGCAATACTGGCGACCGTGACTGGATTATCTCCTGAAATAACTTTCAAGGCAACGTCCTGATTGGCAAAAAAGCTAAACGTATCTTTAGCCCGTGGCCGCAATTCATCCGTAATCAGAATCAATCCCAACGCCTGAGGATTCATTGGCTTGGGCGTGGTCAATCGGTCAGCCTGCGCTAATAGGAGCACCCGAAAGCCCTGCTTTGCCAAGGCCTCAATCCGTTGTTTCACGCTAGCAGGCACCGTATCAAAAATGAACTCTGGTGCGCCCATGAGGTACGCGTGGTCAGCCAACTCGGCCCCACTCCACTTTCTACCGGAGGAGAAAGGCAACACATTTTGAGCGGCAACAACTGGCGCACCCAAGGCGTTTTGCACGGCCTGAGCCGTCTCGTTATCATCCCCCGTGGCCGCCACTAACTGGGCCAGGATCGTTTCTAGCTGGGGAACTGGCACTGAACCAATCGGCTCCACCCGCTCCAACTGAAGTTGGCCGTTGGTAATGGTTCCCGTCTTATCTAAACACAGGACGTCAACTCGTGCTAACGCTTCGATGGCGGGTAATTCCCGTACCAAAACGTTCCGACGGCCTAAAGTAAAGGCGCCCGCTGCCAATGCTACAGAAGTTAGCAAAACTAACCCCTCCGGAATCATTCCCACCATTGAGGCGACGGTTCCCAGAATGGCTCGATTTTGGCTTTGCCCCCGCATCATGGACGAAATAAAGAGCGCGGCCCCCAATGGCACAATGGCGAAGGTCAAAATTTTAATAATACGATTAATAATCGTGAGCAGTTCACTGGAATTCCGGCGCTTTTGTTTGGCAGAGTGAGCCAGTTGTTTCACAAAGCTACCGCTACCCACCATCGTTGCTTGAACCATGGCTCGACCGCCTAAGATAACGCTGCCAGACACCAGTGTGTCGCCGGTATGTTTCTCTATAGGCGTCGACTCACCGGTGATCTGGGATTCGTCAACCTCTAAACCAGCCGTGTCACGAATTAAACCATCGACGGGTAACTGATCCCCGCGACCCAGTGACAAGATATCATCCAACACAATGTCATCTTGGTGATGGGCTGTCAGCTGACCGTCACGGAGCACATTAATGGTTCCCTCCGACAGAAGAGCAAGCTTGTCCACTTGGCGTTTGGAACGAATTTCCTGAAAAATTCCAATACCCGTGTTGACCACGACCACGCCCAGAAAGAGTAAATTTTTATAACTCCCCGTAAAAAAGACCAGGGCGCCTAAGATAATGTTGATTAAGTTGAAGAGAGTTAATAAATTATCCCGAAATATTTGTTTCACGCTTCGGGTCAACGGTGGTAGCGGATCATTCTTCTGACCCGCGGCCACCCGATCACTCACTTTTTCCGCAGTCAAGCCACAGTCCAGTGGTGGTAAGTAATGCTCCTGTGTCGTCATCACACCAAGCCTCCTTCACTGGTTCTTTACCCCCATTGTACTAGATAAAGACCCCCTGACGTCCAAAATTCATTCAGCTTTTTCGAATCCTTTACCGAATCGCAACTACTCAGATAAATGATTATAATGAAGGTGGTGCTTAATCATCCAAGGGAGGAATTACTATGAATCATAAATCATCTGCGCTTATCTTATTTGTCCTCTATATTGTGTTACTCGGTTGCATGCTTGCCCACCAAGACATGTTGGCCATGTGGTTAATGACCGCTGGGATGTTGATTGAAGCTAGTATCAACCTATATGATCAGTTCAAACGGCCACGGTAAGCGTTGTCATTTTTGGCGTTTTAGCCTAAGATAGTACTTATCGACTAACTTGAAGGAGAATGACAATGGCACTTACCAGTATTTCAGATACCATCACCCTCGCTGATGGTAAGAAGATGCCCGCAATGGGTTTCGGCACTTACTTAATTAGCGACCAAGCAACAATGAATAAAACAATTCAAACCGCGTGGGACGCTGGCTACCGGCTCTTTGATACCGCTATGCTTTATCGAAATGAAGACATTCTGGGACCCGCTCTGCATCAGCTGGGGCTTCCCCGTGAAGCACTTTTCCTAACCAGTAAAGTTGCTGAAGCTGTCCAGGGTTACGACCGGACCATGAAGGCCGTAGAAGGCTCGTTAAAGCGACTACAGACCGACTACTTAGATTTGCTCTTGATTCATTGGCCCGTCCGGGAACACTTCTTTGAAACCTGGAAGGCGCTCGAACAATTAAAAGCTAACGGTCAGGTCAAATCCATCGGGGTCTCCAACTACACCGTGGCCCACCTGGAATTATTGGCAACGCAGGCTAAAGAAATGCCCGTCGTGAACCAAGTTGAGTTTCACCCCTACTTAAATCAACAGGGTTTACTGGCCTATGATAAGGAACAAAACATCGTTACCGAAGCCTGGAGTCCACTGGGTCGGCGAGCTGTTCTTGGCGATCCCATGATTGCCAAGATGGCCCAACACCATCAGAAGTCGGTCGCCCAGATTATTTTACGTTGGGAGTTACAACACGGTATTTTACCAATTCCAAAGTCACAACACGCTGAACGAATTCAAGAGAACGCCCAGGTGTTTGATTTCACACTCGCCGAAGATGAAATGACCATGATTGATCTACTGAATAAGAACCAACGGACCGGGAATGAGCCCGAAATTGTTTACGAGACGGGTAAGCAATACTAATCCGTAAAAAGAGAATGGCGCAAAAGACGATTAGCTAGTGAGCAGCAACATTCGGGGTTAAGCGAAGTTAGCTGACTTCTAGCGCACATTTTAGCAAAATGAAATTGACAATTAAAAAGGGTCAAGGACAAAAATCCTTGACCCTTTTTGCGTTGTGACCGTATATGGTTGAAATGTGCAACAACGCTTAATTAGTCGATACTGATTTTATGATTATCTTCGACCTTAGTCTGCTTAGGCAGCGTTAACGTCAAGATACCTTCCTTATAGTTAGCTTGAACATTCTCGAGATCAATGTCTGGTAGATAGAAGGAACGGGCTACGTTTTGACTGTGACGTTCTTGCCGCAAGACCCGACCATCGTTATCCTTAGTTGCTTGCTTAACTTCTGACTTACCAGTAATCCGTAACGTTTCGTCATGGTAATCAACGTGAATGTCATCCTTCTTGAATCCTGGCATCTCGGCAGTTACAACGTAATCCTTCGCGTGTTCAACGACGTCGGTCTTCATAGTATCTTCGCCATTAAACATATCGCGGCCCAAGTTGCCCACTTCATTGAAGAAATTCATTGGATCAAAGAAATCATAGTTCCGGTTCATAACATCGTTAGTCATAATCAATAACCCCTTTCTGCTTTGCTTGATTACATTATCTATAATAGTCAGCGTTGGTCAGTAATGCAAGCATTTAGCACTCGGTCACCTAGAGTGCTAAATTTAGGCTTTGAGTCGCTGATTTATAGCTAATTATGGAGATTTAATCTTGTACTTTTAAAATATAAAAGACGAATTAGTTGTCTAAGGTCAAAGATAGTTAGTAAAATCAAACCGGCCTAAGGCGGACCAGATTTCACCCGTCCTCAACGGACCATCTCAGGCTCACTTCAACCGATAGGCATCCCCGTACATTCGCCAGCTAAGTGGCCGCTTAAGTTGATAATTTTTATTCTTAATAAATTGACGCTGAACGTTCAACCGTGACAAATCCTTATGGGCTCGCTCCCGTTTCATGACCTTAGCCCGTGCTTGTAAAAATGCCCGCAGGTAGTCTGCCTGATTACCACCCTGTCGTGGCGTTTTAGCAAGCCGCTTAGCCTGACGGCGAATCCCCCCAAAACTCTGACTATCTTCACCGGGGCCGTGAACGACAATGGCATCGTAATAGATATACTGGCCCAGTGGACTCAAATTATCCTGTTTAGCAGCCTTCAAAACCGGCCGTAAGTACTGGCGGTTCAGGATAGTATCCTGTGCGCGAATCATCTGCGGATCTTTGGCAGCTTGATGCCACGCCTTAACAAACCCCGGACCCAATCCTGTGTGTGCTGCCGATCCGTTGACTCTACGTAGGGCTGGCAAATAACGCCTTAGCCCGTTGTGATTCAATTTTAGCCGAACATACCGCCGGACCACCTGCCGTAAGTCCCCTGTCGCACTGGTAAACCCAATGATGCCCGCCGTATAGCCACGGCCATCCCCGATGTCTTCAATATAACCATACTGTTGGCGATAGTTGGTCGTCGAATTCTCTGCACTGGCTACCAAGGAAAACGTTGTCGCGCGTAATTTTCCCGTCCGAATCGTGTGCTGCGCTCGATACCCTGGCGCGGCGGTACATCCTGCTAGACCAAAGACTAAGGCCAGTAACAGTAACCCCTAAATAATCTTTCTCATCCGTATCACTTAAAACTCCCCCAAAAGTCATTTTTCTTTCAGCTTACCAATTTGCCTACAAGTTCGCCACTAAGTTTCAATTTTTAACGCACAAGTTAGTCAGATTCTTAACCCCATCAATTCGCATACAAACAAGTCACTAACTGGGTAAACTAAAAAACTTTTCTGAAAGACCCATCAGCCACTCATCCATGCTATACTTAGCTTCACGCCAAATTCAGCCGTCACCGATCTGGAGGTAAAAAAAGGGGCGTACAGAAAATTTCTGCGCGCCCCTCCGAAAACACGACCATCATACTCAAGCGGTCGTGCCCCTGCCAAGTGCTTGTAGTATAGCACTTTTTCTGAAAAATCACTGTCAAAAAAAGGATTCAGTGCTGTTCACTGAATCCTTTATCACCAATTTTAGTAAGTGGTTTGTTGAACATCATGATCAACAATCTTTTCACCCAGTGCATCGGCTAAGTCATGCAAAGCGTCTTCACGGGTCTTAACGAGATCCATGTTAAAGATGATAGAATCAATGTCCCCACCAGCAAAATCAAATTGCTCGAAGTAGACGTAAGGGTCGTGGTCATCGTCGTCGTTTAAGAAATGCTTAGTTACAGCATCAGATAGCGCGGTTGCCCAGGCTAAATCTGCCATCTTTGGTAGATCCTTTTTCGTCACATACCCCGGATCCAGAACCAACTTCGAAGCCTTTTCCACGTCTTCAGCTGGAATGTCGATCTTCGGTGTTTCTGCTTGTTCTTCCTTTGGTGTATCTGCCATAATCAAAATCTCCTTTGATGTTACTAATTTAAGTCTAGTCCTTTTTTTGCCAAACGTTAAGTATTCCATTCTATCTGGCTTTTTTTGGCGATGTTCGGTTGCTAAGCGAACCTATAAAGGGTACAATTTGCTTCAATTCACCCCCTGTGAAATGGTGCTGAGACGCGCTATAATAAAGGGATAGAACTAATGAAATGAGGAATGATGTGTGGATAGCGGTCAGATAGTTGTGAATCTAATTATTATTTTAATTACCTTCTTTTTTGCAGCTTTCTTTGTTGCCTGCGAGTTTGCTTTGGTTCAGACTCGGCCTAGCGCTCTTGAAGAAAAAATCGCCGAGAGCGACAAGCCGTCAACCAAGCTTAATCGGGCCATGAAAATGGTCACCAATTTAAATGAATATTTATCAACAACTCAGGTAGGGGTTTCCCTTGCCGGTATTATCTTAGGGTGGATCGGGGAAACGTTCTTCGTTGACCTCTTACTAGACGGCATTGCGCCTGCCCACCTAAATGGCGCGACGGCTCACACTATCGCGGTCATTTTCGGGGTTTTACTCCTGACTTACCTAGAAGTGGTCTTCACTGAAATTGTCCCTAAGAACATTTCCATCGATATGCCAATGAAGGTCTTAATGTTAGTGGTCACACCCCTGCATTATTGCCATGTTCTATTCTACCCATTCGTTTGGTTGCTCAACTCCAGCGCTTCCGGTGTTGTTCGCTTGATGGGTCTCAAAGTTGCCAACGAAAGTGACGAAGTTTTCTCCCAAGCTGAAATCTTGAACCTCTCACGGAGCGCCGTGGAGGGCGGGGAGCTTGAAAAGAACGATTTGGTCTACATGCAACGGGCCTTCGAGTTAAACGACAAGGTCGCCAAGGACATCATGATCGACCGGACACAGCTCGAGGTTATCGACATCACATCGACGGTCAAGGAAGCCTTGACGGTGTACCTCCAGGAACGGTTTAGCCGCCTTCCTGTAGTTGCTGACAATGATAAAGATAAGATTTTAGGCTACGTTTATAACTACGATTTAATTCGCCAAACGCAAGTAGATTCCTCTATTCGCGTGGACAAGTTGATCCGAGATATTTCAACCACGCCTGAAACTACGCCAATTACCCAAGTCCTACAGCAAATGATCAAGAAACGGACCCCTATCGTTGTTGTCGTTGACGAGTATGGGGGAACTTCTGGAATCATTACGGATAAGGATATTTACGAAGAACTGTTCGGAACCGTCCGTGATGAAATTGACGATGCCAACGACCAATACATTTTCAAGCAACCAAATGGCACCTTCCAAGTAAATGGGAAGATGACAACCTACGACTTCGAGCGCTACTTCAATACAGACATTAAAGGATTTGAAGCCTCTGATACGGTTACGATGGCTGGGTTTATCATTGATAACTACCCAGATGTAAAGGTCAATGACGTCATTCAATTGAAGAACTTCGATTTGAAGGTCCTGGACTACGAAAATTCCTTTATCAATTGGCTAGAGGTCACAGTCAATCCGCCACAGAAACAGATTACGACGGAAGCTCCTGACGATGGCAAAGAAAACTAAAATTAATTATTTGAAAAGCGCGACTCAATTGTCGCGCTTTTTTTGTAAAAAAAAGCGGCCACTTGGCCGCAAACAACTTATGTAGACTGCTTTAGCTAGTGACGACTCTTAACTAACCCCTTAATAAAATAAAACACGCCACCTAAGAATAGTAGGAAACATACCCACCAAAAAATACTGGTTATTCGGAATGGCAAAATATTCCAAATCATCAGAAACATGATTAAGAGACCACTCCAAAAATCCAATGAATGCACAAAGCGCCGGTTGAAAGTCATACTGTCCCTCCTACTTTTAATCACGAACTAGCCCCCCCGCCAGTCAGCGATTACTTAGAATCATCTTGGCCCATGCTAACGACTACTAAGCCACAAAACAATTCGTAAATTCCCAAGACAATGAGTGCAAGTGAAAAAACCAAATCCAGAATACTCGTGGTTGTTAAGGGCGAGAAGCCCCCGAACCCCAAGACCTCAGCAGAAATTCCACCCCAAAAGTTCATTGACCGATAAAAATTTTTATTTAAATGCATCCGTTACTACCCCCTACCCCGAAAACCAGCAAATGACTCCCTTGATGGTTTTCACTATTCATTGTATTACTTATACGGACGCGAGAAAAGGCGTGTCATCATTGACATCGCCCAAAAATTGATTACATAATAAAACTTAGTGTTATTTTCACATCAGTTATGAGAGGAAGCAACGCACACCCTATGGATATCTCCCAGCTCGCAAATCAAATTATTTTAATGTTCATTCTAATGGCCATTGGCCTACTTACCAATAAATTAGGATTTATGCACGGCCAGACCGCTACCGACTTAACCAACATCCTTTTATACATCGTTTCGCCGTGCTTAATTATTAATGCATTTGAGCAACACTTCTCCACCAGTCGGCTACGTGCACTGGGCATCGTCATGTTAGGCATCATCCTCACTTACTTCATTATGGTCCTGGTCACGAACCTCGTCTTTAAGCGCATTGCAGATCCTAATCTAAAACGTATCATGCAGTTTGGCGCGGTTTATTCAAATGCCGGTTTCATGGGAGTCCCCCTTGCTAGCGCCTTATTTGGCAGTACTGGCGTTTTCTTCGCCGTTGCTTCCCTAGCCGGTTTTAACGTCTTTTGTTGGACCCACGGCATTGCGCTTTTTACTCCCCACAACGATCAAAACGCTCACATCAATTGGCGCCAAATTATTCTCAATCCCAACATCATCGCCATTATTATTGGGCTTCTAATCTTTATGAGTGCTACTCAGCTACCAAGCCTCTTAAACCAGACCATTACTTACATCAGCTCGATTAACACACCATTATCCATGATTGTCATCGGCAATAGCTTAGCCGCCGTTACACTCAACCGACATACGCTAGACACCCGACTGTGGGTGCCATTACTACTACGGAATTTAATTTTCCCAGTCGTCTGTCTACTAATCCTGACCATATTCGGCGTTACTGGTATCCCCCTGTATACGACTGTTCTCATGGCGGCTTGCCCCGTTGCAGGTAACGTCGTGCTCTTCACCCTTAAGGATCACGGAGATACCACGCCCGCCGTTACACTGATGAGTCTGTCGACCATTCTCTGCGTTGCCACCATTCCGTTAGTCTTCACCTTAAGCAATTGGCTGTAATCATCCTGATGCCATAAAAAAAGACCGAGCGCAGTTGCTCGGTCTTTTTACTACTTACTTTCAGTTTTAGATAAACGTAAGGCCAACAAGAAACCAACTAACGCTAAAATAAATGTAAAGTAGAAGCCATAGTGGGCCCCATTTACGAAAGCACCGGCGTTGTGGTTCACACCACTCGTAGCGATGTATGCCGCTTGACCAATTCCTAACAGACTAGTAGCAATTGCCGTTGAGATGGCCCCAACGATTTGCTGGAACGTATTCATGATAGCACTCCCGTCGGCAGCAATTGGACCCGTTAGGGCATTTAGTCCATGAGTCTGCGATGGTGACATTGCTAGTGGTGCACCAATCATTAGAATCACGTGGGCCAAAATAATATACCAAATCGCGGATGATGTCGATGTGAAGACCAACATTAATGCCCCCACCATCGAAATAACAAAGCCTAATCGCGCTGGCATCCGAGCACCAACTCGGTCATACAAGCGACCAGCACCGGCTGACACCAGAGCATTCATAATACCACCGGGGAACATAATGACCCCCGTCAATGCTACTGGAATCAATAACCCTTTCTGGATAACCATTGGTAACAGGTACATGGCAGATAAAATAATTCCAAAATTAATCATGACCAAGATGGCTCCCATCCTGAAACCAGGAATGGCAAAGGCCCGCAAATTCAAAACTGGCTTGTCCGTATTTAACTGACGGTGCGTATACCAAGCCAAGACAACGAGTCCTAGAATCAGGGCACCAATGACGACACCTGAACCCCAACCACGGTCACTAGCCAGGCTAACTCCCAGGACCAAGCTTCCAAAACCAACCGTTGATAAGATAATTGATAAAAAGTCCACTTTAGGCCGAGTAACTTCGGCGATGTTAGTCAAAGACATTACCGCGAAGATAAAGGCAATCACCAAGAAAGGCACAAATAACCAGAAAATCCATCGCCAAGAGGCAACTCCCAAGACAATTCCCGCTAAGGTTGGACCAACGGCCGGCGCAAACATAATCACTAAACCAACCATTCCCATTGCAGCGCCTAACTTGTAGGGTGGAAAGATTTGCATAGCCACCGTAAACATCAGCGGTAAAATCAAACCAGTTGCAATCCCCTGAATCATCCGGCCAAACAAGAGAACGCCAAATCCTGGTGCAGATGCCGAAATCACGGCACCAACTGCGAAATCAATCAGCGCGAACAGAATAACTTGTCGCGTAGTAAACCATTTTGTAATAATACTTGATAGAGGTAAAACAACCCCAACCATTAACATATAACCCGTAACTAGCCACTGAATCGTGGCAGTTGTGACGCCCAACTGCGCCATTAGTTGTGGCAACGCAATGTTTAAGGACGTTTCTGAAAACATCCCGACAAAGCCCCCGATTAGCATCCCCATCATGGCAAGCATCGGGTGAGCAACTTGTACACGTGCTTTTTTCGCCATTTCTGGATGGCTACTTTGTACAGAATCCATTTGTTTTCACACTCACTTTCATTTCGAACACAATGGATTACTCTAGCAGAAAAAGCACGTTTTCGTAAGCATTATTTTAGAAAAAATTAGTAGAAAGCGGTTCCAGTAGCATTTTCTTATCGAACTCTTAGTTTACTTGGCTGTTAACGCTGCGATTTGCTCACGTAATTCTCGCAAACGTTGGGTATCAAGCTCAGGCGCCATCATCAGTTGGTCATATTCAAACTGTAACCGTGGCAAATCTGAAGCCGGTGTTCCCTGGGCCGTCTTGGTGGGATCAAGTAGCTTTTGATTCTTGAAGACCATGGTCCGAGTGGCGACCTGCCGCCGAAAATCCTGATCATGTGCCACAAAGATAATAGTGCCTGGATAATTAACTAGATATTCCGCCAACGCTTGCAACGCAGGTAAGTCCAAATAATTGGTCGGTTCATCCAAAATCAACAAATTGCTAGCACTGACCAAAATTGCCAGCAGCTGAAGCTTAACCTGTTCCCCACCACTCAACTCACCAATGAGCCGATCGTAGAAGATAGCCGTTAACCCAAACGCCCCCATAACCTGCCGAGTACGATTTCCATCAAGTGCCGTGGCCTGACTCATAAACTGCCAGACCGTTTGATCTTGTGGCAACACGGTCATATCTTGATGGAAATAACCAACCCGGGCACTAGGAGCTAATCGGGTCTTCGCCCGGTGCGCTAAAATTGTTTCAATCAACGTTGACTTACCACTGCCGTTTGGTCCAGCCAAAGCAACCCGCTCACCAGGTGCCACCCGCAAACTCGCCCGATGTAAGAGTGTCCGCCCGTCGCGCTCCAAATTAAGCTCATTGACGGTCACTAAGAACTTACCATGAACTGGCGGTAAGTCAGTGGCAACTAACTTCAAGGACGCCGCCTCGTGTGGCTTAACCGTCACTGTCTGCCGATTGGCCCGTTCCTTTAATGCCCGGGCACCACGTTCCATCTTGCCGGCATTCTGTTCCCGAACCGACTGCGAATTTGAACGTTCGGCAGCACTCATGCGCCGACTGCCCTTGCGGATGCGCGCAGCCTTCTCATGCCGCGCTTGAACAGCTTCACGCAAGTCACGCTGTTCACGTTGTTCATGGCGATATCGCGTCAAAGCATTCTCCCGTCGTTGTTTACGGTACGTGGTGAATTTTGCAAAATTACCATTGTATGGTGTGTACACCTGTTCTTCTAACGACCAGATTTGCGTGGTGATTGCCGTCAGGAGCGACCGGTCATGCGAAATAACAATTAGAATCCCTTTAAACCGTAATAACTGCTCCTGTAACCAATGCTGATGCTCATCATCCAAGTTGGCGGAAGGTTCGTCTAAAATCAAAATCGCTGGTCGCTGAGCCAACGCTACCCGAACTCGTGCCAACATACTTTGGCCACCCGATTGCCCCACCGTCGGTGCAATCTGTGGGACCAATGTCACCGGCGCCGTAACGTGCCGCTCACCGTTAAATTGCGTATCGACTCCGGCAATAATCTTAGCTAGGGTCGTCTTCCCGGTACCATTTGCCCCGATAATTCCAACTCGAGCGCCATCTGTAGCTGACAATCTTTGGACTGTAAACAGCTTTGTACCAGCAATTGTTTTTTCAATATTCGTTAAATTTATTTGTGTCAAAAATTCGTCCCCCTTTAATAGCAGGGATTGATGGTACTAAAAAAGTGGCCGCTTCCCGTTTGGAAATGGCGCCCACTGAATGCCTTTAGCCACTCAGTCGGCGTAACCATCAACCCCAAATTACAAGCCCACTCCACCCGTCGAATGGCGAAAGTTGACTGACATTTGTGGATTGATTAGTTACGCATCGGCTGAATACCTCGTTCTCTCTTAGATTACCAAAAGGATAGCATATTGATTTTCGTTTGACAAGTCCCCCTTATCAACAGCATTTCAGTCCAAAACCGTGTACACTAAGACTAACAGTAACTCAGAAAACCCGGAGGGAAAACCATGCAACCTTTACGTATTTTATTTATTTCTATCGAAGGTAACACCCGTAATTTCGTTAAGAATCTCACGGCGTATGCTGCTAAACGACATGCAGCAGACCCCGAGTGCCCAGAAATTGACTCAACTGAAGTGGATGAAATGACCGATTTCAAATCCGAAGCGACCCCTTACTTCTGCTTCGTTCCCACCTATCTGGATGGCGGTAACGGCATTGATAATGGTGTCAAAGAGCTCATGACCAATGTTTTGGGTGAATACATTGATTACCAGGATAACGCTAAAATGCTACTAGGTGTCGTTGGTAGTGGGAACCGCAATTTCAATGAACAATACTGCCTAACTGCTAAACGTTACGCTCAAAAGTATGCCGTCCCATTTGTCGCCAACTATGAATTACGTGGCGTTCCCCGGGATGAGGTCCGTGTCTACGATGCTCTCGTAGCCCGCTCACGGGAGGTGACCGCTCATGGCTAACCCAACCCTAACAACCTTACAAAGCCACCGGAGCATTCGTAAATTTACGTCTGAGCCACTCTCAGAAGCCGAAGTTACAACTCTAATTGACGCCGCACAACATGCAGCAACCAGTACATTTTCGCAGCAATATAGTATCATCAGTGTCACTGACCCCGCCAAGTTGGCCGCGTTAGCCGAAATAACCGGCCACCACTGGTTAGAAAAAGCGGGGCACTACTTTGTAATGGTTGCCGATCAGTATCGAAATCAGTGCCTATCACTTAACGATGACACCACCCAGGCTAATCTACACAGTCTGGATAAGCTACTCGCTGGTATCTTTGACGCCAGCATTGCCACTGAAGCCATTGTGACTGCTGGCGAAAGTCTGGGCCTAGGGAGTACCATCATGGGTAGTATTTTAAACGATGTCCCGCGTTTAATTAATCTCCTAGATTTACCGAAACTAACCTTACCGGTCCTCGGAATCGCCATTGGCCATCCAGCTGAACAACCGGAACAGAAACCTCGTCTGCCTCAACAGCTAATGCACTTCACTAACGGTTACCACACTCTGTCATCAACTGATAGAGCTTTACAAGCCTATGACCAACTTGTCGCTGATTATTACCATCAGCGTGAAACTCACCAACGCGATGAAACCTTTACGCACCACATTGCCACTGAACTATCCCGAGATCCGCAACAACGTGCCGGCATCTTAATCGGTATTCATCAACAGGGCTGGTTACATTAATTGGATTACCTGTAGCAAGTGGGACAACAGACGGTTAGTCAAAAGCATTAACGTCGATAGACAACTAATCTTGGTCTTGGATTGTTTGTCTATCAAGGTTAAGCGGAGTTGACTGCCTGTTGTCGCACGTTTCGACTATTTACGCCCGGAAGCACAACCAGGGTTTGAGACTTTTGTCTCAAACTCTTTTTGTGTCATCTGGTAAAGGTCGCCCGCAAGATACTCATATCCACGTTGGGTTGTGCTTGCATCGCCACCTGTCGCGCGGCCATCTCAGGAGCCAATTGCTGAGTCAGGTGACTCTCCCCACGATAGTTCTTAGTGACCAGGTACAACTGATCGGGACGCAGCTGACCGCCTAATAGACCAAACTGCGGCGTCACAAGTATAAACTGACTGTGCATGGCCGTTGAATTCACTAAGGCAAGTAAAGCTAGGACCACCTCTGGGTGTAAGGCACTAGCAAACTCGTCCGCTAGTAACGTTTGTGAGTGCGCCGCGGATTGTGCCTGAATCAAGGCGAGACCAACCGCAACCAATTGCTGGGTCCCAACTGAAACACGCGACAGAGGCAGCTCAACAACGTCTACAACCTCACCAGCAGCATCATATTTTTCATAACGCAAGTAGAGATCCGGTCGATCGTAACGTGAACCATCTAAAAATTGAACGGCTACTTGATGCTGCGTAACACCAGCCACCTCACACCCCACAGCATGTAAGAATTGGGTCAACTGAGCCACAACGTCTTCATTCAACTGACCAACAACCCGTGGTTGACCATCCAAACTAACCAGATCATCACTAAACCAGCGAAATACCTCAATCGCAGGTGCATAATTCCAGTTCTGTAGCGCGAACAACAGCAATGCATTCGGCCGTGTATTATCGATCGCCACATGCTGGCCAACCGGTACTTGAACGATCTGGCCACCTTCCCGTGAGAATAGGACCTCGGAATTCCCACCAGGAATTGTCGCTTGAAGCGATTCATCCAACACCCGAGTTGCATTGTAACTAAATGCGTATCGGTAGGCGATTCCCGCCCGTTTGAACGTCACCGCAAAAGTAGTGGTCCGTTGGCTGGAACCAGCATCCAGTTGAAACGGCTCAAAGGGTAAATCGTCCGTAATTTCTTCAGTTGGGGTTACGACCATCTGTTGCATTCGCAATAGGCCTGCTAAAACGTTACTCTTACCAACACCATTCGTACCACACAAGGCTGCACACTTCAGTCCGCGCTTTGTACCGGTTAACGGCAACGAGCGTTCCGCTCCGCCAGCATTAGTGGCCACCAATGACAAAGTCACTGGATCCTTAAACGAACGAAAATTCGTCAGCGTAAAATCAATTAACATGGTGTAACCTCCCTTTTCTTTGCATCTTACGCTTCTCCAACTTAGATACAATCATCGACCCTGCAAATGACGAAATCCCCTATTATAATATTAATATCCCTTCCAAATTTGACAGCGAACGATTTCATAATTAAATTAATCAAAACAAAAAAGAGTTGCGCATCAATTCACAATCGAATTGACACGTAACTCTTTATTTTTAAGACTTTAACGGACCTAATACTTAGTCTTCCTTGGTTTTAGGTTCGTCGTACTTCCACTTCTTCTTCAAGTACAGGTAGATTGGAATACCAATTGCCGTAGCAACAACACCAATCATCGTCGTCACAAATTGTTGAATAATCGTGGAAATCAGGATAAAGACCCCACCGACTAAAGCAATCAATGGAATAACTGGGAATAGTGGAACCTTGTATGGACGGTTCAAGTTAGGCTGCGTCTTCCGCAAGAAGATAACAGCAGCGAAGGCCATGCAGTAGAATACCCAGATAACGAAGATTAACATGTTGGTAATCGCATCGAATTGACCAGATAAGATCATGATGAAGGCAATGATGTATTGAATCAAACCAGCAGCCCAAGGGACACCAGCTTTGTTCAACTTAGCAAAGACATCACCAAATGGCAATTTGTGTTCTTTACCCATCGCATAAGGAATCCGCATACCAGTCATGGTATAACCGTTCAACCCACCGAATACGGAAATCAAGATACCAATCGTAATGAACTTACCACCAACACCACCGAACAATACCTTGGCAACATCAGAGGCAACGTTCAAGTTACCAGCAACGTGGTCAACTGGTTCTATGTACAGGAACACAGCGTTGACCAGTAAGTAAACAACCATGATGAGGGCGATACCTAAAGCAATAGCCTTTGGTAAGTCCTTCTTAGGATTCTTCATTTCACCGGCAATGTTCCCAACGTGCAGCCAACCATCGTATGCGAACATAGTGGCAAGCAGCCCGTTACCTAAAGCAGACCAGAATTCACGGTGTGGTCCGGCAACAACTGGGAACAGAGAGAAATCAACGCTGGTTGAGTGGAAGAAACCAAGTAGCACGATAACTGCCAATGGAATCAACTTAACAACCAAGGCAACAGAAGTTACCCAACCACCGGCCTTAGCACTGATCCAGTTGATCAGAACTAAGGAGAAGGCAGTGATTAACCCAACTGGAACAATCCAGCTTTGTGCTAAGCCAAACAGGTTCGCAAATTGCGTCCCGAAGGCGATGGCAATGGCGGCAACGTTAGCCGGGAAATAAATAATTGCTTGTGCCCAGCCGGCTAAGAAACCCCAGAAACCACCGTATGAGTGTTCGATGTACTTGGTTAACCCACCGGTTTCAGGCCAAGCGGCAGCCAGTTCGGCCCCCGTTAACCCGGCACAGATGGTAATAACCCCACCTAAGAACCAAACAAGTAATGCTAAACTGATGGTTCCAGTTGAGTCGGTAACAGCGGCGGCTTTAAAGAACACCCCGGTACCAATAACCGTACCCATAACAGTTGATAAGGCGGCGAAGAAACCAATTGACTTCTTCATTCCCCCAGAATTTGCTTTATCAGCCATGATCAAGTCCTCCTAACTTTTTTAACAACCTCATAAATAAGGAACAGGCATATGATCCACAATACAGAAACGTACAGTGAAAGACGCATGCTAGAGCTGAAAAACAGGATGACAAAGATAATCGCATAAAATGCAAGCGCAATGTAGTCGGCGTAAGGATAGAACGGTGCTGGGAAAATATTATGTTCAGCACTCTCTTTATTCTTACTCCTATAAACTAAGTGGGTGATGATCAAGACGGACCAAACGAATAGGAAACTAACCGTGGCCACACCGGAAATTAAACTAAAGACATCCTTCGGCATCACATAGTTCAGCACAACCACAATCAGCAAGGCTGCTGAGGACAGTAGTAGCGCGTTTTGTGGGACGTGATTTTTATTCACGTGCTTGAACCGTTGTGAAGCGTTGTGACCCTTTGCTAATGACCATAGCGTACGACTAGTGGTGAAAATGGCAGAGTTGCAGGCAGACAAGGCCGCAGTCAACACAACAAAGTTAACGACGCCAGCGGCTGCATTGATACCAATATCAGCAAACATTTGGACAAATGGACTTTGCGTTTGAGCTAATTTGTTCCAAGGATAAACGGACATGATAATGATCATTGAACCAATGTAGAACAACCCAATCCGTAGCGGCAAACTGTTCACCGCTTTAGGCAAGTTCTTCTCGGGACTTTCCGTTTCACCGGCAGTAATTCCGACCATTTCAATCCCGACGAAGGCAAACACAATCATCTGGAATGAGGCCATGAATCCTTTAATACCAGTTGGGAAGACCCCACCGTGACTGTACAAGTTACTAAAACTAGCAACTGTGTTCGGCGTTGTAAAATTCGTACCGATAAGGTAAAGCCCAATCACAATTAACAATAGTATGGCAACAACCTTGATCATTGAGAACCAAGATTCCATTTCCCCAAACAAATCGACGTTGGCCAAGTTGACCAATAATAACAACACGATGATAAGTAAGGGGGTCGCCCACTGTGGAAAGTGTGGGAACCAAAACCGGATATAAATTCCAGACGCCGTTAAGTCAGCCATGGCGATACTGATCCAACAGAACCAATACGTCCAACCTAAGACAAACTCAAACCTGTTTCCTAAGTAACGTCCCACGAAGTCGATAAACGAGTGGAGACGCGTATCCGAAAGCAACAATTCCCCGACACTGCGCATCAAAAAGAAGCAAATGATACCAGTAATCAGATATGACAGGATAATGGACGGTCCGGCTTCATGGATTGCAGTCCCTGAGCCTAAGAACAGTCCGGTCCCAATTGCTCCTCCAATGGCGATTAATTGAATATGTCTATTCTTTAGCGATCGCGATAATTGTTGATCATCATTCATACTTAACTCAATCCTCTTCGGAACAAAAGGGATGTTACATAGTCAACTGTTACATAGTCAACTGTAACATCCCTGATGTTCAACATACGTTACATTAATGCTTATTTATTTAATCTTTAGCCAATTCCGCCTTCAGTTTTAACTGGTGAGAAGAAGTGGTCGATGATGTTTGATACACGTTCAAGGTCAACGTTACCACCAGATACCATGGCAACAACCTTCTTGTCCTTTAACCACTTGTCGTCGATCTTGTGAGCTTCGAGGGCAGCAGTTGGTAAGGCACCAGCACCTTCAGCAACAACTTTGGTCCGTTGCAGTAAGTCCTTCATAGCCTTAGCAATGTCTTCTTCAGAAACTAAGACAATTTCGTCAACCAAGTTTGAAACAACTGGGAACGTAATGTCACCAGGGGTGGAAACATCGGTACCATCAGCAAGAGTTAAGTCTTTATGGTGGGTAACGATCTTACCAGCGTCAATAGATGCCTTCATACCATGAACGTTTTCGGATTGTACACCGACAACGTGGATTGATGGGTTGAATGACTTCAAAGCGGTAGCAACACCACCGATTAAGCCCCCACCACCACATGGTACGATGACAGTGTCAACATCCCATAGGTCATCAAGGATTTCAAGGCCGATAGTCCCTTGTCCAGCCATAACGTACTTGTCGTTGAATGGGTCGACAATGGTCTTGCCTTCTTTTTTACCACGTTCTGCCATCCACTTGTGAGCATCGTCGAACAATGCACCGTGAATATCAACTTCGGCACCGTAGCCGGCAGTTGCGTCACGCTTCATTTGTGGAGCTTCGTCAGGCATAACAACAGTTGCGTCAATGCCAAGTAACTTACTGGTCAAGGCAACACCTTGAGCATGGTTACCAGCAGAAGCAGTGATAACACCACGAGCCTTTTCAGCGTCGGTCAAGTGGTTGATCTTGTTGTTAGCACCACGGAACTTGAAAGAACCGGTTAATTGCATGTTTTCCAATTTGAGGTAAACATCCCCACCAACAACGTTGTTACTCAGGAACATGGACTTAACCAATGGGGTTCTCCGAGCATACTTCGAAACAATACTTCTTGCTTCTTCAATATCTTGAATGTTGAGCAGATCGTTCGTCTTTAATACTACATCATTTGCAGCCATTATTTTCACTCCTCAATTGTGTTTGAAACTCAAACTTTTAAGTTTTGAAACCTAAGTAAGATAAGCGATTATTAAGCGTTTTGTAATTCAGTGTATGGTAAGTCGAGTGACTTAGCCAAACCTTCATTAGTAACTTTACCTTCGTACAGGTTAACCCCTGAAGCTAAGGCTGGATCGGACTTGATAGCATCATCGATGCCCTTGTCAGCGATTTCCAATAAGTACTTCAAGTTCCCTGCAGCAAGTGCCATCGTAGCGGTACGTGGAACAGCACCTGGTTGGTTAGGAACAGCATAGTGAATAACGCCGTCTTTGATGAATACAGGGTCGTCAATAGTCGTAGGCTTGTCAATCGTTTCAACGGTCCCACCTTGGTCGATGGCAACATCGGCGATAACGGAGCCCTTCTTCATTGACTTAACCATGTATTCCTTGACCAACTTCGGTGGACGAGAACCAGGAATAAGAATAGTTGATACAAAGATATCAGCATCCTTGATTTCCTTAGCCAAGTTTTCTTCGTTGGACTTAACAACACGCACGTTCTTGCCAGCAAACTTCGTTTCGAGTTCCTTGATCCGGTCATCATTCAATTCAATGATAACAACGGAGCAACCCAAACCTAAAGCCATATCTGCGGCACCAATAGCAGCGTTACCACCACCAAAGATTACAACGTTACCAGCATGGATACCAGGAACAGGGATACCTGGAAGTAAGATACCTTCACCTTGGTGTTGTGCTTCCAAGTAGTAAGCACCCATGATAACTGAACGACGCCCTGCGATTTGACTCATAGGGGAAAGCAATGCCAGCTTGCCATCTTCAACGATAGTTTCGCCACCAATTGCGGTCGTACCAGCCTTCATCATTGCTTCTACAGTAGGCTTAGATGAAGCTAAATGTTGAAAGCCCCAAACAATCTTGCCCTTGGAGAAGTATTGGTATTCTTCTGGATCTGGTTCCTTAACCTTGATGATCAGGTCAGCTTTCCAACCCTCAGCATGGCTAACGAGTTTCCCACCGGCTTCGACGAATTCATCGTTACTGAAACCAGCACCGATACCAGCGTCTTTTTCAACCAGTACTTCATTACCTGCTTCTACCATCTTGCGAACATTTTCAGGTGTTGCGGCCACACGGCCTTCGCCTTCCTTTTGCTCTTTAATAACGGCAATTTGCATGTAAAAACACTTCCTTGTAAGTTATTTAACTACGACTATTATGCTATACCTTTCACATGAAATTGGCAAGGCTTTCATGGAATTTCGTCGAATTTTTTTCAAAAAAGGAAGTCAATTATCACGTGATTGGAAGCGCTTTCCCCTTTAGTGACACTGGATTTGGTCGTTTTTCCTGAAAACGTTGCATGCGAACATTTTTACAAAAGATTTTTTAATGAACCGCTCGTATTAATTACATAATACACAAACTTCATTATGGGTTTTCGCATAAGACTAGGCCTGCCAAACCCCTTTGTGAAGGGCCATTAGCTCGTTTGTAAAGTAACCAAATAAAATATTAAGGGATGTCGTTCAATTGTACACGGTTGAATTTACCCATTTAAACTGTAACCGGGCGGAATATCATTAGAGTTTTCTCATTATCACGCAATTATGAAGGCCCCGTTTTCATTTCGAGAAAGTGGTATACCCGTGTTCCCCGTTATAGGTATACCAATTCACAAAGTCGACCTTCTCACTAGCCAAATTATTCTTCTGGATGCCAAAGAAAATTGTTTTAAGTCCGCACTTCCCGGCCCACAACGGTTTATGCCGAGCTTACACCACCAAAAAAGGCTTTTACTGTCCCCCTAAAGGTTCAGCAAAAGCCAATCACACTGCTATTTAAAGGTGTTACCCTCTCCTACGATTCAGTCGGTTGCGGCCCATCACGCCAGCCAATGCTAGCAACATCAAACCCGTTACTGACCAGAACAGAGATTGATAGCTACCATATTCAATAATCAAACCACCGTACAAAGGACCCACTGCCCGACCAAACGAAATGGCCATGTTGTAGATACCCTGAAATTTACCCTTATCGTTATCGCCAGCTAGGCCATCGATCCACGCAGGAATTCCTGGGAACCCGGTCATCTCACCGAACGTTAGGATCACCATGGTCAAGACAAACATGGCATAACTCTTAGCAAACACCAATAGTAGGAAAGACAAAATAAAAATCAACGTCCCTACCCAAATCTGCGAGCTCAACTGGAAGCGCGCCGCCAACCGATTGACGATGGGTTGACCAAAGACGATCATTAGCCCGTTCAACGTCCAGAGGAGACTGTACTTTTCAAATGAAATTCCTAGCCCCGTCATATGAACTGAAATCACGCTTTCCCACAAGGAGTAGCTCATATAGAGACAGAAGACTAGAAAGGCAATTAGCCAAATTAAATTCAGTTGTGCTGGCTTAGCTGGACCGCGGCTATGTTCGAAGCTCCTCTGCTCAATGTCCGCCCGGAAATCAAATAAGAAGATTAGCAAGAGCGCCAGATAACTCAGCCCCGCCACGATAAAGACTAGCGTGACCCCATGGGCCATCAGGACCCCTACCATCAGGGTACCAACAACGACCCCTAAGTTCATTCCAATGTAGAGGTAATTGAAAACCTTCCGACTTTCAACTGACTTCACAGTCGCCGCAAATGAGTTGACCACGGTCATCACAATACCGTCACCCAACCCAATAAAAAGTAACATGATTCCGAAGACCGGCCAGCCATGGGCAAAGATCAACGTCACCATTGGTACGAAGGAACAGAGGGTTCCCACAATGGCCGACCAAAATGGCGACCAGCGATCAAACATCCGCCCCCCCAGCCAATTACCAAGAATCATGCACAACGACATCCCCAGCAAAGCAATCCCCGCCAGCGTCAGACTTTGATGGAGTTGATTATGCATATAGACCGTCGTTAACGGCCACATACACGCCGCCGCAGCATTTAATAGAAGGGTTGCCGACACGATACCGGCCATACTCACTTCTTTTTTTGTTTTTCCCATTTATAAGTCCCTCACTTAATTTTCACTCTGCACCCATTGTCGCATACTTAGCTTTATTGCGAAACACAAAGACTTAGCTGCCGATGTCGCCGTCAATTTTCGATTTTCTCAAATAAATTGGTGAACTTGATTTGAGTCAAGTTCTTTTATCGCCGATGACCGTATACTAACTTACGTAATCAAGACAAACGAAAACCTAGGAGGTATTCATTATGAGTAAAGTAACCATGAAATTAGACGCGCTGACCTGCCCATCTTGCATGACTAAGATTGAAGGCGCTTTGAGTAAAAAGGATGGCGTGAAGAACGTCAAGGTCCTGTTCAACGCTAGCAAGGTTAAAGCCGAGTTCGATGACGCAGCCGTATCTGCCGATGACCTCGAAAACACCGTCACCGACCTAGGCTACGCTGTTCAAAGTTCCAAAGTTAAAGCTCTCTAATCCCTCACTCACCGAAAGGAAGTTCACCCAATGACTACTACTATTGAAGACCGTTACGCTGCCGAACAAGCCCAAACTGAACACGACCACCACGTTCCCACCGCTGGTGCCATGACCAACCACATTCTCGCCAACCTGCATATTTCCATCGTAAAGTTCCATCAGGTTCGTTGGTCTGTTAAGGGGCCGCTGGCCGTGAGTGTCCGCCAACTCCTTAATGGCTACATCGCCACCTACCGTCAACAGTTCGACGCACTGGGTGAATTGCTTTTAGACGAAGGCGAAATCGTCTCAACCACGACTAAGGAATTTCATGACTATAACATGCTGCAAGAAGGCGGCGACAAGAAGTATTTGCCCGCTGAAGAACAAATTGGTGAGTTAGTCCACGATGCCGACACCCATAACTTATTCATTGACCGGGCCATCAAGTTGGCCGAGAAGGAAGAACGTCCCGCTTTGGCCAGCTTCTTAACTGACTTACGTGGGACAAACAACCACATTATTCGCGAACTCCAAGCTTTGCTAGGTAACGATGCTCGTGATGGTCTGGATGAAGAAGACGATGATGACGACGATGATTAATCCGCTTTAAAAATAATGTTAGCACACTGCGAGGTGCTAACACTATTTTTTTGTCGTCGGCCTGAACCAGCCAGATTGGTTGCCCTTTTTTAATCGTTCTTAAATCAAAGTAACCACCTATTTATTGAAGAAAACGTTAAAAAGGCTACTACCTTACAACACTTATAACGCAGCCACGAATTCAATTTACACTTCATCACTATTAGCTGAAATAACCAGATAGTCTTGGTGAGACCGGCCATGGGTAACTTTGAAGATATCCTTCGAATCGAGCAGCCAGCTCCTTTCCGGCCGCCGAAGTACGCATAATTTAAATCAATGATTCAAATCTAGTTGGTATATCCGCACGTTTACTAAAAGAATTCCGCCAACTTGATTCACATCAAGTTAATGTCACCGGTTCCGCGGCATAATAAAGACATCAACAAGGATAGAACAACTTAAACAGACACCAAGAAAGGATGCTTCCCCATGAAATTTCAACGGTTTATCTACGCACATACTAATCCCATTACCTTCTGGTCAGCCGGCTTGATTATTCTCGGCTTTCTGAACACTTGGTTCACTCATGTTCCCTACATTACTGATGTTGCCTGGATCATTGCTTCCGTGATTGCCGCAGCACCAATTGTCTTACGAGCAATCAGCGCTCTGAAAGCCAAGGTTTTCAGTATCGAACTGCTAGTCGGAATCGCCGTTATTGGGGCATTCGCGATTGGTGAATTTGAAGAATCTGCCATTGTCACCTTCCTGTTCCTCTTTGGTTCCTACCTAGAACAGAAGACGCTGGCAAAGACCCGTGGAGCCATTCAATCCCTGACGGAAATGGCACCCACCACTGCCGAACTGGTTCAAGACGACGGCTCCCTGGAAGAAGTCGACGTCGATGACCTAGAAGAAGGTAACGTTGTTCTCGTCAAAGCCGGTGGACAGGTTCCCGTCGACGGTAAAGTAGTCAGTGGCTCCGGTTACGTTAACGAAGCCTCCATCACTGGTGAATCTCGGCCGATCAACAAGGCTGATGGCGACGGTGTTTTCTCTGGCGCCATGGTCGAGAGTGGGACCTTAACGATCGAAGCCACCCAGGTCGGTGACGAAACGACCTTCTCTAAAATCATTGAACTGGTTGAAGAGGCACAAGATACCAAGTCTCCCGCTGAAAAGTTTATTGATAAATTCGCCCAATACTACACACCAGCTGTTTTAATCATCGCTATCCTGGTCTTCGTCTTCTCCCGTGACCTTCGTTTGGCCATCACCGTCCTGGTACTTGGCTGCCCTGGGGCCTTAGTTATCGGTGCACCAGTCTCCAATGTGGCTGGTATCGGTAACGGTGCCAAGAATGGCATTCTCATCAAAGGTGGGGACGTAGTTGAGAGCTTAGCCAAAGTTGACACTATCGTCTTCGATAAGACCGGAACCTTAACCACTGGTAAAATGACGGTGGCTGATACGAAAACCTACACCGATGACAAAACCGTCTTAGCCGGTGTCGCTCAAATTGAAAAGACCTCTGACCACCCCTTGGCTCAAGCAATTGTGGCCCACTTATCTGCTCACTTACAAGACGACGCTGCTACCTTAGAAACTGAAACCATCAAGGGACGTGGTATGGTCGGTAACTGGCATGACAACCAGCTGTTCGTTGGTAACGCTGCCCTGTTAACCGATAACGGTATCGATTTGACAGCAGACCAACTGAACGATCTTCACAACATGCAAGATGATGGCCAATCCACTGTTCTGGTTGGCTACCAAGGAAAATTAGCCTTTATCTTAGGCGTCGCTGACACCGTTCGTCCTGAAGTTCCTGGTGCCTTAGCTGCTCTCAAGCGTCAAGGAATCAAGCACCTGGTAATGCTAACTGGTGACAACCAGGCCACCGCTCAAGCCGTTGCTGAATCTCTGAGTATCGACGAAGTTCACGCTGATTTACTCCCAGCTGACAAGGTCACCTTCGTCAAGAAGTTCCAAGATATGGGACGTAACGTTGCCTTCGTTGGTGATGGCATCAACGATAGTCCTTCCCTTGCCACTGCTAGTGTGGGTATCGCGATGGGCGGTGGGACTGACGTGGCTATCGAAACGGCCGACGTCGTCTTGATGCAATCAAGCTTCACTGCTTTGAACCACGCTGTTGGCTTAGCTAAAAAGACTTCTGCCAACACCAAAGAAAACATTACGATTGCCATCTTAACAGTTGCCTTCCTGCTGATTGGCTTGGTCTACGGCTACATCTACATGGCCAGTGGAATGTTCGTCCACGAAGCTTCGATCCTAGTCGTCATCTTCAACGCCATGCGGCTGATTGGTTACCATCCTCGTGGTACCAAGGATGCTAAGCCAGTGGCACAGCAACTCGCAACGAACTAACGCTTACCTCTGACAACTCACGAATAGCGGCCACCCTTCTTGGAGAGTGGCCGCTATTTGTATCCTCTATTCTCAAAAAAGGCGCGTGAGCCACATTTAGTCAATGAGCATTAGCCCCGATAGACGTTCGGAACGCCAAAAAAGGTTTGAGACTTTTGTCCCAAACCCCTCACAAGTTAATTTTGAATTTTAAAGCTTACTTCGTGAAAGTCCACTTAGCAGCTGGGGCAACACCGGCCTTAACGGCAACGACCTTGTTCTTGCTGTTAACAATCTTGAACTTCTTAGCGGAAGTGAAGCGCAGGTAAAGTGTCTTGGAGGACTTAGAACCCTTAGGGGTGTATGAAATCTTCCAGAACGTCGGCGTCTTAGCATCTACACTGTATTTAGCATAAGAAACTAATGTCTTAACTTTCTTACCATTCTTATAAAGGTATTGGTTAAAACCAGACTTTTGACTGAAAACCATCTTTTGTGAGTACTTGTTAGCCGTGTTGGACTTCCAAGTACCAGTAGGTGTCTTCACGGAGAAACTAGTCGTGCTCTTCTTCGTTGAAGCTTTTTTGGTGGCCGTCTTCTTAGTGGTTGCCTTCTTGGTTGTTGCTTTTTTAGACGTAGTCTTCTTAGTGGTTACTTTCTTGGTCGTAGCAGCCTTAGCTGAAGCGGCTTGAACCCGAATGATCCGGTAGAAGTAAGCCTTCGTCTTTGGGTTCGTTGCGTAAACGTAGACGTTCGCATCCTTCTTCAACTTCTTAGATAACTTAATGGAGAATTTCCCAGTCGTCTTAGAAGCAGTTCCACTAGCAAGGTTCTTCTTAGCATTCTTAGTTGCCTTAACCGTCACCTTAGAACCCTTAGTAGCCGTCCCCGAAACCTTGCTGGAAGACTTGGAAATAGCATTAACACTCAGGCTGGGACCGATGTGTTTCGTCGCAGCGTGTGCGGTAGTTGTTGATGCTGGAGTGATCGCCGTAGCTGGGACCGTAGCGCCTACCGTGGCTAATGTGACCAACCCGGTCAATGCAACCATAAATTTCTTCATTATTCCTGACCCCTTAATCTACCGGCGATTTCTAGCCGGTATTTATTTTTATAACCGACTAGTAGTATAACAGATTTTGTACAAATTAGTGCCAGTACCGAACAGGAGTTTACGGTTTTTTAATAAGGCTTAACACTATCTTTAATAGACATGGCTAATGGGCCAAACATTCGTTAAAAAACACCCGGTAAAATCCAACCTCTTTTAATGAAGAAAACAATTAGATGTCGTAATAAATTACCATCGAATTAGTAGCCGTTGGCTGTCCATAATTTAGCAAGGAACTGCGTCTAATTCAAGCCCTCAGTTAAGTCCCGTTGCCGGTAGTATTCACACTAGGTCGCGCATTGAAAAGACCAGTGCCGTCCGATGACTGCCTACCACACACTACCTGGCTTAGCTGCCAAGAACCGCGCACCCATTTCATTGAAATCATCATAGGGCGCTAACTCCTCCATTTTAAAGGACCCCACTGCTTTCGACCGCCCACCTGAATTGGCGCCCGTTCTTCAAAAATCGGCCGTGACAACGTTGCCTTTCGCTTTTCTAAACCAAGCTCACTTTAGCACGATTGCTTATTTAAATATTATAATTATTCACTCCGTTAATTCTGTAGTAATTTAATATGGTTATATAATACACATTCTGGTGTAGTAACCACTCTATTACCAGCGTACGCTGACCATGTAAATAACTTATTGGAGGGGTTAGCATGAAAGTGGACAGTAATCATAGACACATTAAACCTTTATCTCTAAAAACGCATTGGGCACTTGCCACAATAGTTGGCGGACTCCTACTAGGAGGTGGAACTGTTACCGTCGGCCACGCTGATTCAACACCAGTTAATCAAGACGGTGAGACTAATTTTCCTAAAGAAGACACTAGTTCAGCTCCACCTAAATCGACAGTGCTAACCCCATCAGCTTCTAACAACGCAACTGGCACTTCAGAAAATACCGATTCAGATAACCAAACTAACGATTCACCTAGTAAGCCCCAGACTGGACCAACTGCTAATATATCTGAAGAAAAAACGATCACCAACAGTGACAAAGAGACCACCCCACCTGTCACACCAGCCCGCGCCACTCATCAGGTTAACCAATCAGTAGTACCAAGCGCGGCCGCTCCCAGTGACGACCACATTGTAGCGATTAAGGATACCAGTTTAACCGCAGCCATTAAGTCAGCTTTGGGCCTAACAACAACTGGTAATCTAACCGTTGGTGCCATTCGGCATTTCAAAGGAACCACGTTAACCTTGAACCTGCCTACTATCAACGATATAAGTGGACTAGAGGCGCTTCAGTACCTCCCCTCAACTGCACTGATCAACTTATCCTTGACATACTCCCCCGTCAGGGCTGACGGAACGGCTTCTCCTTACTTCGACCTCACACCATTAACCAATCTACGGTTCACTGACCTCTCAATCACTGACTACTACTCCGGCTACCTTAGCGACGATATGCTAAATCAGCTCACCCGAATTGATCCCACTAAGATAGCTCGATTTGCTCTCAGAGGAAATACCTATTCCAATGACTACCAAGCCTTACAAAATCGCCAACTGGCTCTGCTAGCCCCCTGGTTAACCATCATTGGTAATAATGGCTACCAGCTAGGTAATTCACCGCTCAGTCAAATCGACCTCTCTGGAAACAACTTGTCAGACTTTTCCTCACTAGGTGGTATCAAAGCTGACACGCAAATCCTGGCGATTGGCGAATCCTTCTACAGCAGTCATCAAGTGAATGTTGTCATCGGTCAGCCAGTGACGCTTACCCCCGACGAATCGTATGGTTTAGACGGACGGCTTCTAGCGAACGGCCAAACCTATTCCTTTAATACCGCTGACGTGGGAACCTATACGCCAATTACTAACCTTGACAATGGCCAAATCTATTTCGATAATCCCCAACAAATTACCAGTGATGGCTTTTCACAATACATCACATACGGTCAACTCGGCTTCATTCGGGGAAGCACCTCGCCAAACATTGCCTACATTAAAGCTACGTATGCAGGTGGGGCTGAGCTGGATTACGATACCCGTATCTTCCGCTTAGCCCACTGGCAGGCCTCACCAACTGTGACTGTCTCCTTCACAGATGAAGCTGGAAACGTTTTGCAGGCTGATGCCACCCTTGGTGCCGCTGCCCAACTGGGCGATACCTACAATTTAATCTCCCTCACGCAGCTAAAAGACTACCAACTAGCAGCTGGCCAAATGGGTAAATTAGCGGGAACCTATACGATTGATCCTCAAGCAATCACGCTAATTTTCAAGAAACAGCTGGCCCCCTCACCAATTGTTGGCTTTGACATCACGGGTGATCTTCCAACACCGCCAGGTGCAGATACTGGTAGTACGGCCGACCACGTCACCACTACGGCTGCAGCCATCATTCAGAAGATGGTCACGCAAACCGTAGCAGCAACCGCGACAAGCGCACCAGCCGCCCAAACCCAGCCCGTGAGTCATCCCCAACAGCAAGAAATCGCGACGATCGTCGTTAATGGTGGCTCTGGCGATGCAATTGATGATACTAAAGAAGCCTTCAGCTCAGGCCAGACAGCTTCTCGGCATGCCAGTGCCGCCTTAGTAGCTAACGCACAGGCTGTTCAAATACCTGCTACTCGGAAATCGACCACTAACTTGAATCACGAGCACGCCACAAAATCCCAAGCCACTTTACCCCAAACGAGCGACCAATCATCCTCGTTCTTGGTTTTACTAGGGTTAGCTAGCCTACTTAGCCTCACCTGGTTAGGGAAAGTATTCATTAAGCGAAACTAATTTCAGTATTTGACCCCGTTATGCTTGCAGTGACGGGGCTTTCTGCTAAACTACAAGTGTTAGCGATTTCATTTTAACCGATTAACGAAAGCCGTTTCCATTATAATCTATACAAATTGATTTGCTTTCATGAAAATGAGTTTCGGCTGAAAACGTTGTTTGTACAGCATTGCAACCGGTTGTCTAAATTTAAAATTCTTGCTTTAAAAAGTTAGCTTTTCATGACGAAGTAGTGTATAATTCCTTTTTGAAGTGGTCTAGACAGTCGTTTAGATAACTCGCGGACTCAGTGTGGTTTTGCTCCCACACTGAATAACCGATTAATTATTGTTTTCTCTATTTGTAGATACTACTCATATAACGTACTTAAAATTTAAGGAGTGACGATCTCGTGGCAACTGAACGTAAAGCTTTATTCGTATTCTTCGGTGGTACTGGTGACTTAGCTTACCGGAAACTCTACCCAAGTCTGTTCAACCTCTATCGGAAGGGTAACTTGCGGTCTCATTTCGCAGTTATCGGGACTTCCCGTCAAACGCTTGACGATGAAAAGTTCCGGGCAGCTATCAAGAAGTCTCTGGCTGATAGCGGTAACCGTTCAGACTCTAAGGAAGCAACTGACTTCATTTCTCACTTCTACTACCAAGCACATGACGTTACGAACGTTGCTCACTACTCCGTCTTAAAGGACGCCGCTGACAAGCTTGATAAGAAATACAAATTAGACGGCAACCGAATCTTCTACCTGTCCATGGCACCACAATTCTTCGGTACCATTGCCCAAGACTTGAAGACACAAGGTCTGATGTCTACGAACAAGGACGCCTTCAACCGTCTGGTCATCGAAAAGCCATTTGGCCGTGACTACGACTCCGCTAAGGAATTAAACGATGCTTTAAGCAAGTCCTTCGAAGAAGACCAAATCTTCCGAATCGACCACTACTTAGGTAAGGAAATGATTCAAAATATTGAAGCCTTACGCTTTGGGAACACCCTAGTTGAATCCCTTTGGAACAACCGTTACATTGATAACATCCAAGTAACGTTGTCCGAAAAATTAGGGGTTGAAGAACGAGCTTCCTACTACGATAACAGCGGTGCTTTGCGTGACATGGTCCAAAATCACATCATGCAAATTGTCTCCTTGTTAGCCATGGAACAACCAGTTGCCTTCACGGATACTGATATCCGGGCTGAAAAAGTGAAGGCTTTACGGAGCCTGCGGGTCTACAACGTTGCTGACGCCGCAACTAACTTCGTTCGTGGCCAATACGGTGCCGTTAACGATCAACCAGACTACCGTCACGAAGACAACGTTCCAGTTGATTCAACGACTGAAACTTTCGTTGCTGGTAAGTTATTATTTGATAACTATCGCTGGTCAGGCACCCCATTCTACGTTCGGACTGGTAAGATGTTAGCCGACAAGTTCACGCGAGTTGACGTTGTCTTCAAGCGTCCACTAGTTGATATCTTTGCCTTCCCACAATCACAAAACACACCTTTGGCTGCCAACGTTTTGACAATCTTCGTTGAACCACACGCAGGGTTCTCACTGCAATTGAACGCCAAGACGAACGACACCGGCTTCTCAACGGAACCAATCAAGTTGGATTACTTGGTTGATGCTGAAAAGTCCAAGGATACGCCAGAACCATACGAACGTTTGATCCATGATGTCTTGAATGGCGATGGAACCAACTTCTCCAGCTGGCCAGAAGTTTCCTACGCATGGAAGTTCGTTGACCAAATCCGTCGTGTTTGGGACTTACAAGAACCACAATTCCCTAACTACACGCCACATTCAATGGGTCCAGCCGCTGCTGAAGAATTAATTCAACGCGACCACCGTGAATGGATCTACCGTTTGAACAACTAATCATGAAACAAAAACCGCTCATCGAAATTCCGATGAGCGGTTTTTTGATTAATTATAGGAACGACTTATAGGGCAGGTTGATATCATGCGTATAGCGGTCTTCAAAACCACGTTCATGATAGTATTCCAGCTTATTTTTATCATCCGGATAAATGAAATGCCCACCCGGTAACCATGAGAATGGATGGAACTTGTAATCAAAGCGTTCTTTTCGCAGCTTCCAGACTTGTTCTACTTCTGTAGGATCACCCAACATGTTCGACCAAACATCCCAGTGCAAGGGAATAACCACGTTCGTTTGTAAGGCTTCTGCAGCACGTAGAACATCCACTGAGGTCATCTTATCCTGGACACCGATTGGGTTCTCGCCGTACGCCACCACGGCAACGTCGATATCAAAATCCTGTCCGTGTTTTGCAAAATAGGCTGAGTAGTGAGAGTCGGCAGCATCATAAATATTGCCGGCACTCGTCTTGATGACGTAGTTAACGGCTCGCTCATCCATGTCTGGCACCTGACTATCATCCGGTAAATTCTTTTCATCCGGATCAGTAATCAAGACAGAACGATCGAAAGAATCAGTCACGTCAATTTCAACATCTTTTATTTTAACAATATCACCCGGTTTGACCACCTGGCACCGATCCGCTGGTACTCCCCAATCTAGCCACTGATCAACCACATCTTTGGGTCCAATAAAAGGAATCGGCTCTTCAACGTTTTGCAGAATTGCCGCTGCGACATTCATATCAATGTGATCGTGGTGAAAGTGGGTAACTAAATACGCATCCAAGTGGTGAATCGCAAACGGATTAATTACCATCGGTTGCGCCCGTAAATTGGGTTGAATTTTCCGACCACCAGTCAATCGGGACCATTGATGGCGCGGAGACATATCCGGCTTATCATGTGTCGTTTTACCAGTCCCGCACCACAAATCGATGGCCACACTAGTCTGTTGATCGGACTTAATCCAGATTCCCATGTTGACCAGCCACCACATTGCGAACTTCCCCTGAGCAACCTTTGTTCGATCAATTTCTTCGTTCAACCACGTCCCCCACTCGGGAAAAACTTCATCTTTCCAAGTCTGCTCAGTCACATCATTTACGTTATCTACTACCATTGTTTATTCATGCTCCTCACGTAAAAGCGTTACTTTTGAAGTTCTGCCATCTTAGGGTCCAAGTGGGCTTTGATATCGTTCTTATCTACAAAATTTGTCAGAACAATCGTCTTAGCCTTATCCTCTTCTGGAAAGTTATCAAAGAGTTCACGCGTTGTAACGTAAATATCTGCAGGTGCACTGCGAATGCTTCCTAAGTCAATCGTATCAACTGTGACATCATCTTTCCCTTCATCTGAGACGATACTTTCAATATTCATCTTGGCAATAACACTGGAACCAACACCTAAACCACATACCGCAATAATTTTCATGATAGAGCCCTCCAAATCTTATTCTGAGACATCTTTTTTAAAGAATCATGCCAACCACTAACGTTCGAATCACCTTCAATAAGTACATCAATGGCATCCAGACAACCGCGTAGTCAATGTTTGACCAAGTTAAGCCACTACCATAAACGGCACCGGTTAGTGGGTAGAACAGAATAACTGCGGCTGAAGAAATAATACCTGTGATAAGCCCAGCCATAATTGCACCACGCCAGCCGCCAGCCTTGTTGCCAAATACCCCCATGACATTACCATCAAAGTACATAATGATAGGACTTGGGAAAACAATCACTGGCGAATGGAATAGGATCGTGGCAAACGTCACTAAAATACAACCAACCGTGGAACCCAAGAAACCAAACATGCCACCCATCGGGGAGTAAGGAAAAATCGTTGGTGCATCCAAAGCTGGAATGGCTCCCGGCAAGAATTTATCAGAAATTCCTTTAAACGCTGGGACAATTGAACCGATGAACATCCGAACCCCAGACAATAAGATGACAATTCCAGCAGTAAACGTAAATCCTTGAATAATCAGCCACATAATCCAGTTAATCGCATCCGGACCAGTTCCAGCTAAAGACTGAATCCCACTCTGACCAACAGCTAAGCCAATGCCAATAAAGATAATTGGCATCAAGAAAAACAGGACAATCGTATTGTCACGAAACATTGAGGCCCACTTAGGGAGTTTCATGTTATCAGCATCTTGTTCTGGCTTTGAACTACCAAACCACTTGCCAATAAAGTGGGCCAGAACCGACCCTACTTGATCCATAAATCCTAACGTTGAGACATCATGCATCCATGGGCGAGAAATGATTCGTGGAATTGCAGGTGAGTACGTGTAGTAAATGGCGTTTAAAATTGTTCCAACCACCACGGTCCAGAAACCATTTGTGTGTAAGACCACCGGCAACGTCACGTTCATAAAAGCTGCATGGTAAAGCATTAGGTGAGCCGTCAAATAAGCGTTTTTAAAGTCCTTACCCGGAGTAATCCTTACTAAGATCAAGTGTAGGAAGAACGCCAATAAGAATGTAATAACCGTATCCTTTGCAATCGTACTAAACCGTAAGACGACCCCAAACACAGCATCGTTGGTAGGTAAAACGCCTTTGACATGTAGTGTTGAATTGAGCTTCGTAACCACTGGCGACAACGACGAAATTAAAATACCAGCACCCGAAGAGAGCACCGTCAACCCAATGACCGTTTTTACAGTACCATCAATCACCTGTGGGAATTTTTTTCGTTGTAATAGCAAGCCTACCAGAGCAACTAAACCTAGAAAGATCGTTTCGTTGCTGAGAACCTGGTAAACCAAAAAGTTTATCACTTGCATGTCTAGTTCCCCCCATTAATCTGATTAACGATTTTTTGAGCTTCAACAGCGGTCGTTGCATTTCTCAAGACTCTCAAATTACTTGGTTCATTAAGAAATGCCACAATTTTTTGCAACAAAGCCAAATGATCCGTATCATTAACGGAGGCTAAAATAACGACTAAATCTACGGGATCGTTATCTTTGTTCCCAAACTTCACGGGATCACGCAACGTTGCAATAGCAAAGCCGGTCCGATGAACATCTGCTGAAGGTCTAGCATGACCTAAAGCTAATCCCGGTGCAATAACAATATACGGCCCCAATTGCTTAACCGATTGAATCATTGCGTTCACATAACCATCCGTGATGTTGTCACTGTCTACTAACGGCTGTGCTGCAACCTTAATCGCGTCTTCCCAATCATCGGCATGAACCTTTAATTGGACTTGATCAATCGACAAATTTGGATTTTTAGCCATCTATAAGTCCCCCTTACATGAATAAAAGCTGAAACGCTATGTAAATATTCGTCATTATTAAAACAAATTATTTGATTCTTTTTTACATTTTCGATTATACTCATAAGCGCTTTCATTGCAAGGTAGAAAAACAGAAATTCAAATGTTAAGGTTATGACACAAACTCACTGGCGAATACTTAAGGGAGAATTAAATATGGAACTTAGCATTATCGAACGTATCAAAAAAATATATCCAGAACTGGGTCGAAGCAGTAAACGGATAGCCGATTACATCATTATCAACGGGACCAACGCTTCTTCGAAAACCGTTACCGAAATGGCAACTGATTGTCACGTGTCTGTTGCCACCATCTCCCGTTTTGCCAAGCAACTCGGCTACACAAACTATTCTCAATTAAAATGGGCGCTCTCCAATCAGATGGAAGAAGACACGCCAATTATTCAGGAAATTTCAGACACCGACACCCCCATGATGGTTGCCAAAAAAACGCTGGATGCAAACATTGAAACCTTGAATGGTACGTTTGACTTGATGAATGAAGATGACCTTAAACGGGCTATTCACTACATCGTACACTCAAACCGGCTCGAATTTTTTGGACTCGGTGGCTCTAACATCGTTGCCCTTGACGCTTATCATAAATTTCTACGGGTACCGCTAACGGTTTTGCACGACGACGAATACCACCTAGCCCTTATGCAGGCTTCAAGATTAACCGAAGATGACTGTGCTGTTGTCACCTCCCATACTGGCAACGACACCGACACCTTAGATATTGCCCGTGCTCTAAAGCATAAGCACGTCCCCATTATCGTCATCACTAGCTTTCCCAACTCACCTTTAGCTGACTTTGGTAACGTAAATTTCTTTTCAATCTCTGAAGATTCTCGTTATCGATCAGAAGCACTCCTATCGTTAACGTCACAACTAGCGATAAATGATTGCCTATACATGCTGACTGCCCAATACTTTGGCGATGCGGCTGATAACGTTTTAAAAGATATCCGCCAGGTCATTCTCAAAAAACATCAATAAATAAAAAAATCGCGACCTTCATCAATTTGAAGCGCCACGATTTTTTTATTTATTTAATCCGCCGTTTCAATCCAAATAGCCCTAGTACACTGATTAATAAAGCAACTCCCCAAATTGCCGGCGACTGTCGATTTCCTGTTTGCGGTAACGTTGCCGTCTGGTTCTCTGGTAGAGCATTAGCCGTGGAGCCAGTCACAGTTGCTGCTGGATGGTGTGCCAGTTGTACCTGCCCCGGCGTTACGCTAGCACTACCGCCACCAATCGCTACGCCATCAGCTACTGGTTCATGGTCACCAGTAGCCTCAGTGGTGCTAGTTGATGGCCCCACTGGATTACCTTGGTCGCCCGGTTGTGGTTGCTGGCCATCATCCGGATTAGTCGTTCCCGGCGTTTCTCCTGGATTTACCTGATCACCGCCACCATCCGTTTGCAAGGGGGCGTAAATATAGGTCACCGTAATATTCGTGTCACCAAACGTCCCTTGTGCGTTGCCGGGCGTTGTTAGCAGGACGTACCCCGTCAGCTGGGCCGCCTGGGTGGTATAGGTCATCCCCGGTTGCCCCGCATAAATTTGATCAGCCGCCACCGTCTGACCCGTTGCCGTTTGATGATGAACGGTGACTGTCGTTTGCGTCACTGGTGGTGTCACTACTGGCGGCTTAACCTGAGTTTCCCCATCATTCTGGGCGTACACATAAGTTACCTCAATAGCCGTTTCACCGTACTGGCCCGTCGCGTTGTCTGGCGTCGTCGTTAACGTATATCCCGGAATGGTTACTGGTGCCGTACTGTAGTTCTCACCCACCAGTCCAGCCGCTAACGTTGAATCCGGTGCCAGCTGGTTGCCCGCCGCATCTTGATGATGAACGACTACATTTGCGCCGACCTCGGACAGGGCATAGGGTTGAATCACCACAAAGTTGGGAATAGCGCTGTCGGCAGGTCGGTTTACGCCCGTCAAATAATAATAATCTGGCAACGGCGCCACGCCGAAGCCCGGAACTGGTGATTCCGTCACACCTGGTTTCTGTGGCTGAATGAATGAATAATTCAGCCCGCCGTTACCATCGGCTACAGCATTCCCTCCCACATAATAAAAGTGATAGAACGGTTCATCAGCAGCCGGATCATTGAAGACCGGCTCACCAACCACGCTACCGTAGACCGCCAAGGGAGCCACAGAACCGTCAGCGTTTAAACATTGAATCTGCAGGTGCCCGGTCTGCGTAGCCTGATTGATCATCACCTTATCTAGCAAAATAAACTGACTAAAATTTTTGAACTCATCATAGTGCTGCCCTTTCAGCGCTGAAAAATCCCGGATGTGGTTGTAGTAAATGGTTAATGCCGACACGTTTTGTAAATTTGCTAATGGTGTCACGTCCTTAATTCGGTTTCCCTGTAGTGCAACCGTTGTCAGGTGCTGCAAGTTAGCCAACGGTTTAATATCCACTAAATCTCCAAAGTAAGCACCTGGCGATGCGTTAAAATCATTCCCCATATCAATGCTCTCCAAGTTAACAGCATACTCGAGGCCTTCAATTGAGAACGCCGTCTTACCATCGATATAGGTTGAATACCCTTCAAATCCCCGAATATTTAAGGATTTCAACAACGCCAAATCTTCCTGCGTGATGTCAGCAACACTATCCCAGGTCTTACCCACACCATTCAACCCTTGTAGGGTTAATAAAACAACTTGTTGCAACGTTTTATTAGGCATCCACAGATCAATCGTCGCTGTATCCTTATTATGAGCAAGTTGCATCGTTGCAGGCTTAGCTAATTCAGCTTGCACCAGTGGCACAGCAACAATCGTATGGTCGGCCCCCGCTTGATTCGCCGCGGATGAAGCGGTTACATTTGCTGGACGAGTCGTTGGTTCTGGTGTGGCACTGACCGGAGCCGCAGATTCAACGACCGTCATTGCTTGCGCTGGTCGCGTCGTGGCTGCCGGATCAGACTGCTGATCTGCCATTGACGCTGCGGGATCCGTAGCCGATGTTGCAGGCGCTGCTACGGTTGGTTGCTCCTCAGACACGGAAACGGTCGCTGGCTCACTACTAGCTGCGGAGTCAACGGGTATTGTCGACACTGGTACTTCTGACGTTTCCCCATGGTCAGCGGTGGTCGCTTCCGATTCATCCAAATTGGTTTGAGCAGCGGTAGTGGTTGGAGCAACTTCGACCTCCGTGGTAACCATTGCAACACTCTGTTCATTCGCCTGGGCAGTCACACCCCCAAAACTAACGACCAACGCTCCAGCCGTGATGCTCGCAAACACCCACGCTTTCCCGCTCTTAAACATCTTATAATGGACCTTCATATCACTTCTCTTATTCATAGAGACCTCCCCCTAAAAACCTTAACGTGGGGACTGCCAATCAGTCCCCCACTGACCCCCGCATTGTACCTGATACTGTGAGGAAAGTGGGCGTATGTCCATAAAATGAAGTGAATTCTACGCTATGTGAAATTTAATTGCTCGCAATCTAATTTTGCGATAATTTTTAGCCTAAAGAAGCGTCAGCCAGCAGCCAACGCCTCAACAAATCTATTCATCCGCTGCCCACAATACCGGCCGCCATTGCTCTGGGTACAATCTCGGCCAGAACTCTAGGCAGCGATGGGTAACTGTCCCTTTAAACTAAAGCCGCCTTAACCATTTGCAAATGCGGCGTACTATTGAACAGGAACATATCCCCTTCAACCTGATAGCCAAACTTCTCATAAAAATGTTGCTTGTCGACCTGGGCTTCAATGCTGATTGGCTCCCCCGGGAAGCTCCGCTTGATTTCGGCCTCAATCTGCATGATCAACTGACGACCTAACCCTTCTCCACGGTGTGCCGGTGCAGTCAGAACCCGGCCAAAGGTAACGTGATCTCCGTCCATGAAGACTCGGGCGTAAGCCACCAGTTCACCATCCTGATAACCTAGAATGTGGCGTGCAACCGGATCAACGTCATCAATTTCTTGATAAATCCGTTTCTGCGCGACTACAAAAGTTTCAATACGTTCATATGCAACTTTATATAAATTCATTGCAGACATGTCTTCTAATCCGTAAGATAACCATTTAGTCATAATACACGACTTCCTTTGTGTTATAATGTAGCTATATTATGACACCTTTTAATTGCAAATGCAACTATCGGAGGAAAAGTTATGCAAAATTATTTTAGAAGTATCGGTTTGATTGCTCGGGCCAACGCCGTTATTGGGAATCGCGTTTTTAAGCCCGACGACTTGCAAAGCAATCAATTCATCTATTTAATGCGAATCGTTGAGAACCCCGGCATCACCCAAACTGAGTTAGCTGATCAATTACACGTTGACCCTTCCACCTGCCTGAGAACCGTTCGTAAGTTGACCAACCATGACTTTGTTGAACGCCAACTCGACAGCCACAACAAAAAATTACGTCTACTCAAGGCTACCGCTAAGGGCCAAGCCATGTACCCCGCCCTTAGAAAATACGAACAGTCCATTCTCACCGCCGGAACCGCTGGCTTATCAACTGGAGAAAAGGCCCTTCTCGAAGAATTGCTAGGTAAAGTAGCTACAAACATCCGTGCCTTCCAGCATGAACAAAAGTAGCACCACACTGGCAATAACTTACTGATTAAACTCAGCGCTAGTGCCACCGTTAAGTAACCGTTACCACTTTTAAATTAGCTTTTGAAAAAGAAAAAATTCTTTCAAGAATGGGGTCAAATGATTTTCCTTTTATATTGTTCAATGCTACACTAATGGATGGAAAGTCGTTCCTAATTTTAAACACAAAGGAAGGTTACTAATGGCAGATCAAAAAGCAAATATTGGTGTTGTTGGTATGGCGGTTATGGGCAAGAACTTAGCCCTGAACATCGAAAGCCGCGGTTACACCGTTGGCATTTACAACCGTTCATCTAACAAGACGGAAAAAGTTATGGCAGATCACAGCGAAAAGAAGTTAGTTCCTAGTTACACAGTTGAGGACTTCGTTAAATCACTGGAAACGCCACGGCGGATTCTCTTGATGGTTAAGGCTGGTAAGCCAACCGACGCCGTTATTCATGAATTACTTCCACTTTTAGACAAAGGTGACGTTCTGATCGATGGTGGGAACACCAACTTCCACGACACGATGGCGCGGAACGCAGAACTCGACAAATCCGGGATCAACTTCATTGGTATGGGGGTTTCCGGTGGTGAATTAGGTGCCTTGCAAGGTCCTTCACTGATGCCTGGTGGTCAAAAAGAAGCTTACGACTTAGTTGAACCTATCTTGACTAAGATTGCAGCTAAGGCCCCTCAAGATGGCAAACCATGTGTTACTTACATCGGCCCTAACGGTGCTGGTCACTACGTTAAGATGGTTCACAACGGTATCGAGTACGGTGATGAAGAGCTGATTGATGAAAGCTACAACATCATGCGTAACGTTGCCGGTATCTCCGTGGATGACATGGCCGACATCTTTAAGGAATGGAACAAGGGTGAATTGGACAGCTACTTAGTTGAAATCACTGCCGATATCCTCTCCCGTAAAGATGACTTGGGCGACGACAAAAACTTACCAATTGTTGACGCTATCAAGGACCGTGGGAACAACAAAGGAACTGGTAAGTGGAGTTCCGAAGACGCCTTAGACGTTCAGGTTCCACAATCAGTTATCACCGAAGCCGTTTACGCCCGTTACATCTCTATGTTAAAGGACGAACGTGTCAAGGCTTCTAAGTACTTGCCAGCTGCTGAAAAGCAAAGCAACGTTGACGTTGGTGATAAGGACAAGTTCGTTGAAGAAGTTCGCCAAGCCCTCTTCTTTGGTAAGTTGATGAGTTATGCCCAAGGATTCGAACAACTTCGGTTCGCTTCTGAAGCTAACGATTGGGACTTGAAGTTCGGTGAATTAGCTCAAATCTGGCGTGGCGGTTGCATTATCCGTGCCCAATTCCTGCAAAACATCACCGATGCCTTTGACAAGGATCCTAAGCTGACCAACTTATTGTTCGACAGCTACTTCAAGGACATTGCTACTAAGTACCAACAATCTATTCGTGACGTGGTTGCTATGGCTGTCCAAGCCGGCATCCCCGTTCCTAGTCTGTCAGCTGCTATCACTTACTACGATAGCTTCCGTGCTGAAGTCTTGCCTGCTAACTTGTTACAAGCACAACGGGATTACTTCGGTGCCCACACCTACGAACGTAACGACCGCGATGGAAACTTCCATTACAGCTGGTACGAAGAACAATAGACGCCATTTAAAACATAATAGTAGCAAAGCTCACGGCCATTTCGGTCGTGAGCTTTTTTGTAATTGCACTTCAATTTACAAATCCAAAAGGCCAGTCCATCAACCCTGCCAGCAAACTCACCGCGACAGTTACTGGCATATTTGATATGATTAAACGCGTATTCAGGGGAGGATTTTCATGACACTCGGAGAAAAATTGAAACAAGCACGTACCACGCAGCAGTTCACCCAACAAACTGTGGCGGAACACGTTCACGTTTCGCGACAAACAATTTCAAGTTGGGAAACCGGTAATAGCTATCCGGATATCGATAGTCTGGTCGTCCTCAGTGATCTATATGAACAATCACTAGATATCCTGATCAAGGGCGATCCTGGCCTCATGAATTATTTACGTAAGCCGGCGATTCTCAAACGGCTGCGACCGATTCACCTGATATTATTGACATCAAACTATCTCTTTTTAATCATTTTTACGTTTTTTCTATCCAGTGGCTATAGCCTCTGGGCCCTGCTAGCCGTCTTTATCACGAACACATTAGCGTTTCTCTATCTGCAAAAGTTTGAAGAGCGGCTCAATCCGTTACCAATTGCTATTCAACGATGGCAAGCTGGTTGGTTGCCGACGCTGCTATGTAACCTTATTACCACTGGTGCCATGATTGCCAGCCCCTGGTGGGCCAGTTCGCCGACCGCTGTCTATAACTTATTCTCTACCGCAATCGTTGGCTGGGCCTGCCTGGCCTGCCTTTGGGTAATGAACAGAATCAGTCAGCTCAAAGAACTAGAAAAACTGGCTACCAAACAAAAATAGATCTAAACATCCCCAAAAGACCAGATTATCCAACAAAAAATGCTAACCAATTGGTTAGCATTTTTTATTTAGCTTACTGGTTATTGGATAATTATTGCCGCGTATGGCCGCCGTGAGTCACACCTGCTAAGTTATCCGTCAATGCTAGTTGAATCGCGTGGAGGCTCTCCCAGTGGGCAATTTCGGTCGCTAAGCCCGCTTCCCACTCTGCCTTCTCCCGACTCTTTTCAATAAATTGATTCCAATCTAAGTCTGCTGTCGCCCGATCAACTGTCTGACGCCATTTAGCCCATTCATCAAGGTGTTTCGCTAGTTCCAGGGCTTCCGGCGGGGCCAATACCATGTTCTCAGTCATAACCGTAACCTCCTTAGCAAAAATCTGAGGGGCATTTCTAACTATTTATAGTTTAGCAAAATCGTCCATAGGATGCGACAATTATGCTCATAGTTGATTAATAACCTGATTGATTGACTGAGTACCACTAAGCAACGGGATCGTTTTACCAATTGTTTGGGGCGCATGAAGCGCAGCCACCATGAAAGCTGCTAAATCTGCTCGGGGAATACTCCCAACTGCCAACGGATCGCTCTGAATTTTGCCAGTTGCCGGGTGAAAGGATAGGGCCCCGGGTTGTACAATAGTGTATGCCAAATTAGTTTGATGAACTAGCCAGTTATCGGCATAAAATTTAGCAACGTAGAGTGACTTCAACGGATCGGCCCACCGGTTACGATCCTCGGCAAATAACATGCTGATCATGACAAATCGGTGAACACCAGCTATCTCGGCAGCCTGCATCGTCTTGACTGCACCGTCTAAATCAATCAACAACGTCATATCATCCTTTGTTCGACCGCCGGACCCCGCTGCGAATACCACGGCATCAACGCCCATTAAAGCACTTGCAATCTGCTCCGGCTTCGTCAGCAAATCCAAGCGGCGCACCGTAACACCTAAATCCTCCCAGTCTTCGCCATCCTCATCCGGCCGCAGTCCGGCAATGGGTTCATCCCCCTTTGCCAAAAGCTGGGTGACCAGCAAGCGACCGACTTGACCATTGGCACCAACAATCAATACCCGCATTTGTCTAATAACTCCCTTCTCAATCATCACTTAAACATTATACACTAGGTAATTTGTCTAGCTTAGCCGCTAAACGACAAAAAAATTACGCTACAACTTATCACGGATCATAAAAATGTGCCATAATGGACTTAAGGGCACCGACCGACTTTGACCGATACTCGACGCAGTTTAGAATTTTTGAGGAGGTCTCCAATTTTGCAAAACGAAGATTTAACGATTACCGACCTAGATGAGAACGCCCGGCAGACCGCACTGAGTGACTTTGCTCACTTTTACATTCGGCACTACCGGACCAATGATTTGGAAATCTTATCTCAGTTCAAGGTCGACTATGCCATGAACGACATTAATATGTACCTTTATTCTAATAAATATTTCTCGCCCGATGAGTTAGTTGCTGGTGTACTGGCAAATAAGTCAGATTTATTCCTCACAATTCTTAAGACCGTCAACTTAGCGTACAGCGCCAGTGGTGCCCTTAAGGACCTCACTTGGGACGGTTGGTACAAGCAGCAATACGTTGGGATTCCAGAAGGAAAGTAACGCTAGATATGTGAAAAGGATTGTCCTAACCGGACAATCCTTTTTTAATCGACAGTTAAATTTTACCAACAAGATTCGTCCCTGGTTTTAAAGTTTCTTCGCCAGGGTGCCAGTTAGCTGGACAAACCCGATCACCGTGCTCCGCCACAAATTGAGCCGCCGTTAAAGTCCGTAGAATTTCACCAGCATTGCGGCCAATTCCCATATCATTGATGGTGTACGACCGAACTTCTCCCTGTGGGTCTAAGATAAAAACACCTCGGTAAGCTTGACCGGCAGACTCATCTAAGACTTCATAGTGCCGTGCTAATTGACCGGCTGGATCAGCAATCATGGGATAGGCTACCTGCCCCACTTCTGGACTCTGTTCGTGCCAAGCTTGATGAACAAATTCTGTGTCCTCTGAAATACTATAGATTTCTGCATCCTGTGCTTGAAAGGCAGCATAATGTTCGGCTAAGTCTCCCAGCTCCGTTGGACAAACAAATGAAAAGTCAGCGGGATAGAAGAATAAGACTGACCAATGACCCTTTAAATCGGCTGGCGTTAAGGTTGTAACCTCCCCTTTTTGAAACGCCTGAACCGAAAAATCTGGTAAAGCTGAACCAATGAAATTCATATGAACAACTCCCTTCAGTTATGTCGTTTTGGCACACTCCCAGCATAACTGTTTTAGCTTCTTTTATCAATAATCATTCTAATGTAGGCGCTAAAACATCCCATATTTCGGTGTATTGGACGCTTAGTTAGTTACAATAATTATTATTTAATGGGTATGAACGGTTTTGCTTGCGTTGGGTGGAAAAATACGTTAAACTAGATTCATAGATAAATTAGAAGCTGTTAGGTGAGGCTCCTATACGGAAAATGCTACTGCTCAGAAACGTCGAGAAACGCCAATGAGTCAGCTGGTCAGGTCAAATTAAGGCCTGCTCTAATGTAGCTGTTATGAACAATTAACTACGCCGTATAGTGCTAAAACTCAACGACTAGCTAAATTCCGTTCACAAAATGTCTTTCAGTGTGCGCTTAGCTAGTTATGGCTAAGCGCTTTTAATTTATCGCCAGTTGTCACTGTCGTCAATACATTAAGGAGGTGATTGAACATGACAACGCAACTTTTAGATGATCCCGGAGCGTGTTATTACTCGCCGGTGGGAAAGTTACAGTCTGTTCACACCTCTTGGTTGACGCTTTGAGAAGAACATTACTCTAGCTTTCCCTTTCCCGGACCCCGTAGCTTGATGCGGAGGTTCGACTAATGGACTTTAAACAGAATCAACTAGCCACTTTATCCCAAACGCTGTCGGCGTTGCAACCGACCGTAACTCGTTTGGCCTTCTCTGAACTCGTTCGTGAGCTAGTTGGATTCAAGCCTCTTACCTGGAAAACACAAGCTTGAGTTACGTCTTTTTCTCGGCACTATTCAACTATGATGCATTGACGTGCTAGTCCGAATAGCGTTACCACTCGTGACGATGCTTCACCATTGGGGGAACCCTGTGGGGAGGAAAATAACCAGTAACTGACGCCGTTTCAAATAAGTTGGTTTTTAACTTCTAATGGTCGATACGAATAACTCAATACCAAACCAATCACTGGTTATCAATAACAACTGTCAACTGCCCATGGGCTGATGGGAATCACCCCGCACGCGTTGTCCTGCGTTATTGATGAGCTGGTATTCCCAAGCGTTCAATACGCAAAAAGCAGCCGTTCAATTCTCGATGAATTGAACGGCTGCTTTTTTTAGCCTTAGCAAGTGGAGCAAGACAGATCAGCGTAGCTCTGTAAAGCATCCTGAGAATTATCCCGAACTTTAAAATGATTAATATCTTGGTCTTTAATCTGTAGGAGATTTTTTTAAAACTGGTCTTGGGATATATTGTCATTTTCAATTGGTTTTGGTCGACTATGTTGATGTGGGGCAGTGTGTCCCTTTTATTCTACAAAAAATGGTGTCGCTGGATTTCTCCATCAACACCAAATATCACACAATTTTTATTTATTAGGCTTTAGCCCGCCGATTTTTCATATGTTCTAGGAATTTCTGACTCTTACCTTCATCAAATTCATGTTCGGACTTGGCAATAATTACCGTTGCCAGCGAGTTCCCAACAACGTTAACTGCCGTCCGACCCATATCAACGAGACGGTCAATCCCAGCGATAAAGGTTAAACCACTCATTGGAACCCCAATCGTTGAAATCGTAGCTAGTAACACCACAAATGAAGCGCCTGGCACACCGGCCATCCCTTTACTAGTAATCATCAGCACCACCAGTAACGTGATCTGTTGACCCAAACTCAGATGAATATGGTAGGCCTGTGCTAAGAAGAGTGCGGCCAACGATTGATAGATAGCTGAACCATCCAGGTTGAAGGTATATCCGGTTGGGATAACGAAGGAGACAATTCCCTTGCTGACCCCAAATTTATCCATTTTATCAATCAACCGTGGTAGTGTAGCTTCGGAACTAGCGGTTGAGAATGCCAGGACCGCTTCATCTTTAATCACAAATAACAGGTCCTTGAGGCTGAATTTAAAGATTCTAGCAGCAATTCCCATTACAACCAAGACGAACACTGCCATGGTTGCGTAAGCCAAGATGATGAAATACCCTAATGGTGCTAATGCGGATAAACCCATTTGCGCCACAGTAACTCCGATTAACGCGCAGACACCGATTGGTGCAGTATGCATAACCCAATTAGTCACCCGGAACATCACCTGCGAGACGGCGTCTAACGCTTGTGTGATGACCTGACCCTGTTTTCCGATGGCCGCAGTCCCTAACCCAAAGAAAACGGAGAAGAAGATGACAGGCATCATGTCACCCTCTGCCAGAGACTTAAATATGTTAGTCGGAATAATTCCCATCAACGTTGCCCAAATGCCCGAGTCCTTAGCTGACTTAGCGGAAGACACATACTGACTGATGTCGGTACTTTGCAGTTGGTGAATATCAATGAATGAACCAGGCTGGAAAATATTCCCAACCAGTAACCCCAAAGCAATCGCGATGGTGGTCATTACTTCGAAATAAATCAACGTTTTACCGCCGATTCGACCTAACTGCTTAATATCACCCATGTTAGCGATTCCGACGGTTAAACAGGACACCACGATGGGTAGAACGATCATTTGAATCAACCCAATAAACATGTTCCCGATATTTTGCATAGCGGTGATAGCCATTTTGTTTTGGTAAAAAATCACACCAAGGATGACCCCTAGAATTAATCCAATTAAAATCTGCCAACCTAGGCTAAGACGATACTGTCGATATCTTTTCATTCTCATTCCACCTATTCTCTCTTATGTAAGATCTTACGAGTTGACTAATAACTCAAGTTGTCCTAAATCTTGTAATAACAACTATAATAGCACAAGCCTTCCGTTTGGCAAACCACCTCAGCCGTATATTCTTCTAATATTCACATATTAATGTACGCTATTACAATTTTTGTATATTTTATGGTATAAAAAAAGGAATCCATCACTGGATTCCTTACTCTTTGCGTAGCGACGTCCTATCCTCGCAGGGGGCGATCCCCCAACTACTATCAGCGTGCTGAAGCTTAACTTCCGTGTTCGGCATGGGAACGGGTGTATCCTTCAGGCTATCGCCACTACACTATGAAAGAACTTCTTCTCTCAAAACTAGATACTATTCAATTATTTCCTTTGAGAACACCAACTCTACTTGGTTAAGTCCTCGACCGATTAGTACTGGTCCGCTCCACGCCTCACGGCGCTGCTACTTCCAGCCTATCTACCTGATCATCTCTCAGGGGTCTTACTTCCATATAGGAATGGGAAATCTCATCTTGAGGCGAGTTTCACACTTAGATGCTTTCAGCGTTTATCTCATCCATACATAGCTACCCAGCGATGCGCCTGGCGGCACAACTGGTACACCAGAGGTATGTCCATCCCGGTCCTCTCGTACTAAGGACAGCTCCTCTCAAATTTCCTACGCCCGCGACGGATAGGGACCGAACTGTCTCACGACGTTCTGAACCCAGCTCGCGTACCGCTTTAATGGGCGAACAGCCCAACCCTTGGGACCGACTACAGCCCCAGGATGCGATGAGCCGACATCGAGGTGCCAAACCTCCCCGTCGATGTGGACTCTTGGGGGAGATAAGCCTGTTATCCCCAGGGTAGCTTTTATCCGTTGAGCGATGGCCCTTCCATACGGTACCACCGGATCACTAAGCCCGACTTTTGTCCCTGCTCGACCTGTCTGTCTCGCAGTCAAGCTCTCTTCTGCCTTTACACTCAGCGAATGATTTCCAACCATTCTGAGAGAACCTTTGGGCGCCTCCGTTACTTTTTAGGAGGCGACCGCCCCAGTCAAACTGCCTACCTGACACTGTCTCCCACCACGATTAGTGGTGCGGGTTAGAGTGTTCACACAGCGAGGGTCGTATCCCACCAGCGCCTCACTCGAAACTAGCGTTCCGAGTTCTACGGCTCCGACCTATCCTGTACAAGCTGTGTCAACACCCAATATCAAGCTACAGTAAAGCTCCATGGGGTCTTTCCGTCCTGTCGCGGGTAACCTGCATCTTCACAGGTAATATAATTTCACCGAGTCTCTCGTTGAGACAGTGCCCAGATCGTTACGCCTTTCGTGCGGGTCGGAACTTACCCGACAAGGAATTTCGCTACCTTAGGACCGTTATAGTTACGGCCGCCGTTTACTGGGGCTTCATTTCTGGGCTTCGCCGAAGCTAACTCATCCACTTAACCTTCCAGCACCGGGCAGGCGTCAGCCCCTATACGTCATCTTACGATTTTGCAGAAACCTGTGTTTTTGATAAACAGTCGCCTGGGCCTTTTCACTGCGGCTGCACTTGCGTGCAGCACCCCTTCTCCCGAAGTTACGGGGTCATTTTGCCGAGTTCCTTAACGAGAGTTCACTCGCTCACCTTAGGATACTCTCCTCGACTACCTGTGTCGGTTTGCGGTACGGGTAATTAATCACTAACTAGAAGCTTTTCTCGGCAGTGTGACATCTGGCACTTCCCTACTAAAATTCGGTCCTCGTCACGCCTTGTCCTTAGCGATAAGCATTTGACTCATCACCAGACTTGACGCTTGAACGCACATTTCCAATCGTGCGCATACCGTAGCCTACTGCGTCCCTCCATCGTTCAAACATGATTAACTAGTACAGGAATATCAACCTGTTATCCATCGCCTACGCTTCTCAGCCTCGGCTTAGGTCCCGACTAACCCTGGGAGGACGAGCCTTCCCCAGGAAACCTTAGTCATTCGGTGGATCAGATTCTCACTGATCTTTCGCTACTCATACCGGCATTCTCACTTCTAAGCGCTCCACTAGTCCTTGCGGTCTAGCTTCGTTGCCCTTAGAACGCTCTCCTATCACGCGACCTATTGGTCGCATCCATAATTTCGGTAACATGCTTAGCCCCGGTAAATTTTCGGCGCAGGATCACTCGGCTAGTGAGCTATTACGCACTCTTTAAATGGTGGCTGCTTCTGAGCCAACATCCTAGCTGTCTGTGCAACTCCACATCCTTTTCCACTCAGCATGTATTTAGGGACCTTAATTGATGGTCTGGGCTGTTCCCCTTTCGACGGTGGATCTTATCACTCATCGTCTGACTCCCGGATATAAATCAGTGGCATTCGGAGTTTATCTGAATTCAGTAACCCATGACGGGCCCCTAGTCCAAACAGTGGCTCTACCTCCACGATTCTTAACTCCGAGGCTAACCCTAAAGCTATTTCGGAGAGAACCAGCTATCTCCAAGTTCGTTTGGAATTTCACCGCTATCCACACCTCATCCCAGCATTTTTCAACATACACGGGTTCGGTCCTCCAGTGCGCTTTACCGCACCTTCAACCTGGACATGGATAGGTCACCTGGTTTCGGGTCTACGTCAACTTACTGCAACGCCCATTTCAGACTCGCTTTCGCTACGGCTCCGATCTTTACATCTTAACCTTGCAAATTAACGTAACTCGCCGGTTCATTCTACAAAAGGCACGCTATCACCCATTAACGGGCTCTAACTAATTGTAGGCACATGGTTTCAGGAACTATTTCACTCCGCTTCCGCGGTGCTTTTCACCTTTCCCTCACGGTACTGGTTCACTATCGGTCACTAGGGAGTATTTAGCCTTGGGAGATGGTCCTCCCGGATTCCGACCACGTTTCACGTGTGTGGCCGTACTCAGGATCCTGAACTGAGAGTCAACGATTTCATCTACGGGGGTATCACCCTCTATGCCGTGCCTTCCCAGACACTTCGATTATCATTGACTTTGGTAACTCAAATGTTCAGTCCTACAACCCCAACGAGCAAGCTCGTTGGTTTGGGCTGTTCCCCGTTCGCTCGCCGCTACTTAGGGAATCGATTTTTCTTTCTCTTCCTGTGGGTACTTAGATGTTTCAGTTCCCCACGTCTGCCTCAACTTAAGTATGTATTCCCTAAGTTGTAATAGTTGGTTAAAACTACTGGGTTTCCCCATTCGGAAATCTCCGGATCAAAGCTTACGTACAGCTCCCCGAAGCATATCGGTGTTAGTCCCGTCCTTCATCGGCTCCTAGTACCAAGGCATCCACCATGCGCCCTTCATAACTTAACCTAACGATTACTTCGTAATCGCTGATTAATTGAGTATTAGCGATATAAACTAATTAAAAGAACTCAAAATTACGCGGTGTTCTCGGTTTAATTATCTTTAATAAAAATAATTAATAAGAAAATAATTGATAATATCTAGTTTTCAAAGAACAAGTTAGAGAGGTAAGCCCCTCAAAACTGAACATTGTTTCGCCAAAGTATGTGTAGCCTCCGTATATTCCTTAGAAAGGAGGTGATCCAGCCGCAGGTTCTCCTACGGCTACCTTGTTACGACTTCACCCTAATCATCTGTCCCACCTTAGACGGCTGACTCCCGAAGGTTATCTCACCGGCTTTGGGTGTTACAAACTCTCATGGTGTGACGGGCGGTGTGTACAAGGCCCGGGAACGTATTCACCGCGGCATGCTGATCCGCGATTACTAGCGATTCCAACTTCATGTAGGCGAGTTGCAGCCTACAATCCGAACTGAGAACGGCTTTAAGAGATTAGCTTAGCCTCACGACTTCGCAACTCGTTGTACCGTCCATTGTAGCACGTGTGTAGCCCAGATCATAAGGGGCATGATGATTTGACGTCATCCCCACCTTCCTCCGGTTTGTCACCGGCAGTCTCACCAGAGTGCCCAACTTAATGCTGGCAACTGATAATAAGGGTTGCGCTCGTTGCGGGACTTAACCCAACATCTCACGACACGAGCTGACGACAACCATGCACCACCTGTATCCATGTCCCCGAAGGGAACGTCTTATCTCTAAGATTTGCATAGTATGTCAAGACCTGGTAAGGTTCTTCGCGTAGCTTCGAATTAAACCACATGCTCCACCGCTTGTGCGGGCCCCCGTCAATTCCTTTGAGTTTCAACCTTGCGGTCGTACTCCCCAGGCGGAGTGCTTAATGCGTTAGCTGCGGCACTGAAGGGCGGAAACCCTCCAACACCTAGCACTCATCGTTTACGGCATGGACTACCAGGGTATCTAATCCTGTTCGCTACCCATGCTTTCGAGCCTCAGCGTCAGTTACAGACTAGACAGCCGCCTTCGCCACTGGTGTTCTTCCATATATCTACGCATTCCACCGCTACACATGGAGTTCCACTGTCCTCTTCTGCACTCAAGTCTCCCAGTTTCCGATGCACTTCTCCGGTTAAGCCGAAGGCTTTCACATCAGACTTAAAAGACCGCCTGCGCTCGCTTTACGCCCAATAAATCCGGACAACGCTTGCCACCTACGTATTACCGCGGCTGCTGGCACGTAGTTAGCCGTGGCTTTCTGGTTAAATACCGTCAACTTCTGAACAGTTACTCTCAGAAGTGTTCTTCTTTAACAACAGAGTTTTACGAGCCGAAACCCTTCTTCACTCACGCGGCATTGCTCCATCAGACTTTCGTCCATTGTGGAAGATTCCCTACTGCTGCCTCCCGTAGGAGTTTGGGCCGTGTCTCAGTCCCAATGTGGCCGATTACCCTCTCAGGTCGGCTACGTATCATTGTCTTGGTGGGCCTTTACCTCACCAACTAACTAATACGCCGCGGGATCATCCAGAAGTGATAGCCGAAACCATCTTTCAAACAAAAACCATGCGGTTTTTGTTGTTATACGGTATTAGCACCTGTTTCCAAGTGTTATCCCCTGCTTCTGGGCAGATTTCCCACGTGTTACTCACCAGTTCGCCACTCGCTTCAATGTTGAAATCAGTGCAAGCACGTCAATCAACGGAAGCTCGTTCGACTTGCATGTATTAGGCATGCCGCCAGCGTTCGTCCTGAGCCAGGATCAAACTCTCATCTTATAGATGATGTGCTTGAATAGCTCATCGATTGTTGTTACATTTTTAAAAGCGAATTGACTTCGCAAATATTGTTTGGGTTTGATACCAAGTATCAAACCGCCCTACACATATTTGGTTTGTCGAAACAATGTTCAGTTTTCAAAGGTCTACCAGTTATCTGCTCTCGCAGACAACTTAATAATCATATCATTCAATCAATATGATGTCAACAATAAGTTTAAGTTAATTAAACTGTGAATTGCAGGCTGCCTAATGAAGCAGCTCAATTAATATACCATTTTGTCAGACCGCTTGTCAACAAGCAATTTAACTTTTTAAATTAACGAGCCGCTGTCGTAAAAGACAACTTAGATAATATACCATGCACATGGTTTCAGTGTCAACAAAAATTCCAAATTAATATCGATAACCCCATCGTTGGTAGCGGCTCCAGGCCCGTCCCTCACTCTCCCCATATCACGGGCCAGAAGTCTCTTTTGGTAGGATGTCGCCGTGACGCTTATCAGTATGTCTAATTTGCAACTCATGTTTCCGGCCAAACCTAAATCCGCCGTCTCGAAAAGATCACCGCACCGACCGCTACAAAGAATAACGCCCACCCAAGACTGCCGACACTCAACTGCTGGATCGTCAAATGGGTCACATTCTGCTGATAACTGGGATTAGCATACTCCTCCTGTAAGAAGAACATGTTAAACGGATTCCATTTCATCACTGGCAATAACGACTTAAACGACTGCAATAACAAACTGGATACCCCTTCCCCCATGAAACAGACACCCATGCTAATAGCGATTGCCGCCGCATTGTTATGACTACAGCTTGCCAGCAAGAAAACCAGTCCAATAATCATCACACCACCGTACATATCCAGCCCCGCATTAGTCACTAGATTAGCCAATAGTGATTGGTGATAGAGGTAAATGGTCTGCCAGTGTAGGCCCCGCCCAGCACTAGTCTTGAGCAATAGTGTCACGAGGATGGCCAACCCATGACCTAACACGCTACACCCGAGAACTAGTACATACTTCCCCACAAAAATCGTCCAGCGATGATTCACCTGCGTCGCCAACTGTTTGATCGTCCCATACTCGAATTCCATTGTCACACAGCTAGCGCCAATCACAATGATAAGCATCGTCAGCCATTGAAACCCGCCATACGCCGATGAAATATAAAATTTCTGATCACTGACTGATGCGCCGTGGGCCGTCATGGCCAGTCCGCCCATTAAAAGCACCAAGATGACGGGGGCTAGCCACGCCATACGTTGGTGTCTAAATTTAAAAATCTCCTGCTGAATTAATTGTCCCATGATCTATGCCTTCCTCTCTGCCAATAAGCGTAACAAGACTGTCTCTAAATCTTCCCGGTGCTGATTTACCTTTAAAATTTGAAGATGCGCGTCGAGAAGGGTACGCAGTAAGGGCGTCAACGCAACCGACTTCGTCACGATTAAGTTGCTGCCCCGCTGTGTTACTGGATAGTCTGCCCGTAAAAGCACCTGCAACCCTCGAGCATTTTCCGTTGTCCGCACCACTAATCCCTGCCGCGCCGATTCCCGAAGTTGCGTCATCGTCCGTTGAAGCAACACTTCTCCCTGATCAATTAAGATCACCGTATCAATGATCTTTTCCAACTCACTCAAAATATGGCTGGAAATTAAAAATGTGGTCCCTTCCCCTGCCAACTGACCAATCAAATGGCGTAGTCGCTTAACCGATTGGGGGTCTAATCCATTCATCGGTTCGTCCAATATGACTAACCGTGGGCGATTCACCAACGCCATGGCAATTCCCAGTTTTTGCTTCATGCCTAGTGAATATCGTTTGGCCGGCCGGTGAATATAGGCTTCCATTTGGAGGGCCTGCACTACCCACGTCATTTGTTCCACGGAAGTCGTCATCAGTTGCAAATGTTGCCAGCCGGTCAGAAATGGATAAATTGCTGGGTGTTCGATGAGCGCGCCGACCTGTTGGGTCACAACAGTATGGGTATTGACTGAAACGGGTTGTCCCAAAATTCGAACGTTGCCAGCATCCGTGGCTAGCAGGCCCAATAATGCTTTCATAATAGTCGTCTTACCCGCACCATTGGGCCCAACTAAGCCGACAACTTCACCAGTTGAAAATGCGAAATTCACATCACGCAAGACCACATGGCGACCGAACCTTTTTCGTAGCCCGGTTACCTGAACCATTTTCGCTTGTCCATTTTGCACTGGACATCATCTCCTCCACTCCCTTTCAGCGTACCCGTTCAAATCCCCGAATGATACGGATGCTAGCGAGAATAGCTTGCTATTTCCAGACGATTCTCTATGATAGAGTCAATAGCAATTATCAAGGAAGTGAGGTGCCCCCATGGCATCGACAGAACTAGGCGCACGTTTGAAGAAATTCCGACAAACGCAACAGCTGACCCAAACGGCACTGGCAGACCAACTACACGTCTCACGGCAGACCGTTTCCAGCTGGGAGACTGGCCGGAACCAACCGGACATCGCCACCATTGCCCAATTAGCTACTCTATATGCCGTCCCGGTAGATAACCTCTTACAGGACACAGCAACCGCACCCATAACGAAACCAGTTACCTACCCAAACGCCAGCCTATTAGTAGTCCTCTTCGGCGTTCTCCTAGTGGAACGCGTCACCCAATTTTCAACGTTCCTTGCTCTTTACTGGATGGACTTTCTCATCCTCTTGCTGATCGGTCTTATGCTCAACTTGGGCATTGCCCGGCGCCACCCGAACACTTGGACGAAGCGGATACATTGGATTGGCTTAACGGTATTTGCCACACTCAGTCTTGTTAGTGGGAGCATCAACGCCTTTAACATGGGCTTTGGCCTAATGACGACCTGCCAATTCAGTGGCCTGGTCGTTTTCATTGCATTGGTCAGAAAGTACTGGCAATCGCGATCAACTAAGGTTACACAACGCTAGAGTGATCGTCATCTATAAGGACTACTGTAACTGCTCACAAAAAAGGTAACGACCTTCCTGCATTGAAGTGCCGTTACCTTTTTAAATTGACTATTCTTCTAATCTTGCTTAGTTGGCAAGTGCTCTCTTTTGACAGTAGTGCGTGCGATTATTATCGGCAATTTGAAATAAGTGTCAATTCACCTACGCATCAATGTCTGAATTGGACCATCCCCAACCCAAGCATTATAGAATCTGAAAGCGTACCGTCAACGCAAGATACCGTCCATGACTTATTATGATTTTGATTCGTTTGCACGTTTCCCTGATACATAGATAGAAACCGTAACAGTAGCTCAAGAAAATCATCTGAAGCTACACGTCCGTTTTGTTTTTGACGCCACTTAGTCGCCGGGCACACTGTCGTTATGGTCATGCGCCCGACCTTCTTTTAATTTTTTGTATGACGAATTTACAATTGAAGTGCAACAAGTAAGAAGAAAATAAAAAAGAACTCATAGCCTGAGTCCTGTAAAATGAAGTCACCACAACAATCACTTAAAGGAGATCTTAGGCTATGAGTCCGTACAATCATCTTACCTTAAAAGACCGAGAATGCATACTGTTAGGAGTCACTTTAAACGATACTTATCAAGGTATTGCGGAGAAAATTGGCTGCTCAAAAGCCACCGTATCACGCGAAATTAAGCGCAACGGTGGCCGTGATGCATATTCAGCTGTCAAAGCACAAGAGAACTATCAGAGACGGCGACTGAAAAGCCGACGTCCTAGGATCTTAGCTGACTTGAAACTACGAGATTTTGTCCTTCACCGCATCGTTCAATGCCAATGGTCTCCGGAACAAATCTCAGGCCGTTTAGTTCACGAAAATAGCGAATGGCAAATCAGTTACAATACTATTTATCGCGGAATTAAACTCGATAATTTAGGGATTAAACGCAAGAGTCACGGTGCTCGTGGTTTTGCCCGAAAGTTGCGCCACCGTGGCAAAACCCGTAAGGTCAAAGGAACGGTTAACGAACGACGTGGTCGGTTTAACGAAGTTCTTTCAGTTCATGAACGACCAGTTTCGTGTAATAAACGGAGCTGGTTCGGCCATTGGGAAGGCGACACCGTTCGGGGTAAAACTGGGCGTTCAGCTTTGGTTACATTGGTGGACCGTAAATCACGGTACTTATTGTCTCAACGAGTTTCCAAAGTAAACGCCAAGAACGTCACGCAAGCTATGATTGACCTACTGCATACTGTGACGCCCAAACGAGTTCGTACGCTTACGCCGGATCGTGGAACTGAATTCGCAGGATACCGCGAAGTTAGTCAAGAACTTGGTATTCCAGTCTATTTCCCAGATCCACATGCGCCCCAGCAACGGGGAACCAATGAGAATACCAATGGCCTTATTCGTGAGTACTTCCCCAAGGGAACCGATTTAGATCAGCTCACTGACCAAGATATTTATCAGTTCGTTGAAGTGCTAAATAACCGACCACGCAAGATTTTAGGCTGGAAGAGTCCATCTGAAGTTTTCTTTGGGACAAAGTTACACTTGATTTGACAATTCGTCATAAAAAAAGGAATCCATCACTGGATTCCTTACTCTTTGCGTAGCGACGTCCTATCCTCGCAGGGGGCGATCCCCCAACTACTATCAGCGTGCTGAAGCTTAACTTCCGTGTTCGGCATGGGAACGGGTGTATCCTTCAGGCTATCGCCACTACACTATGAAAGAACTTCTTCTCTCAAAACTAGATATTATTCAATTATTTCCTTTGAGAACACCAACTCTACTTGGTTAAGTCCTCGACCGATTAGTACTGGTCCGCTCCACGCCTCACGGCGCTGCTACTTCCAGCCTATCTACCTGATCATCTCTCAGGGGTCTTACTTCCATATAGGAATGGGAAATCTCATCTTGAGGCGAGTTTCACACTTAGATGCTTTCAGCGTTTATCTCATCCATACATAGCTACCCAGCGATGCGCCTGGCGGCACAACTGGTACACCAGAGGTATGTCCATCCCGGTCCTCTCGTACTAAGGACAGCTCCTCTCAAATTTCCTACGCCCGCGACGGATAGGGACCGAACTGTCTCACGACGTTCTGAACCCAGCTCGCGTACCGCTTTAATGGGCGAACAGCCCAACCCTTGGGACCGACTACAGCCCCAGGATGCGATGAGCCGACATCGAGGTGCCAAACCTCCCCGTCGATGTGGACTCTTGGGGGAGATAAGCCTGTTATCCCCAGGGTAGCTTTTATCCGTTGAGCGATGGCCCTTCCATACGGTACCACCGGATCACTAAGCCCGACTTTCGTCCCTGCTCGACCTGTCTGTCTCGCAGTCAAGCTCTCTTCTGCCTTTACACTCAGCGAATGATTTCCAACCATTCTGAGAGAACCTTTGGGCGCCTCCGTTACTTTTTAGGAGGCGACCGCCCCAGTCAAACTGCCTACCTGACACTGTCTCCCACCACGATTAGTGGTGCGGGTTAGAGTGTTCACACAGCGAGGGTCGTATCCCACCAGCGCCTCACTCGAAACTAGCGTTCCGAGTTCTACGGCTCCGACCTATCCTGTACAAGCTGTGTCAACACCCAATATCAAGCTACAGTAAAGCTCCATGGGGTCTTTCCGTCCTGTCGCGGGTAACCTGCATCTTCACAGGTAATATAATTTCACCGAGTCTCTCGTTGAGACAGTGCCCAGATCGTTACGCCTTTCGTGCGGGTCGGAACTTACCCGACAAGGAATTTCGCTACCTTAGGACCGTTATAGTTACGGCCGCCGTTTACTGGGGCTTCATTTCTGGGCTTCGCCGAAGCTAACTCATCCACTTAACCTTCCAGCACCGGGCAGGCGTCAGCCCCTATACGTCATCTTACGATTTTGCAGAAACCTGTGTTTTTGATAAACAGTCGCCTGGGCCTTTTCACTGCGGCTGCACTTGCGTGCAGCACCCCTTCTCCCGAAGTTACGGGGTCATTTTGCCGAGTTCCTTAACGAGAGTTCACTCGCTCACCTTAGGATACTCTCCTCGACTACCTGTGTCGGTTTGCGGTACGGGTAATTAATCACTAACTAGAAGCTTTTCTCGGCAGTGTGACATCTGGCACTTCCCTACTAAAATTCGGTCCTCGTCACGCCTTGTCCTTAGCGATAAGCATTTGACTCATCACCAGACTTGACGCTTGAACGCACATTTCCAATCGTGCGCATACCGTAGCCTACTGCGTCCCTCCATCGTTCAAACATGATTAACTAGTACAGGAATATCAACCTGTTATCCATCGCCTACGCTTCTCAGCCTCGGCTTAGGTCCCGACTAACCCTGGGAGGACGAGCCTTCCCCAGGAAACCTTAGTCATTCGGTGGATCAGATTCTCACTGATCTTTCGCTACTCATACCGGCATTCTCACTTCTAAGCGCTCCACTAGTCCTTGCGGTCTAGCTTCGTTGCCCTTAGAACGCTCTCCTATCACGCGACCTATTGGTCGCATCCATAATTTCGGTAACATGCTTAGCCCCGGTAAATTTTCGGCGCAGGATCACTCGGCTAGTGAGCTATTACGCACTCTTTAAATGGTGGCTGCTTCTGAGCCAACATCCTAGCTGTCTGTGCAACTCCACATCCTTTTCCACTCAGCATGTATTTAGGGACCTTAATTGATGGTCTGGGCTGTTCCCCTTTCGACGGTGGATCTTATCACTCATCGTCTGACTCCCGGATATAAATCAGTGGCATTCGGAGTTTATCTGAATTCAGTAACCCATGACGGGCCCCTAGTCCAAACAGTGGCTCTACCTCCACGATTCTTAACTCCGAGGCTAACCCTAAAGCTATTTCGGAGAGAACCAGCTATCTCCAAGTTCGTTTGGAATTTCACCGCTATCCACACCTCATCCCAGCATTTTTCAACATACACGGGTTCGGTCCTCCAGTGCGCTTTACCGCACCTTCAACCTGGACATGGATAGGTCACCTGGTTTCGGGTCTACGTCAACTTACTGCAACGCCCATTTCAGACTCGCTTTCGCTACGGCTCCGATCTTTACATCTTAACCTTGCAAATTAACGTAACTCGCCGGTTCATTCTACAAAAGGCACGCTATCACCCATTAACGGGCTCTAACTAATTGTAGGCACATGGTTTCAGGAACTATTTCACTCCGCTTCCGCGGTGCTTTTCACCTTTCCCTCACGGTACTGGTTCACTATCGGTCACTAGGGAGTATTTAGCCTTGGGAGATGGTCCTCCCGGATTCCGACCACGTTTCACGTGTGTGGCCGTACTCAGGATCCTGAACTGAGAGTCAACGATTTCATCTACGGGGGTATCACCCTCTATGCCGTGCCTTCCCAGACACTTCGATTATCATTGACTTTGGTAACTCAAATGTTCAGTCCTACAACCCCAACGAGCAAGCTCGTTGGTTTGGGCTGTTCCCCGTTCGCTCGCCGCTACTTAGGGAATCGATTTTTCTTTCTCTTCCTGTGGGTACTTAGATGTTTCAGTTCCCCACGTCTGCCTCAACTTAAGTATGTATTCCCTAAGTTGTAATAGTTGGTTAAAACTACTGGGTTTCCCCATTCGGAAATCTCCGGATCAAAGCTTACGTACAGCTCCCCGAAGCATATCGGTGTTAGTCCCGTCCTTCATCGGCTCCTAGTACCAAGGCATCCACCATGCGCCCTTCATAACTTAACCTAACGATTACTTCGTAATCGCTGATTAATTGAGTATTAGCGATATAAACTAATTAAAAGAACTCAAAATTACGCGGTGTTCTCGGTTTAATTATCTTTAATAAAAATAATTAATAAGAAAATAATTGATAATATCTAGTTTTCAAAGAACAAGTTAGAGAGGTAAGCCCCTCAAAACTGAACATTGTTTCGCCAAAGTATGTGTAGCCTCCGTATATTCCTTAGAAAGGAGGTGATCCAGCCGCAGGTTCTCCTACGGCTACCTTGTTACGACTTCACCCTAATCATCTGTCCCACCTTAGACGGCTGACTCCCGAAGGTTATCTCACCGGCTTTGGGTGTTACAAACTCTCATGGTGTGACGGGCGGTGTGTACAAGGCCCGGGAACGTATTCACCGCGGCATGCTGATCCGCGATTACTAGCGATTCCAACTTCATGTAGGCGAGTTGCAGCCTACAATCCGAACTGAGAACGGCTTTAAGAGATTAGCTTAGCCTCACGACTTCGCAACTCGTTGTACCGTCCATTGTAGCACGTGTGTAGCCCAGGTCATAAGGGGCATGATGATTTGACGTCATCCCCACCTTCCTCCGGTTTGTCACCGGCAGTCTCACCAGAGTGCCCAACTTAATGCTGGCAACTGATAATAAGGGTTGCGCTCGTTGCGGGACTTAACCCAACATCTCACGACACGAGCTGACGACAACCATGCACCACCTGTATCCATGTCCCCGAAGGGAACGTCTTATCTCTAAGATTTGCATAGTATGTCAAGACCTGGTAAGGTTCTTCGCGTAGCTTCGAATTAAACCACATGCTCCACCGCTTGTGCGGGCCCCCGTCAATTCCTTTGAGTTTCAACCTTGCGGTCGTACTCCCCAGGCGGAGTGCTTAATGCGTTAGCTGCGGCACTGAAGGGCGGAAACCCTCCAACACCTAGCACTCATCGTTTACGGCATGGACTACCAGGGTATCTAATCCTGTTCGCTACCCATGCTTTCGAGCCTCAGCGTCAGTTACAGACTAGACAGCCGCCTTCGCCACTGGTGTTCTTCCATATATCTACGCATTCCACCGCTACACATGGAGTTCCACTGTCCTCTTCTGCACTCAAGTCTCCCAGTTTCCGATGCACTTCTCCGGTTAAGCCGAAGGCTTTCACATCAGACTTAAAAGACCGCCTGCGCTCGCTTTACGCCCAATAAATCCGGACAACGCTTGCCACCTACGTATTACCGCGGCTGCTGGCACGTAGTTAGCCGTGGCTTTCTGGTTAAATACCGTCAACTTCTGAACAGTTACTCTCAGAAGTGTTCTTCTTTAACAACAGAGTTTTACGAGCCGAAACCCTTCTTCACTCACGCGGCATTGCTCCATCAGACTTTCGTCCATTGTGGAAGATTCCCTACTGCTGCCTCCCGTAGGAGTTTGGGCCGTGTCTCAGTCCCAATGTGGCCGATTACCCTCTCAGGTCGGCTACGTATCATTGTCTTGGTGGGCCTTTACCTCACCAACTAACTAATACGCCGCGGGATCATCCAGAAGTGATAGCCGAAACCATCTTTCAAACAAAAACCATGCGGTTTTTGTTGTTATACGGTATTAGCACCTGTTTCCAAGTGTTATCCCCTGCTTCTGGGCAGATTTCCCACGTGTTACTCACCAGTTCGCCACTCGCTTCAATGTTGAAATCAGTGCAAGCACGTCAATCAACGGAAGCTCGTTCGACTTGCATGTATTAGGCATGCCGCCAGCGTTCGTCCTGAGCCAGGATCAAACTCTCATCTTATAGATGATGTGCTTGAATAGCTCATCGATTGTTGTTACATTTTTAAAAGCGAATTGACTTCGCAAATATTGTTTGGGTTTGATACCAAGTATCAAACCGCCCTACACATATTTGGTTTGTCGAAACAATGTTCAGTTTTCAAAGGTCTACCAGTTATCTGCTCTCGCAGACAACTTAATAATCATATCATTCAATCAATATGATGTCAACAGGAAGTTTGATTTAACAACGTTTCTCGTTGACCACCGTCTCAATGAGACAGCCAGAACAATATATCATTTTATCAGCACAGCTGTCAACAACTAATTTCAATCTTTCGAATTGGTCTAGCTGATGAATCGCCGTGACAACGTATATAACTATACCAACCACAAGCCCCACCGTCAACTAAAATACGTAGAAAATGAAAATTATTTTCAAAAGCGAATGTTATCTCTGAAAGCAATAAAAAGGAGACGGATAAACCGGGCGTTCCCTGTGCCGTCTCCCAATAATGGTTCGTATCAATTCTTAGTTAGCTCTCACGTTGCCGGATAATCGGCCAGATTCCTGCCAAAAAGCAAATAGCAATCACACCATCAAGCATGGCGCACAGGAAAAACAGCAACGAAAAGGACGTCGAGTAACTAATTACAACACCACCAAGAACTGGCCCTAGCGCTTTCCCAAGAGAAGAAAAAGCATTTACCAGTCCCTGATACAGCCCTTCATTGCCTACCGTATACGCGTTGATTAACGCCGGAACGCCCGGAACATACACTGCTTCTCCAAACGTCAGCAAGGTCATTGCACCAAATAGAACACCTACACTAGAAGCACCACTTAATAGAAGAAACGACCCACCGATTGCCACCAAGCCTACCAAGATTTGCCAGGGAACCACCCGCGGATGGTTCACGCGAGCCATCAACGTTTGAATGACAATTAACAAGATGCCATTATAAACCCACAGGTAACTATACAATTTGATACTAAGTCCTTCATTTTGAATAAACACTGACACATTACTCATCCACTGTGCGTAGGTCACCCACATAAATATCAAAGTTAATAAGAGGACCCCTAGTCCAGCTTTCGTTAATTGCTGTTTAACCCGCGGCTGACGGACAGCCGTTTGATCGTTCTTTACATCAAACGATAAGGACCGCTGTTCAAAGTTACCCGCACACTTCGCCCACAGGATCAGGGCCAACCCATAGCAACCAATCAGCAGGGCAAAAATTGGCCGTAAGCTATGGTGAAATAACACCCCAATACTAGCGGTACCAACCACTAATCCGACATTAATGAAGATATAGAGCAAATTAAACAAGCGGCCATCCGTTCCCAGCTGTGCTGTAATCGCCGTAATCAGCGTCAGCATGCCCCCCGTCAGTAGTCCAAAGATGACTAAAACAATCGGGTAGGCAATGATGCCATTCCAAATAAACCCCACCCCCGCATCAACTAGCAAAGCCACTAGCATGGCTAGTCCGACCAACCGAGCTGAGTATCGATCCGTTAAGACGCCACCTATATATCCCCCCAGCACGTTACATCCAGAATACGCCGCTAGTATCAGGCCGCTTTGAACCAGATTCAAGTGTAAGTCTCCATGTAGATAGATGGTTGTCAGTGGCCACATTACGCTATAAGCCGTGTTCACCAAGAATCCTAATATCAATAATGGCCACATTTTTCGTATCACTTTTGCCACGTTAATTTTCCCCTTCTTTCTATATTATGTGTTCGTTTAAATTCAGTCTATCATGTTTACTGCGTCCCCCAAAAGACCTTCCTGTCAGAAAGCTAGTAAATACCGCAGAAAGAAAACGCCTTCATAGACTTAACACGCCGTTGGGACTTGCTTATTCAGTAAAAATCAACTAAATTTAAGGGAGGTCTGGATTCATAGAACTTTGAATCAATACTTTATAGGAGGACACAACATGGGTAACAGCAAAAATAATAATGCCACACCGGCCGATCTAAATGATCAAATGCAGGTTCGCCGGGATAAAATGAACAATCTACAAGAACAGGGCATCGCGCCTTTCGGTCACCGCTTCGATAGAACTGACGACAGTAAGTCGCTCGTTGAAAAATACGACAAGTATGATAAAGAAGAGTTGATGGAAGACAAACATTATGTTGCTGTTGCGGGTCGGATTACCGGTAAGCGTGGTAGTGGTAAAGCCGGTTTCATCGACTTGCTCGACAGAACTGGTGTCATCCAAGGTTATGCACGACAAGACGAACTTGGTGAAGACAAGTACAGCCTCTACAAGACCCTAGACTTAGGGGACTTTATTGGTGCCAAGGGTTACGTCATCAAGACGAACACTGGTGCCCTCACGCTTCGTTTCACTGACTTTGAATTCTTATCCAAGGCTTTACGGCCATTACCAGATAAGTACCATGGCCTAACTAATCCTGAAACTATCTACCGTCAACGGTACCTTGACTTGATTTCAAACCGCGACAGTTTTGATCGGTTTGTTAAGGTCACTCAAATTAAGCGCGCTATTCGTGAATACCTGGACAGCGAAGGCTACTTAGAAGTCGACACGCCAGTCCTTCAAACTGAAGCTGGTGGTGCCGAAGCCCGGCCATTTGTGACCCACTCCAACGCATTCGACATTCCATTGTACCTACGGATTGCCACTGAACTTTACCTCAAGCGTTTAATCGTTGGTGGTATGGAAAAAGTTTACGAGTTGGGCAAAGACTTCCGGAACGAAGGGACTGACGTTCGTCACAACCCTGAATTTAACATGGTTGAAGTCTATACTGCCTACGCTGATTACACCGATGTCATGGACTTAACGGAAAACATTTTCCGCTTCGTGGCTAACAAAGTTAACGGCTCTGGTCAAATCAGTTACCAAGGTAAAGATATCGACCTCGACAGTGATTTCAAGCGGGTTCACATGGTTGACGCCGTTAAAGATGCCACTGGTATCGACTTTTGGCAACCAATGTCTGATGAAGACGCCCACAAGATTGCCGAAGAAAATGGCATTCATTGTGAACCATACTGGAAGGTTGGTCACATCATCAACGCCTTCTTCGAAGAAAAGGTTCAAGACAACCTGGTCAACCCAACCTTCATTTATGGGCACCCCGTTGAAATTTCACCTTTGGCCAAGAAGAACCCCAAGGATGCACGGTTCACTGACCGATTCGAGCTTTACATCGATGGTAGTGAATACGGTAACGCCTTTACTGAATTAAACGACCCCGTCGATCAACGTCAACGGTTTGAAGCCCAAGACGCAGAACGGGCAGCCGGTAACGAAGAAGCTCACGGTATCGATAACGATTACGTCGAAGCCATGGAATATGGTATGCCGCCTACTGGTGGTTTGGGCATTGGGATCGACCGGATGACGATGTTGTTAACTGATTCAACCTCCATCCGCGATGTCATGCTGTTCCCTACCATGCGGCCTAACGACTAACCACGAAAAGAGGCATTTGAATGAGAGCAAACCAGCTGATCGCGTTACTGCAGGAACATAACTTATTCCGCAGTACCACGCTTAAATCAGACGACGTCGACTTTGCATCGTTAACCTACGATTCTCGCAAGGCCAGCGCCAACGGCCTCTTCGTCTGCAAGGGCTTCAATTTTTCAGTGGATTATCTGCATGCCGCCATTCAAAATGGTGCCAGCGCCTACTTGGCTGAAAAAGACTACCACGTTGACGTTCCCGTAATCCTAGTTAGTGACGTTCGCAAAGCTTTATCGCTTACGGCTCAGCTATACTTCGGTTTCCCACAGAATGACCTATTCGTCATTGGGTATACTGGTACCAAAGGGAAAACGACCTCAACCTACTTTACGAAAAACATTTTGAACCACGCCTTTCCTCAACAAGTAGCCATGTTCTCAACCATCAACCACATTCTCGGTCCCCGGCCAGAAGATCAGTTCCGCGCTCACCTTACGACGGCCGAATCTTTCGACCTCTTCCACGAGATGCGGCAGGCTGTTGATAACGGGCAAAAGGTGCTGGTTATGGAAGTCGCGTCACAAGCTTACTTGTTGGACCGCGTGTACGGGTTGAAATTTGATGTTGGGATTTTCCTCAATATTTCTCCTGATCACATCGGGGTCAATGAGCATCCTAACTTCGCTAACTACCTCTTCTGCAAGATGCAGCTCATGCTTAATTCGCGTAACTGCATCATTGACGCAGATATGGATCACTTCGATGAAGTCTATGCTGCAGCGAAGGTCTCAACTGAACCGGACCACATTTTCACTTATGGTTTCAATCAGGAGCAGGCCAGTCTGTCCATCACGAGTAGTGAAGCTACGCTGACGGATAGTGAGTTCGGGTTAACGGCCAACGACGAACGGCTAACTGATTTAGCAACAACGTTCAACGTCTCAGTGCCTGGTGACTTTAACCAGAGTAATGCTACGGCTGCTATCCTGGCTAGTTACTTAGCTGGTGCTCACGTCGCTGACATGCAGAACGGCTTGGCCCATACGACCATTCCCGGTCGGATGGAATTCATTAAGACCCAGCATCATGGGACGGTCTACATTGACTACGCCCATGACTGGGGTAGCATGAACGCTCTTCTGAGTTTCCTACACACGCAGTTTCCTGACCATCAGATTATCACTGTGCTTGGTAGCACCGGTGATAAAGGTGAGGATCGGCGTGAAGGATTCGCCAAAGCCCTTAACGACTACGCCAACGTTGCCTTCTTAACCACTGATGATCCGGGTCACGAAGACCCGATTGCCATTGCAAAAGAAATTGATAGCCATATTGATCACAACAAAGTGAACGTGACCATCATCGCCCAGCGTGAAGAAGCCATTCAGCACGCCATTGCTACCGCCACTAATAACGACCTAGTCGTTTTAGCTGGTAAGGGACAGGATGCTTACCAAAAAATTAATGGGGTCGACACCCCTTACGCCTCCGATCCCGTCGTTGCCCACGAAGCTATCGACAGTTTGGCAGACGAAAAATAAACCTAACAAAAAAGAGTTTGGAAATTCCAAACTCTTTTTTGTTTACCGTCGACGCTTACGCCGACGCTTTTGACTATATTTGATTTGCTTTATATGCTTTTTGTGGGTGAGATGCCGATCCGTGGCAAACAGCTCCTGACTGGCTGCCGGATGACGGCGCAAGTAATCCTGCGTAAATGCGTCCACTTTAGTATGATCATTTGCATCGATACCTTCATGCTGCATCGCCGTAGTTAATTCTTCAAAGAAACTCTCCAGCTTAGGATCATACATCGTGACCAACGCATCGTGATGGCCACCGACCCAATCCAGTAACGACTGACTCTGCGGTAACTTTTCTTGCGTCATTAAGTAACTGAATAAGGTCGTTAAGGTAAATGGCACCAGGTTAAATAGCTCTGGCACCCGGTCCTGTTCGTCTAATAAGTGCGTAAATGGGCCAAACATGATTTCGCTGAGGGTTTTAACATCCCAGTCCTGAGGTTCTAAGTGTTTCCCCGTAATCATCAATTCGGCCATCGTATGAACAATCGTCACAAAGTGTTGTAGGTCGGCAGCCTTTAAATTGGCAACATCAGGTTGTTCCACCATATCCTGAACCCACTGTTCAACCAAAGCAACCACGTCTTCATAGGCAGCTTGTTCATCAGCTGCCTCGGCGTGTTTTTCAACCAACGCAGGCCGAGCATTTTTCAAGGCCACTTCTAATTCTTTTAGATTAGGAAGTTGCTGCGCCTTGAAGTAAGCCATGAGGACGGGAACCACCGCTACAAAGTAAAGGTGTGGTTGATCAACCAACGTTGGTAAGGCCGCCAAGGTTGCTGCGACCTGTTGCGCTGTCCAAGTACCCGCCGCCATATTGACAGTCTCTCGAGCGTGCAAAACATCCTGCAAAATACTAGCCGCAAACTTTTGCTGGTTATCCGATAATTGGGCCAATCGTTCTGGCGTCAAAAATTCTGCTGGCGTCAGTGATTTAGCTGTTGAATCTGTTCGTTTCATAACTTCTATTCCCCTATCTTGAAACCCACCCCCTTATTATAGGAAAAATAATTAAGAAAAAGCAAATCCCCTGTGAACACCTTACCAAAATCAAGACAAATTCGGAAAAGTTCGTTATATTAGAGTTTCGGAAACCATTTCGCAAAGGAGTAACCAATTAGCATGGCAGATAAAGTAGTAATTGTTAGTGCGGCCCGGACACCAATTGGCAAATTTGGCCGGAATTTCCACGGAATATCCGCCGTTCAGTTGGGAACCATCGCTGCGAAAGCCGCCATTGAACGTAGCGGCCTCGCACCCGCCATGATTCAGCAAACCATTTTTGGAACAGTGTTACAGGCTGGTCAAGGACAAAACGTTGCCCGTCAAGTAGAATTAAACGCTGGTTTACCAGTCACCAGTACCGCCATGACCATTAATCAGGTCTGTGGATCGAGTCTTAAAGCCATTCGTTTAGGCCAAAGCGCTATTCTGATGGGTGACGCAGACGCCGTCTTAGTTGGCGGGACTGAGAGCATGAGTCATGCTCCATACTTGAATCCTCGTACCCGCTGGGGGAGTAAATATGGAGATGTAACGCTGACAGACAGTCTAGCTAAAGATGGCCTGATGGATGCCTTCAATGACGTCCCAATGGGCATCACCGCCGAAAATGTCGCGGAAAAATATCATGTCAGTCGCGCTGAACAAGACGCCTTCTCCTTAGACTCTCAGGAAAAAGCTACCCAGGCTCAACTTGACGGCCGATTTACGGATGAAATTACACCGGTTCCCGTGGGCGATAAGCTCATTACCAATGATGAAGCCGTACGCACCAATACTTCCCTAAAACAACTAGCTGCTCTCAAGCCTTCATTTAAGCCTAATGGCACGGTGACCGCCGGCAATTCAGCAGGACTCAACGATGGGGCGGCCGCCATGGTCTTAATGCGTAAATCAACAGCAGACGCTGCTGGCATCCCCTATTTGGCAACGTTAGCGGGTTATCAAGAAGTCGGTATTGATCCAGCCATCATGGGTTATGCGCCCGTCACCGCTATTCAGCAGGTCCTGACACAAACCAATTTGACCCTAGACGACATTGATCGTTTTGAAGTCAACGAGGCCTTTGCCTCACAATCCGTCGCTATTGCTCGCGACCTACACCTCCCGGCCAAACGGCTAAACGTCAATGGCGGTTCAATTGCCTTAGGCCACCCACTGGGTGCTTCAGGAACGCGAATTGCCGTTACCTTACTGTACGAACTGCTCCACAGTGATAGCAAGCGTGGACTAGCCAGCATGTGTATTGGCGGTGGGATGGGAATTGCCCTCATTATTGAACGCTAGTCTCTGACCAATCCCCAATCTCTGCTATAATGAAAACCGTACACAACCCGCAAAGGAGCGAAAAATATGTTGACCAGTGATTTCGACGTAAAACTAAAACTAATCATTTTATTTGCTGTGGGCCTAGTGGCGTTAGCAGTTATCCTGGGGCTTCTCTGGCATCGTAACCATCACTATTACCAAGGATTCTCTGGTCTAATCGGTGTGATAGTCGTTCAGCTGTTCATTCTGACATCGCTATTATTAATTCATCAATAAAAAATGAGGTTGTATCGTTCTAAACGGTATAACCTCATTTTTGTATCATCACTATTTTTGAAGCTCTTGCTTAGGTACCGCAACCAATTGGCCAGCAGCAAGCAAATATAAATACTGGGCAATAATTGGCTGTTGTGTCATCTGCTGTAACGCCTCAGCGTACAGATTAACCTGACCACCATACCGGTCGATCAATTTGGCCTCACTCTGTGCTAAATTTCGCGAATTAACGTGATCCGTTTTGTAATCAAACAGAATAATTCCTTCTGATGTCTTTAAGTAACCATCCACAATCCCGTGGACTAACACTTGGGAATCAGCTTCCTGAAAATCCTTGAAGAGGCTCTGAGCCGGCATCAATAATGAAAATGGTACTTCACGCCGCAAATCTTCTGGGTTCGTCAAGATTTGTTGACCTAGGTCACTTTGGAAGAATTGTAAAATTGCGGTAACTTGTATCCGATCAGCCATTTCACTAGTCAAAATACCATCTGTAACCAGTCCATCAATAACTGTCTGAACGCTATCAGTAGTTGGTTCCGTTGTCACGGATATCTGCTGTAACACCAGGTGAGTTGCCGTCCCAATCTCAGTTGGCAAAGGTTCTCGCACAGTCTGTAAAAAGTTCGGTCGTGCAAAGTCGTGGGTAACGAACCGATGCCCCGCTTGGCCATGCTCGTCAGGCTGATATTCACCAATTGAGGTATTATCGGGATCTTCAAATAGCCGCTTAGCTTCGGACACCGATTGATATGCTGTCGTTACTGTGGCTGCTTGATGTGGGTATTGAAAATCCATAATCTGCTTAATTTGTGTGCTATCAACTGTATCAGCAACGGTCTCGGCCGTCTTAGCAGTCTTTGCCAACCAATCAACTGCCACTTCATTAACCTGCTGTGCCGGCTCAATATCGGCTGCTGTGGCAAAGTGTACTTTGAACTTAGCCGGATCACCAGCTAAGCCGCTGAAAGTCGTTGATCCCTGGCGTAAAGTCTCATCGAACTGTGGATCACGCACTAGACACATGCCAATCCAGTCTAAATAATTAGCCAAGTTGTTCTTCTCACGTAAAGTAGCGTTTAAAACCAAGTTCGGGCTTTGATACGCTTGTTCCCAGGCCGAAATAGCCTCAGCCTTACTCTTATGGGAACCCACAATGTAAATACGAGACTCGGCCCGAGTCAACGCCACGTAAAGTTTCCGCATTTCCTCAGCTAGACTGGCCCGTGAAATAGCTTGCGCTGTAACCAACTTTTGTAGGCTGGGCGCCTTGATTCGACTCTCTGGATTCAAATAGTCGATACCAATTCCCGACTTTCCACTCATCACATAATTTCCCTGCTGATCTTGCCGATTGAACTGGCGAGAAGCATCCATGATAAACACCACAGGAAATTCAAGCCCTTTACTCCCATGAATCGTCATCACTGACACGGCATCTTCTGCTGATTGTACAGGCGCGCCAGCCAAATCAGCATCTCGTTCTTGTAACTTTTCCACAAACCGCACAAATTGAAAAAGACCTTTAAAGCTACTCTTCTCATAGCTCTGTGCTCGTTCATACAAAGCGTGCAAGTTGGCCTGCCGCTGTTCACCTGCTGGCATCCCACCAACATAATCTAAGAAACCAGTCTCCTGATAGATTCGCCAAATCAATGTCACCAGTTCATTTTGCTGAGCAATATCACGAAAAGTTTGTAACTGTTCCAAGAAATGACTGACCTTATCATAAACTGTCTCCTGGAAATCACTGGCACTCCCCGCTGCAAAGGTCTGCTGGAAATACTGAACAGCTTGGAAATAATCTCCTGTTCGCTGATTAATTCGTAGCAACGCCAATTCATTTTCATTCAAGCCCACAATTGGCGACCTCAAAACGGCAGCCAAAGGAATATCCTGATACGGATTATCAATTACTCGTAGTAAAGCCATCATGATTTGAATTTCCGTCGTTTTAAAGTAGTTCTGAGCATCATTAACCACTACCGGAATACCCAACCGGCGCAACTCGTCAGTAATAATCAAGTTATTAGTCCGCGTCGGCGTCAGCAACGTAATATCCTTGTACGCCATCGGTCGTACTTGCTTGGCATCACGGTCGTAGATAGGCGTCTTGTCCGCAACTAATTGCTGAATCTTCTTTCCAACCAGTAGTACTTCACCCTGATGTTTATTATCCACCTGGAAAGTAGCATCCATGGCTTCTCCATCACTACTTTGAGAATCATCATTCCCTTCGGTCAGGTAGACCAACAGTTCAGCAGTACTTTCAACTTTTTCAGGATAATACGTTGCCCCAAATTTCAATTGGGCAGAACCCGTATAGGCAATTTCTCCCAGCTCGCGATCCATCAGTTGTTTAAAAATCAAATTGGTAAAATCATCCACGTTTTTCATTGAACGAAAGTTTTCAGCCAAGACAATCAAATCACCAGCCTGGCTGTCTGCCTGATACCGATCCGTCTTTCCCATAAATAAAGTGGGGTCTGCTTGCCGGAATCGATAAATTGATTGCTTAACGTCGCCCACCATAAAGAGGTTGCCAGCGGGGGCCGGCTGAGCAATCGCTGTTAAAATAGCCTCTTGCAAACTGTTCGTATCTTGGTACTCATCGACCATAATTTCAGCATATTGGTCTTGTAATTGTTGCGCTACCTGGTGTGATTGCCCGGTATCCTGCGTCAAAATTTCCAAGGCCGCATGCTCAATGTCCGCAAAATCTAAAACGTGGCGTCGCTGTTTCTCTTGACGATAGACCTGCCGAAACTTTGTAACAACCTTACCAAGCTCAGCAACCAATTCTCCTGAAGCCGCAATGGTCGACGTAGCTTGCACTTCATCCTGAATTAAATACGTCCTCTTTAATGTCTCTAATTGCTTTTTCGCTGGATCATAGTAAGTCGTCTTAAGTTCGTTATAAATGGGATAATCTTCATTTGCTTTGCGAATACTAGGGATACGCCCCCATGGGAAGTTCTGAATGGCTGCTCGCAACGCGTTCCAACTGCCATCACTGGCTAACTCAACTACCTCTTGCATGCTGCCTAAAACAGTTGTTAAATGCTCCACTTGCTTAGATAAACTTGCTTGATTAGCCAGCTGATAAGCACTCGTCAGATCCGCCTGAATCTGCTTCAACTGTTCCATAAACAGGGGCTGCAAATGTTCACGGTAAAAGGTCGTCCCCGTCAGCTGATCACTATCTAACTGATATGGTGTGGCTAAATTAGCCAACCAAGCATCGGGATGCGGGGTCGCATTGGCAAACGTATAGGTTTGTTGCACCAGCTCCGCAAGCCCATCATCGTTACGATCTCCAGAAAAGTTCTCCGTTAACCGTGCAAACAGTCCGGCTTCATCGTCCGCATATAACTGTTCACGTAGGTCCGACCAAACTTCATCGCGCATCAGTGCATTCTCTGTTTCATCCGCTAATAACCGAAAGACTGGGTCTTGATCGATTACATAGTAATAATGCTGCAGAATTCGCAAACAAAATGCATCCAACGTACTAATGTCCGCTACTGGTAACTGATTTAACTGCCGCAAGTAGAACTGCTGTTGTTCAGCGCTACCTTGATTAGCAGCCAGCTCTTGCCGCAATGCCGTCTGAATACGATCCCGCATTTCAGCAGCTGCAGCTTTAGTAAAGGTCACGATTAAGATTTCATCAATACCCGTGCCTGACTTTAGTCGCTCAATAACACGTTGAACCAGCACCCGCGTTTTACCAGAACCCGCAGAGGCTGATACGAGTAAATTGTTCCCAGTCTGGTGAATTGCCTGATCCTGACTGGGAGTGAAATTAAATTTTGCGCTCATCTGGGTCCTCCTGTTCTTGTTCTTCTTTGATCCGAGCAATAACCTCGTCCTTTTTCAGAGCGGTCAACTCACGGTAATTATTTTCCTTTAACAAAGGATCAAATTGCATGATCGACTTATACGGTGAAAACTGTAAGGCGGTTCGATTCTGCTCCCGAAATGGTGCCAAATCAACGTGACCATCAAAAATCTGATTAGCAGCGCGTTTAATCAAACGTTCGGTATGACCAAGTAAAAGGTCTAATTCAGTCGGATTAACGAGCATCTTACCATATGATGTGATGCCCCCATCCTTCTTCCGTCGTAATCCTTGGAATAAAAGCGAACTCCCAGTATAATCTGGCTCACTAAACAACGTATCAATATTCGTTAAAAGGTCGGGATCATCTAGCAATAGTCCCTGATAACGTTCCTCTTTTAACAACGCTACTAAGGGATCCTCACCTAAAACATCAGCCGCTTTTAGAACTGGATTTTGTAAGTGCAAGTAAACAGCACCCGCTAGTTCGGCCGCTTGTTCATCATCATCCAGTAAATCTGGCATATTCTTTTTGACAGCATCTAGGTACGTCAACATTTGCATAGCTTGCCCATAGTAGGCATCCTGATAGCTAAATTTATGCTCAGAACTCTTATAATCTACAATTCCCAAGAATGTCTTGTCATTAACTTCCAAGGCATCCAACCGGTCAATCCGCCCACGAACCGACACTTGACGCCGTTTACCCAAGTCAAATGATAGTGGCTTTAGCCCACGCTCATCCCCTAGTCCAAACTGCACTTCCGTTCGTCGCGGCCGTAACTTGGTGCGCGTGCTTTGCTCATGAAGGGTTCGCGCCATCTGACGCATCGTCTTTATCAGCTGCTGACGGATATAGCCCATGCGGTGGGAGCTCTCTAAGATGGCAAACTGCGGATTTTCTGAAGTATCTAATACCTTAGCGATGACTTCATCAGTCAACTCGTGTAGCTGTTGCGTGTCCAAACTGGCCAAGTCTAAATGCTGCTGTTTAACTAGCTTCATTAGTCCGTCTAAGGTCGCATGGAAGAATTCCCCGGTACTTGCTGGTGAAAGTTCAAAAACATCTCTCTCCTGTAATTTTAGCCCGTATTTAAGGAAGTAGGCGTATGGGTTAGCGTAGTATTCCTCCAACTTAGAAATCGATGTACTAATTTTCTGTCCATATAAGTGGGTCACAATATCAGGAGTCAATTGCATTGGCACATTGCGATAGCTTAAACTACCTAGCAGTTTTGTCGTAAGATCCCCATAGTTTCGGTCTGCTCTAAGTAGCCGTAACACATACAACCACTGTTTGGATAAGGGCTCCTCACGTAGTTGACTGTCCCGACTCGCTTGAACCAAATGACGAAGTGTACTTCGTCGTGTCCCCACAAACGGTAAAATTGCCGTTTCATCTGCACTAGGTGCTGCCTGCGCCTTGATAATCGGCAAGTTGAAGTAGTCCTTAATGCGTGCCACGTAGGGGGAAATTTCCAACCCATTCCGATCACCATCGCTATTCACGGGGTAACTAAAAATTAATTGCTCACTGCCACTCAGAAAGGCCAGGTAGTTAAGATATGGCTCACCTGCTAATTGTGTAGCCGCATCATCTCGTAGGTAACTCGTCTCATCAACAGATTGCAATTGTGTACTTAAATCCTGACGATCGTTATCAGCCAACAGTGTTGTTGGAACTTGATTATCCGGCATGGCATCGGCAGTAGCTCCCATCAGAAAAGTGACTTTTCGATTATTTGCTTGAACAATTCCACTTTCTGAAATGGTCACTTGGTCTAACGTTGAAGGAATCTGACTAAACTTAGCGCCAACAAATCCCGCCTGTAACAAAGTTTGAAAGTCTGTTTGACTGAAGGCCAAATCGCCAATAATACTGTGACATTCATCTAACATCTGACAGAAAGTCGCCCACGTTTGCTCTGGTTGACCGGCCCGAACTAAGTCACCTGCTTCAATCGCCTGATCTCGCCAAGTCATTAAACGTTGGCTCACGCCAGCACCATCCAAGAATTGATACAGAATTGCCGCTGCATCTGTATAAGTTTTCGCGACCTTTAGACGGGCAAAAAATGGCGGTAAGGTCTGTTTAACAAAATGACGAATCTGATTAACTTGTTTCGTTACCCGGTCATCCTGCGTTGTTTGGACACCCATGTCCCCACTAGCAAATCGGTGAAATACCCAGTCTTTTTCTTGTGTCCATCGATGTTGGCCCTCATAACCATTCTTCAAGACCATGTTTTCCGTAAGCGCCAACGCCTGACGATAATTTGTCAGTGACATAGGTTCACCCGCATCATCTTTGGGTAGCAGGAGTTCTGATTTTAAAACCCGGAATACGTCCGCATACCGATAGTTGCGCCGTTGAACATCAAACAAAGCATTAATTAACTCCACAAAGGGATGATCTGCCATCTGAACATCAGCATCATCAAAGTACGGAATTTCTTGTGCACGAAAAATTGGATCAATCACCGTCTGATATGTATCTAAGTGCCGGGCGAGCACTAAGAAATCCTGATAGCGATATTTCCCAGTTGCCACCAACTGCCGAATCTGAGTTGCTACTCGAGACACCTCAACGTAGCGATTATCTGCCTGTACGATTTGGATATCGGTTGGCTGAGTTGTCGGTTTATCAGGTATCGGCGACAGGGTACTACTAGCCTGCCAATATGCATCTAATGCACCTAAATCAGCTGAGACCCGCGACACTTTAGCGCGTTCATCGACCAGTACTGGTACGTGATTGGTCTGCGCTACCGTGTACAGCTGGTGATAAAGCTTTGCAGATTGAAAAAAGAGCGCCGTCGTATCTGGTAAGCCCTGTGGGTAACCCTTATTTAAGTTCAGGGCTACGGTAACACTGGCTGACCGCTGAATTAGAACGGCTGCCAACCGACGCTCTTGCGCACTTAACTGTGAAAATCCTTCTAAGTAAAAATGTGCATGGCTTAAATCAATTTTCGTTTCTAAGTAGTCTGCCAATTGATTCAGCAGATCTGTATTTTCAACATACTTGCCGAGCATCTTTGCTTCAAAGGATTCGTAAATCACCATTAAATCATGCAACTTGGCCTGTAAATCTGCATTCTTAGTTGGAAGCTGACCGATGGCGCTCATTAAATCAGCAGCCGTTACCTGACCAACTTTAAATTCGGATAATTGGGTGGTCAGTTGGCTGATGAATCCTGGCCGGTCGACTTCTCCGCGAAAAATAGTTAAGTCTTCTGCATGTTCTTGAATAATTTGATAAATCAACATGTTCAGCCCCGCTGTGGAGATACGTGGTAACTGATAGACCGGCTCGTTCTTCATGAAGAACCAAGCCAACCGAGTAAACGAAAACACTTGTACTTGCGTCTGTGCAAATAAGCGTTGCTTGGGAGCTATCCGCTGTTTCAAAGCCGTTAAAACATCCACTTCAGTCTCAAACTTGATATGGTTAGGCACTAAATAATAATAGGATTCTTCTGGGTGCGTCGTTAACTGTTGAGCCAAGGTGGTCACCATCGGCTCGCGGTGATCCAATCCCGCACTCCCTAAAATAAATTGTAAACTCATCAGCAACCTCCTTGGACACTTTGCTATTGATTATAGTTTAGCATATCTTTAACCAAAAGCGAACTGATGTTCGTCTCCTTTACACGGACTTTACAAATTAGTTCAGCCATACAACGCAAACCGTGATAAACTAGGACTTAACATTAAAAAACGATGAGAAAGTGGGCTAATATTTTATGGAAGATAGCGAAAAAATTCAAATTCTACAACATCTTGTACAAATTAATTCTGTCAACGGCAACGAAGGTGAAGTTGCCGCTTATATCAAGCAACTCTTAGCCAAACACAATATCTCTGCTAAAATTATCCCTTACACGGATGGCCGCGACAACATCGTAGCCGAAATTGGTAACCCGGATAGCAAGACGGTCTTCGCGCTAGCTGGGCACTTAGACACCGTCGCAACTGGCGATCTAGCTGACTGGAATTTCGATCCATTTGCAGCACACATTGCCGATAATCAACTATACGGCCGTGGTGCAGCCGATATGAAGAGCGGTCTAGCCGCAATGGTTATCACTCTGATTAATTTAGCTGATCAAAAGGTCCCCTTAAACGGCCGGCTACGTTTCATTGGTACCGTTGGTGAAGAAAACGGCGCTATGGGGTCGCGGATGCTAACCGAACAAGGCTACGCTGATGACCTCAGCGCAATGGTTATCGGTGAACCCACTGGTGGCAATCTGGTCTACGCTCATAACGATTCTCTGAACTATCACGTTTATTCGCATGGGGTGGGTGTACATAGTTCCATGCCAGAGAAGGGTATCAATGCCATCACTAACCTGGTTAAATATGTGACGGCTGAGGCGACCGCATTCGATGACGTACCTACTAGCCCAGAGCTCGGACCACTGGTCCACAGTGTCACCGTCTTCAATGGTGGTGAACAAGTTAACAGCATCCCGGCCAAAGCCGAAATTCAAGGAAATATTCGTCCAATTCCGGAATTTGATAATGCCGCCGTTATTAAACGGTTAAATGCCATCGTCGACCATCTCAATCAGGAAAAAGAAGAAGACCTGAAGTTACATGTCGACTATAGCTTTAAACCGATCATCAGTGCGCAAGATTCTCCCCTCGTTCAATTGACGAAACAAATTGCCGACGCTGAATTTGCACAACCAATTAAGCTTCAGGTCATCCACGGCGCCACCGATGCCTCCGAATTCACCAAATCGGCCAACCAATTTCCAGTTATCGTTTATGGTGCCGGTCAGTGGTCCGACGCTCACGCACTCAACGAATCCGTAGACCTCGATCTATTCATTCACGTTCAACATGTTTATCAGCAGCTTGTTCAAAAGTATCTAAGCTAGTCCAAAAAAACGATGAACTTACGGTTGTGACCGAAAAGCTCATCGTTTTTATCTGCTTTTATTTACCAGCACGACGATAATCGTGGGCACCAAAGTATTGTAACCCTGGTAGTGCTTGGCTATTCAACAACTGACTGACAGTCACCAAGTGATATCCCTTAGCCTTTAACCGCTTAATAATCGTCGGTACGGCCGCAACGGACTGTGCATGAATATCATGCATCAGTACAATGTCGCCACCACGAGTATCACGCATAACTTCATTAATATCCTTCTGAGTATTCAAGTAAGCCCAATCACGGGAATCCACTGACCATCGAATAATTGGTTGCTCAATGGCTCGTCCCTCGGCGGCCGTAATGTTTCCATATGGCGGTCGAACGTACTGTGGTAAGGTCCCAGTAGCTTGATAAATAGCGCGATTCGTACGCATAATTTGATCAAAAGTTTTTGACGTACCAATGCTGTCGAAGTCGGGATGGTTCCAAGAATGATTCCCTAATTCATTACCACCGGCTAAGACCGCCCGCGAAATTTTAGGATAACGACTAACGCTCTGCCCCACTTCAAAGAACGTCGCATGAACGTGATACTTTTTCAGCGTTTTCAATAAGCGTGGCGTTAACGTTGGATCTGGCCCATCATCAAAGGTTAACGCAACCATTTTATTCGTCTTAACCGGGTGCGTTCTATTGGCTTTGGGTAAGTATTTATTCAGGATTTTACCTTTTAGCTGTGCGTAAGGAATCGTAATCCTTTTGACCTTAAAACTATTAGCCAGTAGGTTCATCCGAAGCCCATTAGGCGTCAACGTCGCTTTTTTAGCCATGTTTTTCGGTAGCTTCACCTGATAAACTGCCTTGACTCGACTTCCTTTGGCCTTCTTCTGTTTCAGAATCTGTTGCCGCGCAGCTTGCCGAATGGCAGCCAGCCGATGCGAATTCTTGTTTGTCAACTGACTGAACGTAACGGTCCGATTAGTGCTCCTAGCTTGTGCCCCTGTCGGACTCATCCCCACAATTAAGACAGCGACGGCTACCACAATACTCGTAAACAACCATTTTGCTCGCTTCATCCTCATCCCTCCTCAAAAGATGACTCCCCTGTATCCTCCTTTAGTTTACCAGTTGTCTAGTAACAAGCCCTACAAAACGCCTTACAAGTTTCTCCATAAAAAAATAGCCTAACAGATGTTAGACTACCTAATCGTCGGTGCTATCAGGTGGATTGACTGCCTGATGGTTTTCCTTCAAAACTTCATTCGTATAGTACTCCAAATCAGCTAAAACAGCCGTATCGTCACCTTGTTGCGCTGCCATATTTTCAGCAACCGCCCAACGAGCCAAGGCATCCGTAATTGGAACAATGTCTTGGATGATGGCCATATCAGAATCTTCCTGATGTTGATCTTCAATCGACCGAAAACTTTCAATATCTGTGATTAACCGCAGGGCCTTTCCCGTTTGCTTTTCAACAGATTGAAAAATAACAAAGTGGGCACGTTGATTAGCTTCATCCATTCGCTCACGAATTGCTTGTAACTGCTCATCATCAATATTTAATGCCAATGCATTCACCCCACTACAGCCATTTTAACAAATAATTCATATAATGACGTAACATTTCGTTAGGTTTCACGAAACGTTAGCAAATTGCTAATGACTGATAATCGTAGCCACCCGCTTGTAAAATCGCAACTGTCACCGTCGCAACTGTTTCACGTGAAACAGTCCCCGCCGGTACCGCTGATCCTTCTGGAATTATTTTGGGTGTCGTGGCCGGACCATCTAGCAGCGTTACCGGCCGCAGAATGGTATAAGGAAATTCTGCCTCATCGACTAATTTAGCCGCGTACCGTTGCTGATTCAAATATTCTTTGACATCAGTAATACCAGGGTATTGGATGGCTCCGGTCACTTCCTGATCCACACCAGCGGCACTCAACATCACGAACCGCGTTAATGCCAGTTGATTGTGATATTGCGCATCGAACAACGCTTCAAAGGCTAAATCAACGTCCATGCCTTCCAGCGCAGAAAAAATGATTGGATTATCCTGTAACGCAGCTAGGTAAGTCGTTTCTTTCGTTAAATCACCTGTCAGCTCAACGACTTGTTTCGCTAAATCCTGGGGTAGCGTGTCATCAACTGCATGCAATACCCGCACGGTCGACTCCTTCGCTTGGGTCAATTGACGTGCTACGGATTGGCCCAGTGCACTTGCACCCACAATCAAATAAGTTGTCATATCATCCGCTCCTTTTCCCTTGCCTTCTAGTGTACCAGAAAGCATCTCAACTGAGGAACTTCTGGATAAAGTGATTTTGAAATCCAATCAATTTGGGTATAATGAGTGTGTATTGAATCCGGTTTCATCACTATTAGGAGGTAAACTATGACACATGATATGGTAACTATTGGTAAGACTGACGTTCAAACCACGCCCTTGGGACTTGGTACCAATGCAGTCGGTGGTTATAACCTCTTTCCTGATCTCAAAGATGAGGATGGTATCAACCTAGTCCAGGCCGGCTTAAATCAGGGCATTAGGCTCTTGGATACGGCCTTCGTTTATGGCTTAGGCCATTCGGAAGAGTTGGTCGGCCAAGCAATGCACACCTTCGACCGCCACAGTTTTACATTAGCAACCAAAGGTGCTCAAGATTTTTCATCCGGCGAGCAGGTCATCAACAATGATCCTCAGTTTTTAACTGACCAAGTCGAAGCCAGTCTAAAACGGCTCAACACCGATTATCTTGATATCTATTACATTCATTTCCCTGATAAGCAAACCCCTAAGGCAGAAGCCGTTGGTGCTCTGCAACGCTTACGTGAGCAAGGGAAAATCCGGGCAATTGGGGTCTCTAACTTCAGCCTAGACCAAGTTAAGGAGGCCAATGCTGATGGCTACCTAGACGTGGTTGAAGATGAATTTAGTCTCCTACATCGAGACCATGAAGCCGACCTACTACCTTACCTAAAGAATCATCAAATCAGCTTCGTCCCCTACTTTCCGCTCGCTTCTGGACTGCTGACAGGTAAATATAATCATGATGTTAGCTTTCCTGCCGACGATATTCGTAGCCAAATCAGCGACTTCAAAGACCCCCGCTACAGTCAGGCCTTAGCAGCTATTGAAAAGATTCGACCAATTGCAAAAACGCATCAAGCAACGGTAGCTCAGACCGTCCTAGCCTGGTACATGCAAAACCCACTAATTGGCGTTGTCATCCCTGGCGCTAAAAGAGCCGCTCAAGTTGAAGCCAACGCTGGCGCTTTAGATGTGACACTGAGCACTACCGAATATCAGACGATTGACGAAGCTTTCGCTGGTTTCCGAACTGTCACAAGTGGCAAATCACTAGCTGACCCGGATTAATTGAACATTCCTAAGAGTCAGAGCAAGCGCTCTGGCTCTTTTATCTTTATCCGAACGATTGTTTTATAAATTTAGTTGTAATTCGTGATTGTATTCTATTGATAAAAATGATATGCTCTTTAAGTAGTGATTTAGCAATTATATCCGAACATTCCATTTAAATGTTCGGGTTTTCATAAATAATTTAATTTAAGGAGCATCATTTATGCAACGCATTGCGAACTTTTTCCATTTTGATGAATTAGGAACCAGTTTCCGGACTGAAATGTTAGCCGGTCTCACAACTTTCGTATCCATGGCCTATATTTTGTTTGTAAATCCCCAGGTGCTAGGAGCTTCTGGTATCAGTCAAGGGGCCGTCTTCACAGCAACAGCCTTCGCCTCAGCGTTAGGCTGTTTCCTGATGGGCTTACTGGCTAACTACCCCATCGCCATCTCCGCTAGTTTAGGAATCAACGCTTTCTTCGCCTACTCAGTGGTCATTGGTATGAAGGTTCCTTGGGAAACCGCACTGGCTGGTGTCTTTGTGGCTTCAATTCTCTTCATGATTTTGACCGCATTTAAGATTCGCGAAATGGTGGTTGATGCAATTCCTCGTGATTTAAAGATGGCAATTAGTGCCGGGATTGGGTTGTTTATCGCCTTTATCGGTTTAAGTCAGGGTGGATTGATTGTCGCTGATAAATCAACGGTTGTCACACTTGGTTCTTTGCAAGTTGGGAGTACCTGGTTGACTATTTTTGGCTTGATTGTCACCATGATTCTCATGAGTGCCCGGGTGCCCGGTGCTATCTTTATTGGGATGGTCGCTAACTCTGTCTTAGGCCTTGCAACTGGATTGATTCCTATGCCCCACCACATCGTTTCCGCAATTCCTAGTATCAGTTCAACTTTCATGGTTGGATTAACCCACGTGGGTAGCATTAATTCCCTGCAACTAGTCGTTGTTGTTTTAACGTTCCTGCTCGTTACCTTCTTCGATACCACCGGGACGTTGGTTGGTTTGGCTGAACAAGCCGGTCTGGTTAAGAACAATAAGCTTCCTCGTATTGGTAAAGCCTTGATGGCTGACTCCAGCACAATGGTTGTCGGTTCACTGTTAGGAACCTCTCCAATGGGTGCCTTCGTTGAATCCTCAGCGGGTATCGCCGTTGGTGGCCGAACTGGTTTCACTGCTATCGTTACGGGTATCCTCTTCATCTTTGGTGCCTTTTTCTCCCCGCTACTGGCCGTTGTAACGAACCAAGTTACGGCCCCCGCTCTGATTATCGTTGGCGTACTCATGGCTCAATCTCTGAAGAACATCCATTGGGAAAAATTCGAAGTCGCTGCGCCTGCTTTCCTGATTGTCTTGGGCATGCCCCTGACCTACAGCATTTCAGACGGAATTGCCTTGGGATTCATCACATATCCTTTAACTATGCTAGCTGCTAAACGGGGCAAGGATGTTGGACCAATGATGTATGGTCTAGCCGTTGTCTTTGTCCTCTTCCTGTGGATTTTGAATGCCGGATAACCAATGAACGTCTAAAAGCGTCGCCAGTTAATTCTGGCGACGCTTTTCTTATCCGGTATCAGCACGACTGCTGATAGCATCGCTCACTTTTTAAGACTACATTAGCGACTAACTATAACCCGGGTTAAACGATGGTGCCCCATAATCAGACACTCCTCCTAAAGCCAGGTTCCGATTGCAAATAATACCGGATAGGCTAGGAAGAATAATGAAGCGCTTTTCACCGTTGTCATGAACGTCCGTTGTTTGTCTTGGAGCTGAAAGAATGGTGCCATGCCGCGCCACATCACTGGAAGTAAAATGGCTGCCCAACCTGTAATTGCTGGGGCCAATCCCAAGATGACGTTTAGTAGTGGCCACAAACTGCCCACCGCTAAAAACACCTTGATCAACCGGATGGCCCCTTTTTTTCCAGTGTAGTAAGCCAACGTATACCGTCGATTGGCAATGTCCTCAGCACGGTCAGCTGTATCATTGGCTAATTGCAGCGTGAAGAAGATTAGTGTAAGTGGCAGACACAGCAGAAATGTCACACCAACAATGGTCCAGGATAAGGGTCGCTGACCATAGATGGACACGTAGACACACGTTAACTGGATTAAAAAGGCAATAGCCAAGGCCACAACTGCCGCAGAAAATGGTGTTGCATTAATTGGGTGCGGTCCAGCCGTGTAAAAAATACCAATAGCGTATCCAATTGCGCCAAATACCGCAACCGGCCAGCCAGTTCTCAAGACCAAAATTAGGCCAGGAATCGCAGCCAGTAAATATAACCCCCAAGCAAGTTGAGCGACACCACGTTTTGGCAAATCCAAACGACCAACTGGATTCGTTTGTTGCGCGTACCCTTCCCTATCGTGTGCGTGTTGATAGTCATAATAATTGTCTGCCACGTTGACCGCCAAATCGAAAATAAAGACCACTAATAGGCACAAGCCAACGTTTGTCCAGTTCACGACACCAACATTGTACTGCGCAATTGCTGCTCCTAATACGAACCACATCACGTTTAACGGTGCCGTATAGATTTCTGTTAATTCAACAAAGACTGGCCACTTGAGCCACCTTACCATCACCATCGCTCCTTTATCTATTTCCGACAAATTGAGTGTAGCAAATTTTACACAAAAAAGCGCTTCTCAAACTCGAGAAGCACCCTTCCTAACCATCATTGAGACGCTTTGCGCTCACGGAACCATTGCCTACTACTCTCAACTGTTAAAGTCAGTAATCCCAGCAACGTAACTAACACCCCCACTAACAATCCTGGAGTTCGATACGTCAGCCGAATCTGATGCGTTCCTGCCGATAAGCGAGCACCCACAAAGCCATCATTGACAACCTGCGTTTTTACTTGCCGACCATCAACCGTCAGATGCCAACCATCTGAGTACGGAATTGACGTTGTTAGCACACTCGTTCGTTGTGGACTAACTTCCCCAGCAACCCGGTTATCTGTCACCTTGGCGTGCTTTAACCCGCGTTGCTGAGCAGCATGAACTTGCTGATCGTAGCTCTTACCAAACGGCATTGCGAGCAATTTAGCTGACTTAAAGTTAATCTGCCGCGTCGCATTGAAAGTTACGGTAATCGTTTCCCGTCGCTGCTTAGAATATCCTAGGTTCAGTAACACCTGATGTTTTGGTTCGTAATCTGAAAGATTATCCACCCCAAACTGAGAAAACATTTTTGATTGATTACGTGTTCGAACCGTGACCCAATAATCCCCTAAATCTGGTGCGCTAACCGCATCCCGCCAGGCATTTAACTTAGTTAGACCAGAACGTGGCGTTGCCCCCAAAATACTGGTATTATCCTGATCTTGCAATTGTCGCTTAGTGGTCAATTTTTGTGACGTAATACCGTCTAATGCTAGATAGAGCTCCGCTTCCTGTGCCCGTTTTGGCCGCTTTAGCGTTAACGTATAACTAATTGGTTGCCCTTGAGCGTCACTCGTCATCTGATGAAGACCATTTTGATTAGCCTGAGCAGTTGTCTCAAGAACCCGTTGATTCTGCATCAGCACCCTGTTTAAAGCTGTCTGCCGGTGATTCAAATCAACCATGGGACCATAAGTCTTAACCTCTTGCTTATTTAACAGACCGTTCTCATCGACCTTCAGCTCTGGTGTCTTAATTGATGATCCATAATTATCCAATTGCTTATCGTTTAAGCCGGTCTTCTGACCTGCAATTCCTTGCTTTAAACGATACTGAATCACCTTATTAGTACTGTCGATGACCGGAATTGCATTCGGCGTAACCGTATAAGCTAATGTCCGTTTAGGTGACGTATACGCCGCTTTAGCAACGCCCTTAAAGGCGTCATTCGTCACTGCACCTTGCGTCAAACTACGTTCTCGATCAACTCCATCAAGCTTACGCCAAGCATTCGCTGACAACGCCTGCGGCTGCGTATACACTAAAGGAAAGTTAAGACTGGTCGTTAAAATCTGCGTTCCAACACCGTTAGAGAGTGCGTACACCGATTTCTCTGGATACACCTTCTTCTGAGCGTGATAGCCATACGGTAAGGCTACATGGTTGGCCACCTGATCTTCTCGAGCAAATAAATGCTTAACCCCCAACAGTTGGTTCAGTGACGTTCGACTATCCGCCTGCCCTATTGGTGCATTCATGGCATACTCTGAATTTTGTAAGTCACGACTGAATTGCCCAACGTACCCATTCTGAACAGAAAAATAGGACATTGTCCCCTGCAAGCCGTGACTCATCGTCATATTGTTTCCGACTGTGCGGAAAAGGTTGAAATTCCGCGTAGCGTTCACCCGTGAAAAGTCCGCTGATTTTTTGATGCTGTGATCAGCACCATCAAAGTAATCCAAAATATACCGCGTGGCATCGTGCCGTCGTAACTGTTGGGTTGCCTGAACACCGGCATTAGGATCATAGTATCCCCAAGCGTTATTTACCAAGTTCAGTCCAACCAAAATACAAACCAAACTGACTAGCCATCGCGCCGTCAGCTGGGCACCACCCCAGATCACAGCAACCAAGGCCAGTAGTAAACAATAAGTAATCAAATCCCGCTTAGCATTGCTAAATGTCAGGCCATTGCAAAGGTAAATTATCGCCAAGAGTGCCATTGCACTACCGGCTAACCAATATTGGTCTGTCCGCGTTAACGTCGTCAAATGTTCCCATAGCGTCATCGTCGCTAATCCAAAAGGAATGGCAGCTAACAAAATCCACCGATTAGAAGGTGTCGATAGCACATTAAAGAACGCCGCTACCGCGGGGATCCCCAAGCCTACCACGATTGCCACTAATGTGCCTGCTAACCAACGATGCTCACGCCAATGGACTAGAACATACACACTGCCCAAAAAGGTCAGTCCGCTGATTCCCAATACCGCCCAGTAACTCAGCGTATTCCCAGTGGTTAGAATTGCATTTCCCAACTGTAAATAATAACCATTTGGATATAACCATAGTCCATTTGCAAAAATAGACACGGTCCGAGTTGATTTCAGCATCATCAGTAGCGATGGTAACAGTAGGATACCCGAAACGAAAACACCAGTGACAGCTGCAGCCATGAAACGGCCAATCACTGGCCGCCACTTAACTACCAACGCCCCTTGTCCTTGCAGACTGAAGAAACGAATAACTGCATAGATTAAGCTACCTAGCCCTAATATGTAGGCAAAATAAAAGTTACTAAGGATGGTCACACCCGTTATTAACCCTAGGAATCCCCATCCCTTGCCTCGTAGGATTCGGTCAATACCGACAAACAACAGTGGCAACCAAATCATGGGCAATAAGAAGAATGGGTGGTGAACGCCAACCATTAGAGAATACCCAGTAAAAGCATAGGTGATAGCTCCCATCAAGCGACTTCCTGGGCGAAAATTATATCGACGGGCAAATGCTAGAAAGGCTAACCCCGTCGCATAGAGTCGTAGGATGATAAATATACCGTAACCGGTCTCTAACCATCGCGTTGGCAACAGTGCCAAGCCATAAGCAAAAGGATCCCCAAGAACGTAATAAGCCAGCGTTGTGAGCTTATCTGCTCCCAGCCCCATCGTCCACGACCAGCCTGCCAATCCGGCAAATCCAGATTTCACTAACAACTGGTGTAATTCCAAAATGACAGGATAATGTTGGGTAATCCCGTCCATATTCCAAATCAATGTTCGGTTGGCTAAGCCAAACACCCCAAAACTAAATGCCGCGATCACCATAAAGGCCAGGCTATACAAAGTCCACAATGGCCAACGGTGGTGTGCGATTTTCATGACGATAGCCTCCAATTAATTTCTCAAGTTCTCGGTCTTTTTTAAACCGACTTACATTAAATCTACAAATCAAACCACTCCGTGTCAATCTTTCCAGACATAAGATACCCGATTTTAATGTTTCACGTGAAACTCTTGTCGCTGCACTTTCTAAACACCTCACGACCAGCCACACATTCTGTCCCTTACGCTAAGGTACTACTATCAAGTTAACGTCAAAACACTAGCAGTTGTTCAACTATACCGAAAAAACTGGCTAATGTCTGTCATTACCTCCGCTCTTCGTACCCAACCATTAAGATAAATAGTCGGTCCGTCAATTACCCTGTAACTTGGTTGTCTTAACTTTTCATTGCTATCGGGTGCATCCTCAGGTATTGTTAGCAAGCCACGAAAAAAGCCCGTGACTACTCACGGACTTCCTCACACATACATACTAGTCTGCTGATGTACGATGCGCCTTAGCTGACCGGTGAAACACCGGCCTCAATCCAGCTAAAGACAAGCTAATCATCTCAGCGCCACCATCATACACCCGAATACCATCAGACCCAATTATTTAGCACTTTATCAGACGTTTACCTGCCCAACGCGGTCAACATCTTCGCTACAGAATCGGAGATAGTAACCGGGACGCCGTCTGCTTAAACTTCAAGTACAGGGACTGTTCGTCAAACATTTCCGGTGTAATCAACTCACTATGACGCATATCGGCTTCATAGATTTCCTCTAGCTGCATTGCTACCTGTGGATCATAAATAAAGGCATTGATTTCGAAATTAAGTTTGAAGCTTCGGTAATCCATATTGGCTGAACCCACGGAAGCAATCCGACCATCAACGACCATCGTCTTAGCATGAATAAACCCATTATGATAGTAATAGATTTTCACACCATCATCGGCCAATTGCCGCGCATAATACTGTGTTGCTCGATATACGAATGCGTGATCCGGCTTATCTGGAATCATAATTCGAACATCAATTCCCGCCATTGCCGCAATCCGCAACGAGTCCAAGACACTATCATCCGGAATCAGATAGGGGGTCTGAATCCACAAACGCTTCTCAGCTGTTTGAATCAATCGCATGTACCCCATCTTGATTTGCTGTAAGTCTGAGTCTGGACCGCTAGAAACAATTTGCAAGCTGGTTTCCCCTTTGACCTTCGTCAATGGGAAATACTTGTGTTCAATACGATCATCCTTGAACGGGTGATCACGATCCGTCGCATTCCAATCTAGCATGAACCGTGCTTGGAGGGAAAAGACCCCCGAACCAACTAATCGCAGATGCGTGTCACGCCAATACCCAAACTTTTCCTTGCGACCAAGGTACTGATCACCAATATTAAACCCACCGACGTACCCAATCTGTCCGTCGATTGTCACAATTTTTCTATGGTCACGGAAATTTAATCGGAAGTCAATAACGGCCGACCGAGTGCCCAAGAATGGCTCCACGTGGCCACCCGCTGCCATTAACGGTTTAAAGAATCGCTTCCAGGTCCCCATGGACCCCCAAGGATCATAAATGACCCGCACTTCTACACCCATCTTTGCCTTCTTTACCAATAAGTCCAAGATGTCATTACCAATCTGATCATTGTAAAAGGTGTAAAATTCAATATGAATGCTTGAGTGCGCGCGCTCAATGTCTTCCATCATTAGATGGAACAAGTTGTGACCATCCGTAATCACCCGCACTCGATTTTTGCGAGCCAGAAACGCATGATCCGTCTCCATAAACATATTTACCATATTGATAACTGAATGGCTAATTTCATCTGCTGGCATGACTTGATTGCCAATTTCTTCACGTTGCTGGGATAACCGTTCCTCAAGTTGGACGGCTACCTGCCGCTGCAAACGAAACATGCGATCTTTCGGTAACTTTCGGCCAATGAAGGCGTAGGCAATAAATCCAACTACTGGCAGTAATACCAACACCAGCATCCAGGCCCACGTCGCCGCAATATCACGTTTTTCCCGAAAGACAGTTACAAGGGCCAGCGCCGAGTTAATCACCACCACGATTTCCAGGATGAGCATGTAATTCACGTTCACGTGTAACCCCTCCTCTATTCTCTGTGATTTCATGATACGCTAAATCATTCAAATGTCTTTACTTTTCTTTAACTTTTTTGATATTTTATTTTCCTAACTTCAAGGAGGTCTTGCAACCATGTTTACTCACTTCACTACTCTACTCGGCGGCTTGCACGGTACCAGTTCTTTTCGGATTGTCCGCTGGCTCTTCCGTGACAACCCCACGGTTGGAATTATCGTCCTAGCTGGCATCATCCTCTACGCAATTTATCGGTACATGAATCGTCGTTAAAAATCTACCGCAACTGTTTCCAACGCAAACGGCATGTGCTAGATTTGATAGCCCGACAACACAAAGAGACCGGCAAATTTCACCGGTCTCCCACTTTTCGAAAACTAACTAAGCTGGTGTCTAATGACCAAACTGTACGCCACCATGCCCTAAAAACTGGCAGCGGGATCACCGTATTGGCTGGTCCCAGTAGCATAATTAATCTTAACACCTGTTTGGATGTTAAAAATATAAACATTATAGGAGACCCCTGTGTTTTTGACCGACTTGGCCTGCATATGCACACCACGGGCCACCAGTTCGTTCCCACGAAATACTGGCTGAACTTGATAACGAACGTAATCGGTAGGATGACTCTTCAGGTAACTGGCCACTGGATTCTCGTAAGCGGTCATTCCTGGGTCATTTAGTGACCGCGTCCCGGTCATCAGATTCTTTAAATTATTATTCTGTCCTGTCAGCTGGTACCCAATCAAGTGACTCCGATTATACAAGTACCCCTTCTTACCATTGACGGTATAGGCCTTATTTTTCCACCCGGTTGGACTGACATAGAGTGGTTCTCGCTTGGCAGTTGGCATGGTGCTTTTACTCAGAAGTGCATTCGCCGTGGTCACCCGATTAAGACCATCCAGCGCACCATAGGTCGCCCAGGCCCCCTTTTTGGTCGACAGTTCGGCCGCTGTAAATGTCGGCTTGTTGTGATTCACCGCAACAATCTGAGTGTCCGAATATTTTTGATCAGCGAGTGCCTTGGTGGCAACGGACTGCTTAGGGACTGACGTTGCTGAGCTACTACCGTTGTCCTTGGATGTATCCCCAACCAGACTTGAGACCACATTGGTCACTTTTTTTGCCGTTGGATTTCCCTGGCTACTCAAACCGCCAATTGCCCCAACAGCAATCACTAATATTGCCGCATAAATTGAAACCGTACTTCGGCGACGTCCCCGACGACGTTTACTCATAACTTACTGGTTCCCCTTTCTCTCTTAGCAAAACTAACAGACTTAATTTTACCAGAAGAACATACGTTTGTCTCTATTATTCTATTATTAATAATCAAGTAGCACAAGAATTAATAATAGGTGATGTCCTAAGTTACCTGTAACTTAATACTTTTTTAATTGCCCCGTAACTATTTACCCCAACGACCATGCTATACTGTGGGTGGATAGAAGTAGATGGGTTTGTGTGTGACGCACAAAACTGTTATCATTTTCGATGAGGTGATTGAGATATGAAGAAATCCCGAATTTTTACCGCCGCCATTGGCCTATTAGCAGTATTTGCTATCGGTCTTGCTGGCTGCAGTAACAACAGTAGCAAGTCGGGGAACAACCAACAAGCTAGCTTCAAAAACAAAACGACTAAGAAGGCTGACGTCAAGTCAACGCTGACCGGCTCGACCAAACTCTGGTACGTAACTGGTGCCGTGAATGCCAAGAGTAACTCAGGTCTTGAGGCATACCGTTTTAACAAGAACGGTAAAGTAACTGTCTACAACGTTAACAAGCTCTACAAATCTTACAGCGCCGCTAAAAAGGCCAATGCTTTGAATAAGGAAGGTACCCTTAATACCACGTTCAAAACTAAGGGTGACGACACCGTAATCAATTTCAAAGGGAAGTTATCAGATATCCCAATGACGCAAAAGTTCACGGTTAAAGACACGCTTACTGGTAAAAACAAAGAAAGTAAGCTAAAGGTGGCTGGTTATCACATTTCACGTGACGTCGACCAAGACGTTACCAAGGCTGTGATGGTTAAAGTTGCCGAATAAGCGGCAAATGCTAAGGGTTTGGGACAAAAGTCTCAAACTCTTTTTGTGTTTTAAATGTCTATCGTCAAGACGTGCGAAAAAAGGCAGTCAACTCCGATTAACGCCGATAGGCCAACAATCCAAGACTAGGATTATTCGCCTATCGACGTTAATGCTCATTGACTAACCACCTTTTATCTCACTCTCTTTTGTGGGGGAATAAACATGAAAAAATACCTACCTTTTATCCTGAGCGTACTCTTCGTCGGTGGGGTCATCCTCTATCAACGCTACCGTCACCTGAGTGGCATTGTCCTGCTGGAAACCACCATCCTAGGGGTCGCCGCTATTTTAGGCGTTCTGCATCTCATACGCTTCTGGCGTGACCATCATTAACTTGGCACCGGTAAAACAGACCGGCTGACAGCGCTCTCACTTTGGGTTATGATGGTGCAAAGGAGTGTGATGATGATGATTAACCACAAGTTTATCGTGGATACCGACCCAGAAGTCCTACAGGAACATAAGGAATATTTCACCAAACTGGTTAGTGAGAATCCCTGGCTGATTCCCGCAACTATTTCGCTAGAGATTATCCCCGTTTCCCTGATGATCCATGGGTTTTGGAAAAATCGGCAACTTAAAAAACAGGTGCAGATTGAAAAAGAACGCACGAAACAGTTTCAGTTGGAACGTCATCCCGGCTGCCGACGCAATGGTAAGCCTCGACCACTAACCACTCATCTTCATCACAATCAATATTAAAGCGACGTAACCGACTCTTCATGGGTCGGTTTTTATTAACTTCATTTTCTCATAAAATTTTTAACGAAATGTAACATAAATTAATGCTTATGTTACATATACGTTTTTCTGAAGTTTCCTTAACTTCAACTTTCTTTTCTGCCCATTTTGTTGGTCAACCTACCATTAACAATTAGAAAAAAGTAATCCAACCCCCGGTTAGACTTGAATTAATTGGGTTTCGGTAGCTCATTAGATTAATTTTATAAGTATCATTGCCTATTCGTAAGAAAAGTTCACAATTTCTTCACATTTACCCGTTACGATACAAGCATACCAATATAAACCTATTAACCAACCTTTTTTCATTTTATTCACCAAATAAAATGAAGCCACTTGCCCTAACCAAGTAAGCGGTTCTGACCGTCCTCTAACCAGGGATGGTCTTTTTTTATCAAAAAACCAGTCACAGAAGACTGGTCAACGTTTAGCTAAATTGTTAATAATTCTGCTGGTGCTTGCAACAAATAAGTCGGCTCTTCCGCCTTAACTGAATTCGGGTCTGCTGCGCCCCACATTGCTGCAGCGGTGGCCACACCAGCGCGGTGGCCCATCTGCATATCATACTTAGCATCACCAATCATGACACTTTCAGCGGCAACCAAATCAAAGCGGTTTAACAGATTTAGAATACCATACGGTGCTGGCTTGTAGTTGGCCACCGTATCGGATCCACTAATGGCCGCAAACGTCGTTCCCAAACCAACTTGTTCCAAATTACGTTGTAGGGGAACGGAATGCTTACTGGAGACCACGTAGAGCCGGTCACCACGGGATTTTAATTCAGACAAGGTGTCTGCCATCCCAGCGAATAGGGCGATTCCTAACTGTTCAGCCTGTTGATACTGTTCTCTAAACGTCGCATACAACGCCTTCAATTCCGTCGCCGTCAAAGCGTGATCAGCCATTTTAGCAAAAGATACCTCAATCGGTACCCCCATATAGCTGACAACCGCAGCTCGACTGGGTTGGGTTAATCCGCTAACCGTAAAAGCTTGTTGTGTCGCAGCCACTGCGACATTTCGGGTATCTGCTAGCGTACTATCAAAGTCGAAGAAAAAGTTGTGCATTCCGGATCACCTCATCAAATTAACTGTCTTGCCATCTTTCCTAGTTTACCCGTAATCTTGCGTAAAATTCCAGTCATTTTACTCTGAAACTATCAGTGACACTCGCCTAAGTGTTTCACATGAAACAATAACAGTCAACCGGTCCACCGCCAATTACCCAGCCAGTCTTTCAGGCTACTACTCACTGTCATTCATCCCTGACTAAAAAGTCAGTCGCCTAATTGCGACTGACTTTTTAATTATTGTAGCGAATCCCAGGCAGGCAATGGTTCTGGTTCCGTTGTTAGTAACGCTTGTTGTGCTGCTGTCAGATAGCGCTTGTGCACGACAACCTCGTAAACAAAATCGTCCATCCAGTCGTCCGTCATGACAAAGTAACCCTTGTCGCCATTCTTCTCACCCCAACTGTTTTCAACCTTCCAACGGGTCGGTTCGTCCGCAACCAAGTCGACCCCGGTCAACGTCATAGCGTGTGAGACTTCCGCCTCACCAGTTGCTAAACGCTGCGCTTTCGTCAGATTCAAATCGACTCCAAATAGATCACTAACCTGATAAAGATGACTGTCGAGGAAGCCTCGTTCGCGGCTCATCTGTTGGAGAACATCATTCCCAAACCATACCGTTTCACCATCTTGCAATTGCGCAATGGCGGCTTGCTTCAAGTCTGCCATCGGCTCATTGAGCATCGTGATGTGCTTACCACCAACGATGTTATCCTGGCTAGGCAAGCTGTACAGGCGATCAAATGACTTATCTGGTGAGTTCGACAGAACCACGTAATCGTCCAAATCAATGTCAAAATACTCGTTAAAGAACCCCTGTGGCGTCAGACCTGCATCTCGGTGATATTGGTGCTTATCATCCTTATACTCTAAGTCAAACGTAGTTGGTGGTTCACCAAAGGCATAGGCAGCCATGCGATAAACTTCCTTCAATGCCGCAGCGCGTGTGGCAGCAATCTGTTCTTCACTGGCACCATCCGCTACCAACTTTCGGAGTGCTAGCGCATCCTTTCGCAACTTCAGATTTAAGGCAGACCCAATCCCCGTTGTGTCATTGGTGTTAAAGGATTCTGGCATAGCACTTGCCGGAACGACCCCATATTTTTGGACTAGGGCGGCCCCCATGGCCCACTGACCACCATCATCGTCCGGTCGTTGCAAAAAGAATGCTACTTCCCGATCATCCAATGGCTTATCCGCCGTTCGTAAAATATTGTTATAAAACATATTGGCCCGTTCGATCCGGTCCCAGAAAAATAGATAACTCTGGGATAACTCGAAATCTTTGACCCCATACTTAGCCGCAAATTGATGGCGAATTGTATTCAGTGTCGAAAATAGCCAGCACCGGCCAGAGTGCTTCTGATTGGAAACTTTGCCGGTATCTAATTCCACGGAAAATGTGCGATCCAGGCGAACCGTTGCTTGGGGATCCTCAGCTGCCGCTAGTACCCCATTCTTAATAACCGCCCGACTAATGACCTCGTGTGCGGGTTGTTGCTGTAAATCAGCGTGTAAGTCTGCCATTTCTGCGCGACTTAAGACGTGTACCTTCTGACTATCTTTTGGCATAAAAAGCTCCTCTCTACGGAATTTTCACAAATCTTCTAATGAAAATCTCATAATTAACATAGATTCATTCTAGCGCTCCCCCGCCCCCAACGCAATTAATCTTGAGCATTAAAAAAGGAACCGGCTTAACCCAGTTCCCCATAGTCGGTACCAGTTATTTCGGTGCCAAACCTTTTTCTAAAAATTTAATTATGAGGGACGCAGCGCCCGTAACCTCTTCACTCGTCAAAGTGCTCCGCACTAACTGGATCAACATGGTCCCAATCATGAACTGTGCGATACGATCATTAGGCCAGTCAACCAGCTCACCAATAGCTTTTAAGTGGTCTAAAACTGGATACAAATTCTGTTGTAACAACGGCACCATCCGAGAAATCATTTGCTCCCGTAAGTCGTTTCTTACCAAAATCTCCGTGGCCAGCACGCGTAAAACTGACTGATTTTCCACCACAAACTGCATCCGATCATTCACTACCGCCGTCACCAAGTCATGCCGAGATGCATAGGTCTGCCCCACAACCTTTTCGGCAAACTCCGAAACCAGTTTGGGCAAAACCTCCGTCATGAACGGTGCCAACACGCCAGCTAGCAGTTCATCCTTGGTGCGATAACGCCGGTAAACTGTTCCCTCGGCTACACCTGCTCGTTCCGCTATTTCTTTCGTTGTCGTGCTCGCAAACCCCTTCTCAGCAAACAAGGCCAGACTAGCTGCCAACACTTGCTTCTGCTTGGGCGGAATATTCCCACTGGCTGCCATCACTTCCTGAAATGCTGTCTGAATATTAGTTTCCTTTGCCATTCGCCAATCCCCTCCGTTAATTCATGACTGCCACCCTGTCGACGCGAGAACACCACTCCTGACGCAATAGGCCCTTGTTGACCACACCAATGATTGAGCCGTTGCGTCTAATCTTTTAAAGTCGTTATTTTAGTGAGTAATCGCTCACCTTTGCTTCTATAGTAAATCTTGTTAATCAATAAATCAACTAACTGGTCAGTCAGCCCGGCTAAGGATAGCCAATTAAAAAGGAACCAGCTCAACAGCTCAGTTCCTCATCCCTACTCATTATCAATTCCTGACGTTTCATTATGTACGGCCTGCAGGGCTAGCTGGCGAATCTCAGCCACCAGTCCATCACGGTGTTCCGGCGTAATGTCCATCAATAAGTTATCCGCGACCTCTTGACGTAGCATCACAATTTTAGGATAAAGCGTCTCGCCCTTTTTCGTCAATGACAACTCGTAAACTCGCTTATCTGTTTTCGACTGCCGCTTCCGCACGTATCCCAAATTAACTAGCTGGTTGACTGCCCGCGTCACATTACTCGGATTAAGGTACGTCAAACTGATCAACTTATCCTGGGTCATCTTTGGCCGCTCATGAATCCGTAAAATATAATAGTACATACTAGCATTCAATCGGTACGGCTGTAAGCGTCGATCTAATGCAATCCGCGCATAGCGAGTCGTAATTGAAAGCCATTTTAAAATATCCGAATCGTTGTTTCCGGTAACCAAAGTACCGTCCCCTCCCTGAAAAATACGTGCGCAAGCATATACTAAATGTCAAGGGATGTCAAGCCAGTGCTAACTAACTAATATACTACAAAAAAACGCGATGATCACGGTCATTCCCGTGAACTATCGCGTTCTTAGTTAGTAGGCCAGCCCATTAACGTTAGCCCGCCGCGTCTTATTAGAGGCCCAAACTGGTACTTTCACGACCCCCAACACCTTATCCTTATCAACGAATCCCCAGTAACGGCTGTCGTTAGACACACTCCGGTGGTCACCCAACACAAAATACTTGCCCTTAGGAACGACCGTGGTGCCATTACCCCAACCATTACTCTTTTGCAGACTAGCTAAGGTCCAATTTCCGGTCCCAGCATTCCGCTCCGCATCACTGATAAAACTCTGCTTAATCTTCTTCTTGTTCACATAGATGTACCCATTTTTACTCGTAACCGTATCGCCTGGTAACCCAATTACCCGCTTAACATAATTAGTATTGGCCTTAGCAGATGGGTCCTCACCGTGGGCGTCAAAAACAATGACACTCAGATGTTTAACCTTTGACTGCTTAAAGGCAAAGACCTTTTCGTTATTTTGCAGGTTGGGTTCCATGGATGGCCCATCGACCCGCACCCGGGTAAAGACGAACTGCTTGATGGCAAAAGCGATAGCCAGCCCGATAATCACGGGGATGATCCAACTCATGACTTCCTTTAATACTTTCATGATGAGGCTCCTTATATTCAAGAATATTAATATACTGTTATCATACACCCGCAACGAAATCAGACAACCGGTTCCGTTTTTATGGTCGAATCTAATCTTACCATTTACTGACTGAAACCCCCATGCTTTTTCCCAAGTTTATTTTAAATGTTACAAAAATGATCTCCTCCGTAGAAAAACTGAGCTTGCAAATTCATTTTTTTCCAGCAATAATGGACAAATACACAACGAATAGCCATTTCATCCGCTGGACCGCCATTCTGCCCGACAGAGCAGCGGTCCAGCAATATTTTATGCTATCATTAATTTCACACTATCTCTAGAAAGGGCTGACAGTCTTTGAATTCAACACACTCACGACGGCATCAAATCTGGCTAACCTTACTCTTGGGAACCGTTAGCGCAACGGGGCCCCTGGCCATCGACCTTTATTTGCCAGCCCTACCTCAAATGAAAGTGCAATTTGCAACCAACGCCTCACTCATGCAACTCAGTATCACGGCCTGTCTGATTGGTCTGGCGCTAGGTCAACTGATTGCCGGTCCGCTGTCTGATCAATATGGTCGCCGTAAACCGCTAATCACCGGTTTTATCATCTTTGGCCTAGTTTCCCTTGCAATGGCCTTTATCCACTCGATTGGTCTCTTAATTGGCCTCCGGTTCATCCAGGGACTAGCCGGAGCCACCGGTCAGGTGCTGGCTCGGGCAGTGGCTCGGGACCTCTTCTCTGGCAAAAAGCTAACGAAGTTCTACGCCCTCCTCAATACCGTCAACGGTGTCTTTCCCATCATTGCCCCCATTATCGGTGGCTTCATGATTCGTTACGTTGACTGGCAGGCTATCTTCATCTTGCTGGCCGTAATTGGCTGGGTTATCGCTTTCGCCGTTGCCCTTGGTCTCCACGAATCCCTGCCAGTTGCGGACCGCCAAACAGGTGGGTTCCACACATCACTGTTGTCGATGGGGAGCTTGCTGATCAAGCCTGCTTTCTGGCCGCTGATTCTCGCAACAGGCCTCGTTTACGGCGCCCTGTTCAGTTACATTTCAGCATCGACCTTCGTCTTCCAGACCGGATTCGGCATGGCCCCGCAAATGTTTAGTCTGCTCTACGCCTTTAATGGACTCGGAATCGTTGTTGGGAGTAACCTCCCTGGGCAATTGGCTGGCCGTTTCTCCAACCGTCAGCAGGTCACAACCTTGTTGACGTTGGCCGCATTAACGAGTCTGATTTTAATCGGTTCACTACTCTTCCCCGCCAACGTCTGGTTAGTGAGTGGCCTGATTCTCATCCTTGTGATTTTAATCGGCGCACTCCTCACCTTAACCGTCACCATTATCATGGATCAGGCGACTAGTAACGCCGGTGGTGCGTCAGCCGTCATTGGTCTCTCCCAAAACGCCTGTGGGGGCTTAGCCTCGCCACTAGTTGGTCTGACTGGTAGCTCCTACGCAGCAATGGCGGTAATGCTCTTCATTTGTAACCTGGGAGCCCTTGGACTCGTCAAGGTTCAAGGTAAATTCGCTAAAGCTTAAATACTCACTCTCACCTATCCGGTGGGAGTTTTTTTAACCGTTCACTTGTTCATACATAACTGATCTCTGCGATGACAAAAAGGGCGGTCGACCACTATCAACCGCCCTTTTGTTACCGCAGGGATTACCACATGTATTCAATTGGATCCTTAATATATTTATCGTAAACATCCGTGACAATGGCCATCTGTTCACTAGTCAATGGTTTGACGTCCGCAGCAATCGTATTCCGTTCAATCTGGTTAGGCGTGCTGGCCCCAGGAATAACGGCAGAAACTGCGTCAAACATTAGGATGTAACGCAAGGCCGTCGCCGCCAGGTTATCCGTACCAAGTCGCTCCTGCAACTCATTGGCGGCTTTAATTCCCGTCAAGTAGTCGACACCAGAGAACGTTTCACCTTTACTAAAGAGCTCGCCGTTCCGATTAGACATCCGGTGATCATTAGGTTCAAAGTGGGTGTCCGCCGTAAACTTCCCGGTCAACAAACCACTGGCCAAGGGCACCCGGGCCAAAATTCCCACGTTGGCCTGCTTAGCTAGATCAAAGAACAACTTAGCTGGCCGCAGCCGGAACATGTTGAAGATGATTTCAACACTGGAAATATCGTAATCGAGTGACTTAATGGCTTCCTCAACTCGTTCCACGCTGACACCGTAGTTGGCAATTTTTCCTTCCTTTTTGAGATCATCCAACGTTTTAAACGTTTCTGGCTGGTAGTACACGCTCATTGGTGGACAGTGCAACAACACCTGATCAAGCGAATCGACTTGCATGTTTTGCAGGCTCTCTTCAACGTATCGTCTGATGAACTTGGGACTGAAATGTTCCACTGACAGGGGCATTTCCTTGCGACCAACCTTGGTTGAATAGTGGACATCGGGATGGCGTTTAATGAACTGACCGAGCACCTTTTCGCTTAACCCATCCTGATAACCATCGGCGGTATCGAAGAAATTCACGCCACGGTCATAAGCGGCCTCTAAAGTCTCACTAGCATCCTTTTCACTAAATGGGGCCCCCCACTTACCACCAAGCTGCCAAGTCCCCAAAGAGACTTCGCTGATGTTAAAACCCGTCTTTCCTAATGTTCTAAATTTCATATTTGTTAACCTACCCTTCTACTTGTTTCTAACATACCACTTGAAGTACACTTCAAGTAAAGTAATTTCTCTATCAAAGAATAGGAAGGATAAATAATGACCGAATTAACCATTTCAGAAGTCGCCAAGGCGTATAACCTAGCCCCCTCAACCCTCAGATATTATGAACGATTGGGTCTGATTCCTAACGTCCAACAAAGAGGGAACCACCGCGTCTATAATGAGGCCAATCTTGAAAAATTAAACAGTATCATTTGTTTCAAAAATTCTGGCATGAGCATGAGTGAACTTCAAACCCTGCTGAGTTATCAGGAAACCGGGGACGACCTGAATGAAATCTTAAACGTTTTGAATGAACACGCCATCAGTGTGGCTCAGCAGCTAGCCAAGCTAAAGAAGTATCAACGGCATATCACGCAAAAGGTAGCCTTCTATTCAGCTATCAAAGAGGCAGAAGCTAAGGGCGACCCACGACCAGACTGGGCGGATTATAAACCGGCTTACGAAAAATAGTAGGTATAAAAAATTGGACCTAAAAGTCACTTTCAGGTCCAATAGACTACTCCTCGTGACTCCACTGGGTTAACTGAGCCACAACATTTTTCAAAATTTTAATTCCTAATTGATAGTCGGGTTCGGACCCCATCATTCGAAACGCCAACGTCCACGCATCGTGGTACACGCTGACCGTTAGTTGAAAATGAGGCATTGTCCGATAAGCCCCAGCAAAGTAAATTTGCGTGACTGTGATTCCTGAGAAATTGAGCCGCGTATGATCGATGTGGCCGAAGTTGGCAAAGGAAATGGCCGCCTGTGGTCGGTGTTTCCCAGCTAGCCGCCGCACCAACTGTGGTGGTAAGGCCCGACTCATCCGATTGATTTCCACTAAAGGCGGTAGGTAAGCTAACTCATCACGCATTTGCGTGACCGTCGCCTGGGTCCGCTGAACCACAGCCCCCAAAGTATCACCATCTCTAACAGTTATGGCCACAGGCATTTCACTAGTCAAGTTGGCTACTTGAACAATGTTCATTGCCGCCACTGGTCCGTGTAACCGTAAATCAACCTGGTATGGGATGACCAACCGCTTTTCCCCAGTTAAAGCGAATAACGCGAGCGCGTAAGCAGAAAGGAGCACAGCATTCATCGTGACCCCCTGCTCACGCGCTTTTTGCCGAAGCAACTGGCTTTCGACCCGCGGAATGGTGGCCTCGCCACGGTGATGGTGCACGTCGCCACTCAACTGGGGGAAGGCTTCCGTCGCGTTATCATGCAAGAGCGGCAATGCCCGATGAGGATGCCGCAAATGTGCTAAAATTTTACGCACACTGCGTTCATTGGTAAAATTCGTTAAATCCTGGCCATCGTACGCCGCAGCCAAGAGGTACAGATAATGTTTGAACCCTTCCCCGTCAGCCAGTAGGCGACTCATTGCCAACCGTAACTGATCATAGGCAGCGTAATGAATCACTTGGATTTTCAATTGCGGTCCCGCTAAGACGTCCAGTTGAACGCGACCAGGGTCGTGACTAGCAGCATATTCTTCAACCACATCCGTCGCCACATCCGTTTCAACTTCAAACCGGTTCCATTTCAAATTATACCGACCCAAAACCTGGGGAACCACCGTTTGAGTCGTCTCAATTGCTTCTTGTAAGCGGGCCAAATCAATGGGGTGCGTCAAACTCAGTGTACACTCAAGTAACGGATACGTCTGGGCCGTGTCCAACGTTGGCATCAAGTCTAACGGTTCACCGTGATATATCATGCAACACCCCTCCTTACTCATTTATCCATAGTATAGCAAGCCAACTGGCCGACCTCTAGGAATTCACTGAGTCATTGTAAAAAATTAATAGTCCTGTAATCTTTGCTAAAGTCGCCGGGATGCACGGACTCTGGTAGAATAGAGGGAGACAAATTAACTGATGAGGTGAAGCTTTTGATGAATCGAACCACGCCCGTGTCCTGCAACGCCACATTAATCGTGACCAGTCACCGGGTTTTTCAACCAGACTTAAATGAACATGAATCCGTCTTCGGCGGTAAAATTTTGTCGCTGGTAGATGATAGCGCTTCCGTAGCCGCTGTCCGACTAACCCATAAGACGGTGGTCACGGCTTCCTTTGACCACGTTAGTTTCTTAGAACCTTTCCACTTAGACGATTCCATGTTCTTGGAAGCTTACGTTACCGGGACAGGAACCCGCTCCTTAGAGGTCTTTGTTAAGATCATTGGCGAAAACCTCACGACCAGTGAACGCTTCGTTGGCTTCACATGCTTTATTACTTACGTCATTGAAGACTCCCGGTCAACGCAACCACTACCACCAGTCAAACCCGTCACAGAGGAACAACGTTACATTGTCTCCGGTTACGAGAAACGTACTGCCCAACGAAAACAGCGTCGAGCAGAACAAGCTAGCCTGAACAACCACGTTTCAACCGAATTTCCTTGGCCACTTTAATGTTTCACATGAAACATTCCGAGTTCGTCGTCACACCTTCTAGGTGCGAGTGCGAACTTTTTTAGTCTTCTGTTCCACGTGAAGCAGCGCGCCATTCACTTGCTAGAATCCCGTATGAATAGAGATCCAGCCAGTGTCCATCCTGGAAGATTGCTTCCCGATTGACTCCTTCTCTCGTAAACCCGACTGCCTCGTAGGCGTGAATGGCCAATGGATTGTTGGCATTAACTTCCAGATTCACCTTATGTAGGCCCAGCTCATTAAACGCAAATGACAGGATTGTCTGAATGGCATCCTGCCCATAGCCTTGACCACGATCACTGACTACGGGTAAGGCAATCCCCATGGACGCCCGCCGATTTTTGAAATAGACATTATTCAATACAACTGATCCCAGTAAGCCATCGTCCGCATTAGCCCGCACCATGAAGAAGTAATGGTCGTCACCGTCCGGATCCGCTGCCCATTCTGCGTACTCCTGCGCTGTCAGTGGGTGCAGAGCATCAGCGGATAAATTCCGTAGCAGTCCGGGCTCCCACTGGGTATCCTGCAACCACTCTGCATCCCCGTCTCTCATTTCTGTCAAATGGACCAGTTTGCCTTGTACCACATCTTTCATTCTCGTGACCCCCTCAGTATTTTCTCCACTGTACCATATGGTTGCAATGAAGGGGCAAAATAGTTGGTGATTGATCTAACTTCCTCTATACTAATCACAGCTCAAAAGGAGGACGATTTTTTATGAAAATTACAATTATTGGTGCAACCGGTATGGCCGGCAGCGCACTGGTTGCAGAAGCACTCAAACGAGGACACCAAGTAACCGCCTTGGCCCGTTCAGCCGAAAAATTGGCCACCTTACCCACGAATCCCAATCTCACGACCCGGGCCGTAGACGCCTTTGCCGTCGCCGCCGCTGACTTACAGGCCGCCGACGTTGTGATTGATGCTTTTGCCACGGCCCCAGCTCAGTCCTACTTGCACGTGGACTTAGCCGCCCGCCTGGTCCACATTCTCCGCGAAACAACCACGCCGCGTTTAGTCTTCATTTTAGGGGCTGGCAGCCTGTTCACGGGTGATGACCGCCACTTGTTCGTCAATGATATTGCCAAAGATCCCCATGCGGCTGGTTTTATCAGCATTCCTCAGAATCAGCTGAAGGAACTGAACTTCCTCCGCGAAGTTGACAACGTTAACTGGGTCGGCATCTCTCCCGCAGCTAATTTCCATCCCGGAAAAGCTACCGCAGCGCTTTTAGGCCAAGACGATCTCCTAGTCAATGCCCAACAAGAATCGGGCACCTCAACTGGTACGATGGCCGTTACTATTTTAGACGAAATTGAACACCCACAACATCATAATAGCCGGTTCACCGTAGCCGATAAGTAAGTTTCTGACGCTCGCCGTTTCCTCGGCGAGCGTTTTTTGGTATGCTAGTCGTTGATTATGCATAGACACTGTCTGAAACTTAATAGAAAGTTGCGATTACTTTGAAAACTAAATTATCCGGGCGCGAGTTACTCATCATTGGCATGATGCTCTTTGGCCTCTTCTTCGGCGCCGGTAACCTGATCTTCCCGGTCTTTCTGGGCCAACAGGCTGGACATCACGTCTGGACAGCAGTCATTGGCCTGTTGCTAACCGGAATTGGTCTGCCCCTCCTAGGGGTCGCAGGTATCGGCTTAACGCGTAGCGAGGGGGTCTTCGACCTAGCAACGAAAGTCAATCGACCGTTCGCCTACGTCTTCACCATCCTACTTTACCTCACCATTGGCCCGTTTTTCGCCCTACCGCGACTGGCAACCACGTCTTTCCAGATTGGTTTGGCGCCCTTTACCAGTCCGGGGGCACAACCTGCTGTTCTGGCTATCTTCTCCGTGATTTTTTTCTTCACCGCTTGGTGGCTAGCTCGAAATCCAGGTAAACTCATGGTCTACGTCGGTAAATGGTTGACACCAACCTTCCTCGTTCTCCTAGGCATCCTGCTACTCGCAGCCTTTGTCAAACCGATGGGTGGCTTTACCTCCGCTGCCCGCGGTACTTACATTACTGAGCCAATCCTCAGCGGGTTCACCGAGGGATACAACACTATGGACGCCCTCGCCTCACTGGCTTTTGGTATTGTCATCATCAATAGCATTCGCGCTCTGGGGGTCACTGAACCTGGCCAGATTGCCCGCGATGTCATTAAAGGGGGGACTATCAGTATTGTCCTCATGGGTCTGATTTATACGCTATTGGCTTTAATGGGAACGATGAGCGTTGGTCAATTCTCACCAGCCGCCAACGGGGGCATCACCTTGGCTCAGGTGGCAGCCTATTACTTTGGTACTTTTGGAAACGCCCTGTTGGCACTGATCGTCATCATCGCTTGCCTTAAAACGGCCATTGGCTTGATTTCAGCTTTCGGGGATACTCTGCACGAAATGTTTCCTCGGATACCTTACGCAGCTTTGATTGCAGCGGCTAGCATCTTGCCCTGTCTCTTTGCCAACGTCGGATTAACCAAGCTCATTACCTACTCAACGCCCGTCCTCATGTTTCTTTACCCACTAGCCATCGTGCTGATTTTCCTAGCAGTCCTATCGCCTATTCTGGGGACCTCTCGCTGGCTGTTTGGAACCAGCACCCTGATTACCCTAATCCCAGCAATCTTCTCCGCAGTAGCCGCCTTGCCAGCTAATCTGCAGCAAACTGGTTGGGGGCACGCGATAATTAACCTCAACAACCGGCTACCCTTAGCAGTAGCTGGATTCAGCTGGGTCGTTCCGGCACTACTGGGCATTGCACTAGGCTGGCTATTAGGTCGTCTGTTCGACAAATCAGAGGGTTAATTGACAATCCAATGGTTTTACCTCCCTTTTTACTTCACTTTCTGTTAAAATAAGAGCAAGTTATAACCAAAATCTCATACTCTCATTTAAACGAAACGAGGTAATTCAAATGACCGATACAAAGTACCCAGTCACCCCGCTTAAAATTGGTGTACCAATTCTGACGGTGGTGCTCTTACTAGCTATGTTATTTCTTCAAGACCCCGTTACTGTCGCGTTCTTATGCTTTAGCTCACTGATTACTGCTATGCTTCACTTTAACGTCTTTGAAAGTACTGCTGACAAGAATCCTTTGAACCGGATCGACCTTGGCATTCAAGTTGCCTTTCTAGTTCTATCCGTCGTCCGGGCCTTGGCCATGGGCGGTCACCCTTAACAGCTAGGTTTCGCTATCCAGTAACGGATAACGGAGCCTTTTTTCATGCCTAAATTTCACCTAACACCAAACTATGCTAAACTCTGGTAAACCACCTTGAAAGGACCGTAACCATGTTAAAATACGCCATCTTTGACCTCGACGACACGCTACTTGATTTCACCCGTGGTGAAAATGAAGGTATCACCCATTTGCTAAAAAAATACGGCGTGACTGATATTCAGACCGGCTTTAATACCTACCTGAAAATCAATCACGCCGTCTGGCAAGCCATTGAGCAAGGCGCCCCACGCGACCAGCTACTAAATGATCGGTTCACCCAGACCTTTGCCGCTATGGGCCTAGCCGTGGATGGTGCTACCGTTGAAGAACAGTACAACGTTATCCTCGACCACAATTACTATACGCTGACGGGGGCGGACACCTTGTTGCAAACGCTGAGGGCAGCTGGACTGACACTAGTAGTCGCCACCAATGGCACCAAGTCCATCCAGTTAAACCGCCTGCACGGCTCTGGTCTCCGACAACACTTTGATAGCCTCTTTATTTCTGAAGACATTGGTTATACGAAACCAGATCGTCGTTTCTTTGCACCCATTTTTCACCATTATCCGGACCTCACACCAGCGAACACCCTAATGATCGGTGACCGCCTACAGTCTGACATTCTAGGCGCACGCAACGCTCAACTCCACAACGTCTGGTTCAATCCGCAGCATCACGTTAACAAGCTCGACTTCCAACCAACTTACGAAGTAACGACTTACTCAGACCTCCAACAGCTCTTACTCGCAGAGACTTAACCCCACTCGACTTGATCAGTCCGCAAACTGGTTAGACTGATCCGATTATTTTGCTTAATCGGTGCTGCTGGCGCCTCTAAAAAAGCCAATTCGGACAAAGCCTGCCATTCCTGCAAAGGTAAAATTACGGCCGCGTGCTCGTCTCGCTCATCCGTCGGCGTAATCAAAATAGTCTCTTTAAGCTGATGGACCGCCGATAGAATTTCTAAGAAGTCTTCCTGTGCTGCTACTGGTGAATACTGTTTCATGTTAAAGCTCCCCCTTAAAATTAAAAACGTCCGTTAGCGCAGTTAAAGACTAACGTTAACGGACAGCGATTCATTTAATGTATTTTACCGGTATGGTGACCCCAGTAATGTTCCCAACAACACTGCAGCCAATAGTAGTTGACTGCCAGTAAAGTACCATGCTTGACGGCGACCCAACGCCCGAACAGCACTAGGATACCGTCGTTGGCGACGCTCTAAACCCGCCATGGCAACTGCTACCAAATCTACCAGTAACAGTAAGCCAATGACACGTGCATTCAGCCAAGCCGGTTGCCAAAGCCCCACTACCACGTAGCTGAGGCCTACGTATAACAACCCATGATACAGAAACCGGTTGCGGGTGATCCGCTCCGATGTGACCGACTGTTGCTGCACTGCTCGCAACAACCGCTGATGTTGCCAGTGACTGCCTAGCGTTAACAGCACCCCGAAACTCAACAGACTCGTGTACATTGTAAAAACTCCCCTTGTTTCAAGTAATGCCTTGACATCACTTGCCCCGATATTAGATGACCCTGGGAATATTTTACCAGACTTCGCAACCAAATGATTAGCTACGCAAAGTCAGCGGTATCCTGCTTACTGATAATAAGCTGTACCACCCGTTTGTTGCCGTTATCTAAGGGTGGCGTAATTCGCTCACTAGCCAACCATTTAACGTTGTCTCACTACAGTTTCTACCTTACCGAAGTTATGTTGAAATCTTGCAAAGAATCGGTAAAGATTGCGTATTCCTTTTATTACTATATTAATACCACACTTTGATTAATAATAATTATTAATAATTAAAAAGGATCGAGCCAATTGTCCCGATCCTTTTATGCTACTTCGGTCAAGGCTAATCAACCTTGGCAATTTTCCCCTGTTCAATGTAGACGCTCAGGATAGCAATGTCGGCAGGGTTAACCCCACTAATCCGGCTAGCCTGTGCCAACGTTTCAGGTTGAATCTTCTTCAACTTCTGATGTGCCTCAGTTGCGAGACCATCGATGGCATCATAATCGATTTTAGCTGGAATCGCCTTGGCTTCCATTCGCTTCAGCTTAGCCACGTTCTCTTCAGCCTTCTTGATGTAACCAGCGTACTTCAGGGAGATTTCAATCTCCTCAACGATGTGCCGATCTAATGGCTGCTCTGGTGCTGGCATGAACCGTAACAACGTTTGGTAGTCCACGTATGGCCGACGTAAGAAGGCAGCTGCTAGCACGCCATCCTGCAGGGGCTTATCACCGTGGCTCTGAACAAACGCGTTGATGTCATCCCCAGGCTTGATCCGAATGCTGTTTAACCGGTCAATTTCGGCCTTGAGTGCCGCCTTCTTAGCCAGAAAGGCCTCGTAGCGTTCATCACTGATCAGTCCCAGCTCATGGCCCTTGGTAGTCAAACGTAAATCAGCATTATCGTGCCGCAAAATCAAGCGATATTCAGCCCGACTCGTCAACAGCCGGTAAGGCTCGTTAGTTCCCTTGGTGACCAAGTCATCGACCATCACACCGATATAGGCATCAGAACGCTTCAGCGTGAACCCAGGCTTACCCTGGGCCCGTAGCCCGGCGTTGATGCCGGCTAACAGCCCTTGACCAGCAGCTTCTTCGTAACCAGAAGTTCCGTTCGTTTGCCCCGCCGTGAACAAATTCTTCAGTGGCTTCGTCTCCAACGTTGGCCGTAACTGGTATGGTGAAACGACATCGTATTCAATGGCGTAACCCGGCCGCATCATTTGAGCATCTTCTAACCCCTTGATGGAGTGTAAAATCTTTTGCTGAACTTCTTCTGGCATAGACGTTGACAGTCCCTGAACGTACCATTCATCAGTCTTACGACCTTCTGGCTCAAGGAAGAGTTGGTGTCGTGGCTTGTCAGCAAACCGCACGATTTTATCCTCAATGGATGGGCAATAACGAGGGCCAACACCTTCGATCACACCGGTGAACATAGGCGCTCGGTCTAAGTTTTCCCGAATAATATCGTGCGTTTTAGCGTTCGTGTAGGTCAACCAACACGATAACTGATTCTTCAGATCCAGGTAGGCACTGTCAGGGGTGGTGAAACTAAAGTGGTTAGGTTCCACGTCACCGGGCTGTTCTTCCGTCTCATCGTAATGAATCGTATTACCATCAACCCGTGGTGGCGTCCCAGTCTTAAACCGTTCTAAGTCGAAACCATACTTAGGCAAGTTCGCTGTCAGCTTAGTCGCTGGTTGCGAGTTGTTGGGACCGGAAGAGTACATCAATTCACCAATGATGATTTTACCGCGGGCAGCCGTTCCGGCCGCAACCACTACAGCCTTGGCACTGTAGTGGGCCCCAGTATTGGTGATAACTCCACGACAAACACCATCTTCGACGATTAAGTCATCGACGATCCCTTGCCGCAACGTCAGGTTAGGCTCGCGTTCCAAGGTGTGCTTCATTTCCGCGTGATAGGCATGCTTATCCGCCTGTGCCCGTAAGGCGCGAACGGCCGGACCCTTTCCGGTATTGAGCATCCGCATCTGAACGTAAGTCTTGTCGATGTTTTGGCCCATTTCGCCGCCTAAAGCGTCAATTTCACGGACAACGATTCCCTTGGCTGGACCACCCACGGATGGGTTACATGGCATAAATGCCACCATATCAAGATTGATCGTCATTAACAGGGTCTTATTCCCCATCCGTGCAGCGGCTAAGGCTGCTTCACTACCAGCGTGACCGGCACCAACGACGATAACGTCGTAATCCTCGCCGGAATATTGCTTTACTTCAGTCAAGATTCTTTCCCTCCATGTCCGATTACACCTACGTATAATCGAACGGTCTTATGTGTTTTACCGTTATTTGCCTAAACAGAACTGACTAAACAGCTGATCTAGTAATTCATCTTGGTAGCTGTCCCCAGTGATTTCACCTAACAGGTCCCAGGCACGCGTCATATCAATCTGGACTAGGTCGACGGGCATCCCCGCCGCAATTCCGTGTTGAACGTCATCTAGCGCGGCACTGGCCTGATGAAGCAACCCAATGTGCCGAGCGTTCGTGACCATCACGGTATTTTGACTAGACTCAATGCCTTCATCAAAGAACAGGTGGGCAATAGTCGTTTCCAACTCATCCATCCCCGTGCTCTGCAGGATCGAGGTCCCAATCAGTGGACTGTCACCAGCTGCTGCCTTAACCTCGGCCATGTCCAGCTTCTCTGGCAAGTCCGTTTTATTTAAAATTAAAATGCGTTGTGTATCGGCCGTGGCTTTCAAGAGTTCACGGTCCTCAGCGGTCAACGGTTCACTCGCGTTCAACACCAACATGACCAAATCCGCCGTATTGATGGCTTTCCGCGAACGTTCGACCCCAATCTTTTCGACCTTATCCTCAGTGTCCCGGATACCAGCCGTATCGATCAATTTCAAAGGCACACCCTTAACGTTCACGTATTCCTCAATCACGTCACGGGTAGTGCCAGCAACGTCGGTCACAATCGCCTTATCCTCATGTAAGAGGTGGTTCAACAGGCTCGATTTCCCCACGTTGGGACGACCCACGATGGCCGTAGCCAGTCCTTCACGTAAGACTTTCCCCTGCTTCGCCGTTGAAAGCAAGACCTTGATCTGCTTTTGGACCTCTTGGGCCTTTTCTAGCAGCATCTTAGTCGTCATCATTTCCACGTCATCGTACTCAGGATAGTCGATATTAACTTCCACTTGAGCCAACGCATCTAGGATATCTTGTCGCAAATTACGAATCAGTTTAGACAAGTCTCCGTCTAATTGGTCTAAAGCCACCTTCATTGACTTATCCGTTTTAGCCCGAATCAAATCCATCACAGACTCTGCCTGCGTCAGATCAATTCGACCATTCAGGAAGGCCCGCTTGGTGTATTCACCGGGTTCGGCCAACCGCGCACCGTAGCTCAAGCACAATTGAAGAATCCGGTTCGTAGCCACAATTCCCCCGTGACAATTGATTTCAATGATGTCTTCCTTGGTGTACGTTTTTGGTGCTCGCATCACGGTCGCCATGACTTCATCGACCTCTTCACCATCTTCAGGGTCAATGATGTGCCCATAGTGAATCGTATGACTCGCTACCTTAGTCAAATTGGCGCCCTTGAATAGCTTAGCGGCAACGCTAAAGACTTCCTCACCGCTCAACCGAATAATGGAGATCCCACCCTCACCAGGTGGGGTAGAAATTGCTGCAATCGTATCAAACTCTGTTGTGGTGACTGCCATAAGTCATCCTCCTTTGATTTAAAATCATTTTAACTACTGAATAATAGGCGCGGCCATCTTAATCGCGACGTCCTTTATGAGCGGGAGCTTATTCCCTTATCAAGAACAGTGGCCACCCGCTACCACACTCTTTTCAACCCGGGCGTATCATTTAACGCCATAAAAAAAAGCACCCACTCCACGCCACCTAACTCTGCGCGGATAAAGTACTTTCACTACTTTATCGTAAACTTGATAAGAATGATTGTCTTCACTATAAGGGCAATCACGCCATTTGTCAAACAGAAACCTATGCTGGTTCAATCACAACGGCCCGATGCGGTTCTTTGCCCGCTGAATAAGTCGTCACGTAGCGGTTCTTGGCGAGCACAGCGTGAATCTGTTTCCGTTCAAATGATGGCATAGGGTCCAAATAAACGGGCTTCCCCGTCGCCACAACCTCTCGGGCCGTATTCTCAGCCAAACGGGTCAGCGTCACTGTTCGCCGTTCCCGATAACCGGCAACGTCCAGCTCAATGTCGACGTGTGCGGCCCCATTATGATTCAAGAACAGCTGGGCTAGACTCTGCAAAGCGTTGATGGTCCGACCATGCTTGCCAATCAGCAGTCCCTCTTTATTCGTCGTAAACGTCAAGCGGACCTGCCGGTGAGCACTACTCTCAACCTCCAGAGAGGCGTCGATACCCAGCTGCTCAACAATGGTCGCCAAATAGTCTTGCACGGCATCTACGGCCGCCTCACGCTGCTGACGCCGTTCTGCTGGCGTAACCGTCGGCTGTTCTTTTGGTGTGGTGGACTCGATTGGCGTAGTTGTCACCGCTGCACTCGTCGGGTCAGTCGTGGGTGCCGATGCGTGGGTCACCGAATAAGTTGCTGTGGTTGAACTTGCCGCTTTCGCTGCCTGTTTTTCTTCCTCAGCCACAGGTTTTAAGACCACGTCCACCATGGCATCACGCCGACCAATTCCTAGTAGACCCTTACGCGGGGTTGCTACGACCTTAATCGCGACCTGGTCCCGTTCACAGTTCAGCGCGGCCAATCCCGCGGCAATCGCTGCTTCTTCCGTTTTCCCCGTAAAGATCGTCATCGTTCATTCCTCCGTATCGTTTTCGCTAAAATTCAGTATACCATACTGCCCGATACAGCTAGCCATTGTCCTGGTAAAAAAGCAGAGGCTCCGCATAGTTAGGCATAAGAAAAGGGCCTGGAATGAATTCCCAGACCCTTAAAATGCATTTATATTTAACTATTTACGCTTACTTTGCTTAGCACGCCGAACAGCTTTTTTAACTGCACGGTCATGCGCTGCTTTTTCCCGGTTCTTCACGTCACGCTCTGCTTGAATCTTCCAAGGGTTCTGGATAAGCAAGGTTTGCCCAACTTGGAAAATGTAGGAAACGGTCCAGTAAAGTGACAGTGATGAGGCCACGTTCAGGGCAGTGAAGAAGACCACTACCGGCATCCCGACAACCATCATCGTGTTCATTGAGCTGGACTCTGGGGCGGATTTCGTGGTTAACCACGAACTAGCGAACGTTGCCAATGCAGCTAGGATCGGTAGGATGAAGTACGGGTCCTTGTGGCCAAGTTGTAGCCATAAGAAACTCCCAGTACGTAATTCCGCCGTCCGCCAAATGGCTTGATACAGTGCCCAGATAATAGGCAGTTGCACAACAGCTGGTAAACAACCCAACATAGGATTGATACCGGCTTCCGAGTACAGCTTTTGCTGCTCGGTCTGCAACTTCTGCATCGTCTCGCGATCCTTAGACGAATATTTCTTTTGCAGGGCTTTGAGTTGAGGTTGAACCTCTTGCGTCTTCCGCATGCTACGCGTTTGGAAGATCATCAACGGCATCAAAATAATCCGAATGATCACGGTGAAGATAATAATCCCAACACCGTAACTTCCGCCGAACAAGTTGGCCAACCAGATAATCGCCCGGGAGAAGTTCAAGACGATTAAACCGTCCCACAACCCCGTACTTTGATTTGTGATTGGTTTGTTGCTACAAGCAGAAAGGATAAAGACCAAACTCACAATGCCCAACATAAGTAGGGTACGTTTGTACTTTTTGACGTTTTTCACGTTTATTCCTCGCTAAAGTTAGAATCCAACAGTTTGGCTAGCTTCAACACGTGGATCATGCTACTTTTCGCATCGGGCATGGCAATACCATCGGCTCGGGGACGAGCAATCACGAGAAAGTCCACATCCTGCTTGAGGTAGGGCTTTAACTCGAGGAGACTCTGCCGAATCCGACGTTTCACCCAATTACGGTGAACGGCGTTACCAATTTTCTTCCCGACGGAAATGCCGACCCGAAAGTGCTTCTGACTAGGCTTTTCCATTGAGTACACCACGAATTGCCGATTGGCGACTGAATTCCTGGTTTCAAAGACCTGCTGAAATTCCGCTTCTTTCTTAATGCGGTAAGATTTTCGCATGTGCATCTCCAAAATTCTCGATTTACAGTCCGTGAGGGATTGGTGATCCAGTCACCCCGCAGATAAAATAAAAAGACCACTGAACCATCAGCGGCCTATGCAGACAATACTTTACGTCCCTTTTGACGGCGACGTGCTAATACTTGACGGCCATTGCTAGTGCTCATGCGCTTGCGGAAGCCGTGGACACGTGAACGGTGACGTTTCTTTGGTTGGAAAGTACGCTTCATCGTAAAAACTCCTCTCTTAACTATGACTATATTTTCATCTGGGAGTCCCAGACTTGGATACATCTAGTAAATGCATTTCCTGAACATATTAGCATAAAAACGGCTGGATTGAAATAGCAAGTTTCGATTTCATAGAAAAAGTTGTTCCCAGTAAAATTTGTTTCATGCACTTTGCTTGTGGATAACTCTAATATCCAGAAAAAGTTATTTTAGACTTGGCCACCGAGTTATCCACCGTTCCACAGGCTGTTAATTTTCAGAAATTAGGTTTTGTTGATTCTGTGGATAACTTGTGAAACACTTGATACTGTGCCTTTTCTAATCGACAGGTCTCTGTGTATAACTAAAATAAAAAGAAACTATCCACAGATTCTCACAAGCCTGTGGATAACTCTATTCACTTCCTGTGAAACAATTATTCACAGCCCCCAATACCCTGTGGAAAACTTTTTTTCTTCATGCTACACTGGATTTACGTTTTCTTTTGGGGTGGACTACGCCCAATCGATAAATGAGCATCTAAACTAAAATAGGGGGATACATCAGTGCCAGACATGTTAACTTTGTGGACTGATATCAAGGCGTTGTTCGAAGAGAACAATTCCAAGACGGCCTACGCGACTTGGATTGAAACAGCCAAGCCGATTGCCCTCGAAGGCAACAAATTAACGTTGGAACTCCCATCACCCCTGCATCGTGATTACTGGACCCATCAACACCTGGACCAGCAATTGGTAGAATACGCATACCAAGCCGCTCACGAAGATATTCAGCCCGTCCTTATTTTGGAAGGGGAGCGTCAGCAACAGGCGACGCTCAAAGCCAAGACCGCGACTCCTGGAGAAGCGGCCTCAACGGAACCAACGCCAACCTTTATGAAGGAAACGGCGTTGAATTCCCGCTACACGTTTGACACTTTCGTTATCGGAAAAGGTAACCAGATGGCCCACGCAGCGGCTCTGGTTGTCTCAGAAGAACCCGGCGTGATGTATAATCCGCTGTTCTTCTACGGTGGCGTTGGTTTGGGCAAGACCCACTTGATGCACGCGATCGGCAATAAAATGCTGGAAGATCACCCGGACACCAAGGTTAAATACGTGACTAGCGAGGCCTTCACGAACGACTTCATTAATGCGATTCAAACTCGGACGCAGGAGCAGTTTCGACAGGAGTACCGTAACGTTGATCTGCTACTAGTCGATGATATTCAGTTCTTCGCTAATAAGGAAGGAACCCAAGAAGAGTTCTTCCATACATTTAATGCACTCTATGACGATGGCAAACAAATCGTTTTAACATCTGACCGTCTGCCTAACGAAATTCCCAAGTTGCAAGACCGGTTAGTTTCTCGGTTCGCCTGGGGGTTATCCGTAGACATCACACCACCAGACCTTGAAACGCGAATTGCTATCTTGCGTAATAAAGCGGATGCCGATCAAATTGACATCCCCGATGACACACTCAGTTATATCGCCGGTCAAATCGACTCCAACGTGCGTGAACTTGAGGGCGCATTAGCCCGCGTTCAGGCTTATTCGCAACTCATGCATCAGCCGATTACCACCGACCTAGCCGCCGAAGCGCTCAAGAGCCTAAACCTCGCGAACGCTAGCGACGCCATCACCATTCCGGTGATTCAAGATAAGGTTGCCAACTATTTCCACGTCTCACTCAAGGATTTAAAGGGTAAGAAACGGAAAAAAGCTATCGTGATGCCACGGCAGATTGCCATGTACCTCTCACGTGAATTGACCGAGGCATCCTTACCACGTATCGGTAACGAATTTGGCGGTAAGGACCACACCACCGTCATCCACGCCTACGACAAAATTACGGATTCTTTAAAGACTGATCCTGAACTGCAAAAGGATATCGACAGTCTCAAGGAGGATCTGCGTCGTTAGGAGGGGATCGTCTGAGTCTAGCTACCAAAGTTACGGACTCATGACGGTCTTTTTGTGACCGATTGGGGTATCATGAAGAGTAGTAAGTCCACGGCGTGTGGATAAAAAAAGAAAAGACTCGAAGTTTTCCACAAGTTTTCCACAAGTTATCCACAGGTGGAAAACCGTAACTGCTTAGTAGTTTCTCAAAGTTATCCACAGAATACACCGCTCTACTACGGCTACTATTTTTTCTTTTAATTAAGTAAATAACCCGCACCACGAAAAAGGAGTGTCCAATCTATGAAATTCTCAATCAACCGGGCTGCGTTCATTAAGGAATTGAATAACGTCTCCCGTGCCATCTCTTCCAAGACTACGATTCCTATCTTGACGGGATTAAAAATCGTTGCTAGTGACGCTGGGTTACTTTTAACCGGATCCAACGCAGATATTTCTATTGAAACGTTGATTCGCGCCGATGACCCAGACATTGGTTTGGCCATTGATGAACCTGGTTCCATTGTATTAACTGCTCGGTTCTTTAGCGAAATCGTTAAACGATTGCCTGAAAAGGATATGACCGTCACTGTTAAGGACGGATTCCAAACAGAAATTACTTCCGGCTCAGCCGCTTTTAACATTAATGGCCAGGATGCGAATAATTATCCACACCTACCAGAAATTGATGCTGCCGACTCAGTGGTTCTTTCTGGCGCAGTCTTCAAGGAATTGATCAGTCAGACGGTTATTGCCGTATCCAACCAAGAAAGTCGACCAATCTTGACCGGGGTTCACTTTGTCTTAGCAGATAACCAATTTTTGGCCGTCGCCACGGACAGTCACCGGTTGAGCCAACGTCAGATTGAACTGCCAACACCTAGTGAAGCCTCATTTGATGTGATTATTCCAGGAAAGAGTTTGACCGAACTCTCACGGATGATTGGGGACGACGACGCTGATGTGAAGATGCAGTTCTCTGAAAACCAAGTTCTGTTTTTGTTGGGTGATACCTCCTTCTACTCACGTCTGTTAGAAGGCAACTATCCCGATACCTCACGGTTGATTCCTAAAGATGCCTCAACGACCGTCGAATTCGAAGCACCAGAATTATTGGCAGCTGTAGAACGGGCTTCCCTGTTATCTCATGAATCACGGAACAACGTGGTTAAGTTAACACTGACTCCCGCAGACAACCAGGTCACCATCTTCAGTAATTCTCCTGATGTGGGTAACGTTGAAGAAGAGTTGGCACCAAAGGCTCTGGATGGGGAAGACCTTGAGATTTCCTTCAACCCTGACTACATGAAGGATGCGCTCCACTCGTTTGGTCAAGCCACGATTCGGGTGGCCTTCACCTCAGCTTTACGACCGTTTACGTTGGTTCCGACCGAAGACACCAGCAACTTTATTCAGCTGATTACGCCAGTCCGAACGTTCTAGACGAACGAGGATTAAGCAGAAATTTAAAAATGGGTCTCATCTGTTTAGGATGGGATCCATTTTTTGATGGGGTTGGCCACGGTCTGTCACCTGTCGATTTAACGAATTGGTCTAGGTTCATTGTCGTAGCAGAGGAAACCTTGTGGATTAAGTGAAAATCAGCTGTATTTGGGGGCCAAATTAGTATTTGCGTGCGCAATTAACGGCTTTTTTCAGCAAATAAACGACAAATGTTGGATTTGAGCACAAAAAAAGGGATATTTTGATATAAGCGGGTTCTTTTTTGTTCTGAGCAAATTTAGTGGCTTTTTACCAAAAATATCATAAAGGTCCCAAATCGGCTGAGAACGCAAAAATAAGGTGGTCAACCTGTACCTTTCGTTTAAAAAGCGGTATAATATAAGAGAAGAAAATTAAGGGGTGAAATTGTGAAAAAAGAAGTTTTCATTGACACGCCCTACATCACTTTAGGCCAGTTACTCAAGGAAGAATCCATTATCAGTACTGGCGGCCAAGCTAAGTGGTATTTACGTGAGAATACCGTAAATATTAACGACGAGCCGGACAACCGGCGTGGCCGTAAGCTGTATCCTGGCGATACGGTGGAAGTGCCTGATACGGGATTGTTTTTTATACGCTCAAAGCAGGGTGAATAATGTATTTGCAAGAGTTGCAGCTGCAGCATTTTCGGAACTATCCAACGGCTGATTTGCAGTTGGGGCAGGGCATTAATGTCTTGCTTGGTGAAAATGCGCAAGGCAAGACCAATCTATTAGAGGCAATTTACGTGCTGGCGTTAACGCGCAGTCACCGTACCGCCAATGACCATGATTTGGTCAATTGGCAGGCCAAGACGGCCAAGGTCAGTGGCCGGGTCGTTAAATCTGCCGGCACGGTGCCGTTAGAGCTCACATTTTCACGCCAGGGGAAGCGCGCCAAGGTCAATCATTTGGAGCAAGCCCGGTTGTCTCAATACGTGGGACAGCTCAACGTGATTTTGTTTGCACCGGAAGACCTTGCCATTGTTAAAGGTGCGCCAACCGTTCGGCGGCGCTTCATGGACATGGAGTTTGGTCAGATGAATCCGCGGTACCTCTACAACTTGAGCCAGTATCGGACGTTGTTAAAACAGCGAAACCGGTACCTAAAGGATCTCCAGCACAAGCAAAAAAAGGACCTCCTTTTTTTGTCTGTGTTGTCAGATCAGCTGGCAGCGTTTGGGGCGGAGATCATCATGGCGCGGTTGACGATGTTGAAGAAGTTGGAGCATTGGGCGCAAGCCATTCACGCCGAAATTTCGCAGCAACGAGAAGAGCTGACGTTTCACTACGCCACGCAGGTGGCTGACGACCAGTTAACGGACGCCAAGACCATCTGTGATGCGCTGACCGCGCTCTACGCGAAGCAGCAGGAAAAAGAGCTCTATCAGGGCACGACCTTGGTTGGTCCTCACCGTGACGACTTGCATTTCCAGGTTAACGGGAAGAACGTGCAAACGTTCGGGTCACAGGGCCAACAGCGGACAACTGCATTGAGTGTCAAACTTGCCGAGATTGATTTGATGAAGGAAGAGACTGGCGAATACCCAGTCTTATTGCTTGATGATGTACTTTCAGAACTGGATGACGCACGTCAAACGCATTTATTGACGGCGATTCAGGACAAGGTACAGACGTTTATCACCACCACCAGTTTGAGCGGCATCACGCGCAAACTGATCAAGGACCCGACCATTTTTCACGTGGCCGATGGGACCGTGGTGGCGGATGGCTCGCCTGAACAAGGCGATGCAGCAACAAAGGAGGATTAGGCAGTGGCTAACGAACACGAAACCAAAGCAGAACGAGCTAGGGAATATGATGCCAGCCAAATTCAAGTCTTAGAGGGCTTGGAGGCTGTGCGGAAACGTCCCGGGATGTACATTGGCTCGACGAGTGCCCAAGGCCTGCACCACTTGGTCTGGGAAATTGTTGATAACGGGATCGACGAAGCCTTGGCGGGCTTTGCCAACGAAATTCACGTGACCGTTAACAAAGATAATAGTGTGACTGTAACTGATAACGGTCGGGGAATCCCCATCGATATTCAGAAAAAGACGGGGAAACCTGCCCTTGAAACGGTCTTCACGATCCTGCATGCCGGTGGGAAGTTCGGCGGTGGCGGTTACAAGGTCTCCGGTGGACTTCACGGGGTTGGTGCGTCTGTTGTTAACGCCCTGTCTACCGAATTGGATGCGCAAGTTATCCGGGATGGTAAGAAGTATGGTATGAAGTTCAAACGCGGTCACGTGGTCGAACCAATGCGCGTGATCGAAGAGGGACTTCCCATCGATGATCACGGGACCATTGTTCATTTCCTGCCGGATCCAGATATCTTCCGGGAAACGACGACGTTTGATATCAAAACGTTGACGACGCGGATTCGTGAGCTCGCTTTCTTGAACAAGGGTCTGCGCATCACCATTCGTGATGAACGCCCAGAAACGCCAACGGAAGACGATTTCCTCTATGAAGGTGGGATTCGCCACTACGTTGACTACTTAAACGAAAACAAAGAAACGTTGTTTGAACCACCAATTTACGTGGAAGGCCAAGAAAATGGCATTACCGTAGAAGTGGCGCTTCAATACACCGATGACTATCACAACAACCTGTTGACCTTTACCAACAACATCCACACCTACGAAGGTGGGACGCATGAGGAAGGGTTCAAACGGGCCTTGACGCGGGTCGTGAACGACTACGCTCGGCAAAACAAACTGATGAAGGACAACGAACCCAACTTAACTGGGGATGATGTTCGTGAAGGTTTGACGGCCGTCGTTTCTGTTAAGCATCCGGACCCTCAGTTTGAAGGTCAAACGAAGACTAAATTAGGGAACTCCGATGCACGAACCGCTGTGGATCACACGTTTGCTGACCACTTCATGCGTTACTTGATGGAACATCCTGACATTGCCCGCAAGGTTGTGGACAAGGGGACGTTGGCGTCTAAAGCGCGAGTAGCTGCTAAACGGGCGCGTGAAGTTACGCGGAAAAAGAGTGGGTTGGAAATTTCCAACCTTCCTGGTAAGTTGGCGGACAATACGTCTAAAGATCCAGCTATCTCTGAATTGTTCATTGTCGAAGGGGATTCTGCCGGTGGTTCTGCTAAGCAGGGACGTTCGCGGTTGACGCAAGCGATTTTGCCAATTCGGGGTAAGATTTTGAACGTTGAGAAGGCTTCGATGGATCGAATCTTGGCCAACGAAGAAATTCGGTCGATGTTTACGGCTATGGGAACTGGTTTTGGGAATGACTTTGATGTTTCTAAGGCTAATTATCACAAGCTGATCATCATGACCGATGCCGATGTCGATGGGGCTCATATTCGGACCTTATTGCTAACGTTGATCTATCGCTACATGCGGCCATTATTGGATGCCGGCTTCGTTTACATCGCTTGCCCACCGCTTTACCGGGTCCGGCAAGGTAAGATGCAACGGTACTTAGACACCGATGATGAATTGAAAGAACTCTTAGGACAATTACCACCAGCACCGAAGCCACAAATCCAACGGTACAAAGGGTTAGGGGAAATGGACGCGGAACAATTATGGGAAACGACCATGAATCCAGAAAACCGGCGGCTCTTACGAGTGGATGCCGAAGATGCTATCAACGCTGACCAAGTCTTTACCATGTTGATGGGAGACAAAGTGGCGCCACGGCGTCAGTTCATCGAAGATAATGCCACCTTCGCTGAGTTGGATGTTTAGTGTGTGTTAGGGAAGAACGGAGGGTAAAGATTTGGCTGATCAAGATTATTTAAGTCGGATTACCGACGTTGACCTTTCACAAACGATGCGGACATCCTTCTTGGATTACGCAATGAGCGTGATTGTTCAACGGGCGTTACCAGACGTGCGGGACGGGCTAAAACCCGTTCACCGTCGGATTTTATATGATATGCATGAACTGGGAATTACTCCCGACAAGCCATTCCGGAAATCAGCCCGGATGGTTGGGGATGTTCTTGGTAAGTATCACCCCCATGGTGACTCGGCCGTATACGAATCCATGGTACGGATGGCGCAAGACTTTTCGTACCGCTACATGCTGGTCGATGGTCATGGGAACTTTGGTTCCGTCGATGGTGACGGGGCCGCTGCCATGCGGTACACTGAAGCGCGGTTAAGTAAAATTGCGATGGAAATGCTGCGTGACATCAACAAAGATACAATCGATTTTCAAGATAACTATGACGGTAGTGAACGGGAACCCGTTGTGCTGCCATCACGGTTCCCGAACCTTTTGGTCAACGGGGCTTCCGGAATTGCCGTGGGGATGGCAACCAACATTCCACCTCATAACTTAACGGAAGTTATCAGTGCTTTGCACATCTTGATGGATAACCCTGATGCCAGCTTGGCTGAGTTGATGGAGGCCTTACCAGGTCCCGACTTCCCAACCGGTGGGATTGTTATGGGGAAGGCAGCCATTCGCCGGGCCTACGAGACCGGGAAGGGTACCATTACCTTGCGGGCTAAGGTCGACATTGAGGAAGAAAAGAACGGGAAGCAACGCATTGTGGCCACGGAAATTCCATACATGGTCAACAAAGCTAAGCTGATTGAACGAATTGCTGAACTGGCTCGGGACAAGCGAATTGAAGGCATCACGGATGTCAACGATGAAACCGACCGGACGGGGATGCGAATCGTCATTGATGTTCGTCGTGACGCCAGTGCCGAAGTTATTTTAAACAACTTATACAAAATGACTTTGATGCAGACCTCCTTTGGAATCAACATGTTGGCCATCGTTAACGGTGCGCCTAAGGTTCTGGGGTTAAAGGCCATCTTGCAGTACTACCTGGAATTCCAGCTGGAAGTTATTCGGCGGCGGACTGCCTTTGAATTACGGAAAGCTGAAGCTCGGGCCCACATCCTGGAAGGGTTGCGGATTGCCCTGGACCACATCGATGCCATTATTACCATCATCCGTCAGTCACAAACGGCGGAAGTGGCTAAGAATGAATTGATGACGCGTTACAGCCTGTCAGATAAGCAGTCGCAAGCTATTTTAGACATGCGGTTAGTTCGTTTGACCGGTTTGGAACGTGAAAAGGTCGAGAAAGAATACAATGAAGTAATGGCCAATATCAAGGATTACAAGGAAATCTTGGCGTCCAAGGATCGGCAACAAGCCATCATCTATCAAGAATTGTTAGATATTCAAAACAAGTTTGGTGACGCTCGCCGGACCGAATTAATGGTCGGCGAGGTGCTGAGCCTGGAAGACGAAGATTTGATTGCTGAAGAAGACGTTGTGGTCTCATTGACGCATAACGGCTACATTAAGCGATTGCCAACGTCTGAATTTAAGGCACAAAACCGTGGTGGTAAAGGGGTTCAAGGTATGGGTGTGCACGATGATGATTTCATCGAACACCTTGTAGCAACCTCCACTCACGATATGTTGTTGTTCTTTACGAACACGGGGAAGGTCTACCGGATGAAGGGGTACGAAATCCCTGAATACGGTCGGACTGCCAAGGGGATTCCTGTGATCAACTTGCTGGGAATCAACAACAACGAACACGTACAGGCCGTTATTAACGTCGCTAACCCTGGTGAAAACGAAGAAAGAGATATCTTCTTCACCACGGTACAAGGGACCGTTAAACGGACGCCTGTGGACGAATTTGCCAATATCCGGAGTAATGGTCTGAAAGCCATCAACTTAAAGGAAGATGACGAATTGATCGATGTGGACATCATTAATGGTGATGCTAACATGATTATTGGGACCCACTTGGGCTATGCGGTCAGCTTTGCCGCACAGGATGTCCGGTCGATGGGTCGGTCTGCAACCGGTGTCCGGGGGATTCGCCTACGGGACAGTGACTATGTCATTGGTGCCAGCGTGCTCAAACCAGACAGTCACGTGTTTGTCATTTCCGAAAAAGGTTATGGGAAGCAAACGGCTGCTAGCGAGTACCCAATCAAGGGGCGTGGCGGTAAAGGAATCAAGACCGTTAACGTGACCGAGAAGAACGGACCGTTAGCTGGATTGACCACCTTGGATGGTGACGAAGACTTGATGCTAGTCACCGATAAAGGTGTCATGATTCGGTTCAGTGGCGCCGACGTTTCCGAAACGGGACGGGCAACCTTAGGGGTTCACCTGATTCGTTTGGCCGATGATACGGCTGTGGCAACCATGGCTAAAGTCGACAAGGAAGACGACACGCCGGACGAAGCCGCGGATGAAAACGCTGCTAACGAGGAGGCACCGTCAACTGACGAAGCTACCCACGTTGCCCCAAATTCTGACGCACCAACAGAAGATTAAATAGCCTTGTAAAGGGACTTTACCAACTGGTAAGGTCCTTTTTTTGTGCGCATTTGAATAAAGATAGACGATGGACTTGAAAAAACTTGGTGGAGGAAGCGGGCGTTAAAGCTGACACTGGTCAACTTTGACGCTCTGGAAGTCGGCTGGTATTTGCAGAAAAGGCCAATTTTACAAGACGATTGGTTTTGGTGATATACCATTGCATGATTTCATCGATATTTGGCAAAATGAAAACATATGTTAATTATTAAATAGCATGTACTTTCCTTCACGACCATGTTATAGTGACGTTAGACAGATAGACGGATGTGTTACAAAAGTGAAAGGGGTATTACCATGAGTGCAAAGTTGGGGAACAGTTCAAAGCAAAAGTTGACAACCTTGGCATTACTAGGTGCCTTGGCAGGACTAGGCTACCAAATCGACGTTGCTCAGGCAGATACAACGGCAGCACCCGACCAGCAAGCACCTAAGGCGACGGTAACTTCACCGGTAACCAAGACTAATCAACTTCAAGACAAGTCAGTTACTCTGAATCATTCACAGGAGGAACCATCTCAAAATAAATCCGGTAACATCGAGAAATCACAACCAGTTGAAGAAACTGAACCGCAACCAGAAAAAACGCCAGTAGCACCAGCACCTCAGGCACCGGCTGCTCCTGAACAAACAGCCCCAGACAAAGTAACCACACCGGCTAAGCACGACGCACCACAGCCGGCTAATCTAGATGCTGTGCAACCACAACAATCAGTTGAATCAGCAAGAATGGCAGCACCAGTTGCCCCCGTTGAAGTTCAGACCGGCGTTTGGGGTACCAGTAAGTGGACGCTAAACGATCAGGGCACGATGACGATTTTTGCCGGGACGCTGGGCAGGGCGTTTAATCAATTTGACAGTACCAACGACAACATCTTTGGCGCTACGAAGGTGGTCTTTGATGGTACCGCGGGTAAAATTGTTTTGCCAGCTAACGCGAACTCTTTGTTTGCTAGTTTTGAAAAAGTGACCGCCTATGAAGGGTTGGACAACGTGGATACCAGTCAGGTCGCGATGATGAACAATCTCTTTGCTGAGAATTTGGCGCTGACCAGTATTGACCTCAGTAGCTGGGACTTCAGTCAAGTTTCTAACGTGAGTTATATGTTTGCTGGGCAATCACCAGCAATCTTGCAAGAGATGCAGTTAAAGAGTGTTAAATTAGGCAAGAGCTTCCATGCTGCTATCAATTTGACGGGGATGTTCCAGAACGCCACGAACTTGACCGACGTAGATTTTGCAAACTGGGACCTGAGTCATGCCCTGAATATTCAAAACATGTTAAGTGGAACTGGTTTTAGTACGTTAGATGTTAGCGGTTGGAACGTTGGTCACGTGACGGCTACGCGGGATGCTTTCTCCAATATGGCTAATTTGACTGCAATCAATCTGGGCGACTGGCAGACCGGTAAAGTGGGGAACGCGATTGGGATGTTTAGAAATGACCCACTATTGACGCAACTTAATTTAACCAACGTTGGTGGTCAATATATTACCAACCTGTTGGACGGAAACACCGGATTATCACAGCTCGTACTGGGACCGAACACCATACTGACCAATGATTACGGTAACGTGGCATTGCCGGCAGTTCCAGTCAATGATGACTATACGGGGCTCTGGCAATCGGTTGAAACGGGCGCCACTTACACCAGTGATGACTTAGTTGCGAGCTACGATGGTGCCACAATGGCTGGGACTTACGTTTGGCAGAAGACAACGCCTAAGCCAGTTACTCCAGTAGATCCTGGGACACCGGTAAATCCAAGTACACCAGATGTTGTGACGCCTGATCCAATTCCGGAAACACCAACAACGGATGTTGTTAATGGTGGGGATGCGGCTACTATTGACGACAGTGCAGCCGATACGGTCGCCTCTAAGAAGACCGTAAAAGCCACGGCAGCACCTACAGTTAAGGCATCCGGTCAGGCGGTCAAAGGAACCACTGCGGCGGTAGCATCAGCTACGACACCAACACCAACTGTAGTGTCAACGGCTGCTAAGGCAGTAGCACCACAAACGACGCAACAAGCGACACTGCCACAAACTGGGGAACAGAAGTCAAGTTGGTTGGCTGTAGTAGCCGGCGCTCTCAGCATGAGTTTGCTGGGTGCCCACTGGTTCAAACGACAAGCTTAATTAATAAGGATAATTTGTAAACCAGAAAGGCGTTGGAACTCTTGTTCCAACGCCTTTTTGATGTCAATTCAGACAGAGTGTTTCCCATGAAACATGGTTTGTAGAGGAAACTTATTCGACAATCAGTAAAACCGGTATTTAATTAGTGCGCATAGGTAGATTTTTCGCTGTTTCACGCTTATACTACGGTTAGACAGTTTAATCAATATGTAACAAAGTTGAGGGGGATTAATCATGACTAAAAAGTTGAGGAACACGACAAAGACAAGGTTGACAACCTTAGCAATTATGGGGGCCATCGCAGGGGTTGGCGTCCAAGCGAACACCGCTTATGCTGACACTAATGAAAGCGCCACCAACTCTGACAACCAAATCAGTGATTCAGCGGCCAATACGGCTAACTACACAACGAAGCAATCAGCGACATTAACTAGTTCACAGCCAAAACTAACTGACAAAGGATCTACACAGACGCCGGTGACTAAACCGACTAGCGATACCGCATCGAAAGCGGTGATTCAAGCGGCCGATAAGCCCGCCGCTACACCTGCTCAACCGGCAGATACAACTGGCAAATTGACACCCAAGCCAGTGGCACCGGTCACGACGGCGACACCCAAGAAAGTAATCAGTGAGGAGCAGCCTACGCCAAAGGTTGCTCAGGGTTACCGGGGCACGATGGCTCGAGCGATGGCACCCGTTGCACCAGCGAGTCTCGCGGATACAGCGGCAACGGCAGCTCCCACGATTGTTAAGACGGGGATGTCTGGGACCAGTAAATGGACGATGGATAGCGATGGTGTGATGACCTTTTATGCTGGTACGTTAGCCAACATCGGGCGGTATCATAGTGCTACCAAAGTGGTTTTTGACGGTAGTCAGGGTAAAGTTGTCCTGCCGGCAAACAGTATGATGCTGTTCTGGGACTGGGAGAACGTGACCGCGTTTGAGGGTATGGAAAACGTCGATGCCAGTCAAGTCAAGAACATGACGCAGATGTTCAGCCAGGACTTCGCCTTGAAGAGTTTGGATCTCAGTAGCTGGGACCTGAGTAACGTGACGGATATGACTGGCGCCTTCAGTGGCCGCTACTATGATCCAGAGACCGACACGCACTACAAGATGGGACTGGTTGACCTCAAATTAGGGACGACCACGAGTAACGTGACGACCATGGACTCGATGCTTTACAACGATGATGCTTTAACCACGGTCGATGCGGCTGACTGGGACGTTAGCAGTCTGACTTCAGCCGATTCGCTGTTTTATGGGACAGCCATTGCTAACTTGAACTTGTCTGGCTGGCAGACGAGTAAGTTGAAAACGTTGAGCAATGCCTTTGCAAGTATGCCAAATTTGGTGTCATTTGACGGGAGTAACTGGGATACCAGTAACGTCGTTATCTTCGTCCAGGCTTTTGAAGGTGATCCATTGCTGACGACGGCTAAGGTTAGTGACTGGGACGTTTCTGGCGGCAGTCAGTTCACCAGTATGTTCCACAACGATCCATCGTTGGCTACGCTGGACTTGAGCCAGTGGCACCCCACGATTAACTACATGATTCGGATGTTTGCTGGAGACACAGCTTTAACAAAATTGGACCTCTCTGGGTTTAACTTGGCGGCTGTGGACGGCGACCACGTCAATGAGGCTTTAGCTGATACGACTGGGTTGCAAGAATTAGTTTTAGGAACGAATACCCGTCTGGGGGACACCACGACTGGTAATGCGTTATTGCCAGATATCCCTGTGACAGACGTTTATACGGGCCTCTGGCAAGCAGTTGGAACCGGAACAGTTGATAAGCCTAACGGTGCCACCTTCACGAGTGCCCAACTCAATACCGCTTACGATGGTAGTACTATGGCGGACACGTACGTCTGGCAAAAAGTAGCGACGCCAACTGAACCCGACACTAATCCTAGTGGTGGGAGCAATACGGGGACGCCAACTGAACCAATAACGCCGACCCCAACGCCAGAACCAGGTACCAACGCTAACGAAGATGATAAGGCTTCCGGCGGTAGTGGTGCTAATGTAGGTGGTACAACGACTAAAAAAGCGACAAGCAAGACGCCGGTTAAGCGGACTAAGACGAGTCAGCCCAAAGTTGTGACGAGTGGGTCAGCCGACAAGATGAGCAACCGGACTGTTGGTCAGGTCGCAACTGTGAACGGTTCAGTAGCTGCAAAGGTGGGTCATGGTACGCAGCAGCCAGGTCAGCAACTGGCTGCACAACCAAAGTCATCGTCAACTGCGATGCAGCAACAGTCGGCCACAACCTTACCACAAACCAATGAACAAAAGTCGAGCTGGGTTGCCGTATTAGCGGGCTTCCTGGGACTAAGTTTGTTGAGTATTCATTGGTTTAAGCGGCAAGATTAGAAAAAATGGATTTAGTAGGGCAATCATCCTGAAATTGGGGTGATTGTCCTTTTAGTAGTGCCTTTAGGCCCAGTTGAGCACGCTAAAGCGTGCGAAACAAAAACCCACCCGCTATGCGGGCGGATAATAGATCGGTTGTACCAAAAAGCCCTCCATAAGAATTAGAATGTAGGTGTCGAAGCCAACATTGCTAAATCGAAAGGGGACTTTTCAAATGGCGAATAAACTCAACAGTCTTGCGCACACAAAGTGGTTATGCAAGTACCATATCGTATTCACTCCAAAGTAATAGGAGAAAGATGATTTATAATCAATATCGACGTGACTTACAGGAGGATATTCGACTTTTATGCCAGTATAAAGGTGTCAAGATTTTGGAAGGTCATATGATGCCAGATCATGCTCATCTCCTGGTAAGTATCCCACCCAAGCTCAGTGTGTCGAGCTTTATGGGATATTTAAAGGGAAAAAGTGCGTTGATGATGTTTGACCAGCATGCAAATTTGAAATATAAATTTGGAAATCGACATTTCTGGTCAATCGGATACTACGTGAGCACGGTGGGCTTGAACGAAGCCACCATCAAAAAATATATTCGTGATCAAGAAAAAAGTGATCAGGCGGTGGATAGACTCAGCGTTCGGGAGTATGAAGACCCCTTCAAGGGTCAGGGTAAGTAATACAAACGCCGCTTAAAGCGGCAGCAAAAGTGGCAAACGCAATTTGGCTTTGACACACAAAAGCCAGCGCCTTGAGACGCTGGCCAGTATCCAGGGCTTATAGCCCTCGAGAAAACCACCCGTTCAACGGGTGGTTTTTATTTTGTGGTTAATTTTTGGGGCGGGGATGAAACTCGTTTTACGATTAAATTTGTATTTGATATTTTCTTTATTGTAAATGGTTTAACGGGTTTACTTTGTTAGTGGAATTTGCTACCCTGAGAGTAACTTATTTACGGATGAAAGTGGGGGCGATGGGCGTCATGGCAGATGATTTGGCACGGGCTGGTCAGCTACTGGGTCGCGGTTTGCGAGCGCGACGGTTGGAGCTAGGGATTGCACAGAACGTTTTGGCGGCAGGTCTGTGTGCCCAGTCGCTGATTAATAAAATTGAGCAGGGGCAGATGCCCAATCCAATTCTGTTAACTCAGCTCTGTGAACGTTTGCGGTTACCGATGCAGCAAGCGGTGCGTCAGAACTATCTGATTCGTCGTCAGCCAACGTTTAGCCGCAAGGTCCACAAGTTATACCAGGCCGGTCGCTTCGCTGAAGTGGTGGCTTATATGGACGCTGCCGACCTGCTTCCCACACTAAAAACGGACGAGGACTTAAAGACCTATTATTACTACTATGGGTGGGCCCTCTACCAGGTGACTCATGAGGCGCCTGGTGCATTGCGATGCGTTCGAACGGCATTGACGATGATGGTGCCCCAACGGCCAAGCCAGTACCGGTCGTTGGAAGTTTTATTGATTGCGCTGGAAAACTACTTGGTGGCGGACCACCAGCCCGGAAACTTTGCTGGTTTTGAGCGCGCACTAGCCATTATGCGGACGAAGCGGGTCATGGATCCTGATGAAAATTTAAATGCCATTTTCTATCGGTATGCGCAGGTCCTGCTGCAGCAAGGTCAGGTCGACCAGGCTGTTCGGATTATTAGTGAAGGGGTCAACTGGGCTGTGTCCCACGATTCACATTATCTGTTAGCAGACGACTATACCTTGTTGGCACAGGCTTATCTCTAAGCTCATCAAAGGATGGTCGTCGCGCAAAGTTAGGATAGACGTGGACTAACGAGAAGTTCCGCAGCACCCGTTTCGGTGATTATTAAGTGAAAAGACGGTCACAGGTGTCTGGGATGTTCTCGGACGTTTTTTTGATGGTGCGGTAGCTAAGCAGACGGTTAAGCAATTTTCCGACGATGTTGCCACGGGCGGGTCCTCATTTGGCAGGATTTAAGGAAGAGGAAAATTAATTGGTAGAAACTTTCAATTCCTTCAAAAAAACTACGATAACTTTGCGTAGTTAATCCTTGTAACGTCAGCAACACCCGTCGGTCGGCCCCGATTTGCTTAACTGCTACGTTTATGCTATACTACTAGCTTGTGAGTATCTGGCTTACGCTAGTGTCTCTCCTTGCTTCCGCATTGCAGCGGGGGCCTGAAGTCCATAAGGAGGTGTAACATTCATGGAATCTACTAAATACGAAATCACCTACATCATTCGTCCAGATCTTGACGATGCTGCGAAGACCGCTCTGGTTGAACGCTTCGACAAGGTGCTGACTGATAACGGTGCAGATATGATCAGTTCAAAAGACTGGTCAAAGCGTCGGTTCGCCTACGAAATTGGCGGCTTTAACGAAGGTATTTACCATATCAACCTGATTAACGCTACTGATGACGCAGCCTTGAACGAATTCGACCGTTTGGCTAAGATCAACGACAGTATCTTACGTCACATGATCGTTAAGCGCGAAGACTAAATTCAAAAATAATTTTATCTAGAGAGGGAGTTATTCAGCAATGATCAACCAAGTAGTACTTACTGGCCGACTGACACGGGATGTTGACTTACGTTACACCCAAAGCGGTGCTGCTGTTGCCACATTCACGCTGGCCGTTGATCGGCGGTTCACCAACCAACAAGGTGAACGGGAAGCTGATTTCGTAAGTTGCGTCATTTGGCGTAAATCCGCGGAAAACTTTGCTAACTTTATGCACAAAGGTTCTCTTTGTGGGATTGAAGGACGCATCCAGACCCGGAATTATGAAAATCAACAAGGCCAACGTGTTTACGTGACCGAAGTTGTCGTTGAGAACTTTTCGTTCTTGGAACCCCGTTCGAGCAATCGTAACGCGGGTGGCAACGCCGGTAGTAATTACAATGGTGGTTCCGCGAATAACGCTCCTCAAAATCAGAATCAAAATGCCAATCCGTACACGAGTGGGAATCCGACACCGTCGGCCTCATCCGCCCCTACGAACTCGAATCCTAATCCGGTTAATAACAACCAAGGTAATGCTGGGAACAACACAGCTGATCCGTTTGCGAACTCCGGCGATTCAATTGACATTTCCGATGATGATTTACCGTTCTAATCTCAAATAACGAGGAGGGAAATTCTCATGGCAGGACAACGTCGTGGCGGCCGTCGCCGTCGGAAGGTTGACTTTATTGCAGCCAACCACATCGAATACATTGATTACAAGGATACTGACTTATTACGTCGGTTCATCTCTGAACGGGGTAAGATCTTACCTCGCCGGGTTACTGGTACTAGTGCCAAGAACCAACGGAAGTTAACCATCGCTATCAAGCGTTCACGGATTATGGGCTTAATGCCTTTCGTCAGTGAAGAAGGTTAATAAAGAATTAGACCTAACTACAGCAATGTAGCGGGTCTTTTTTTTTGCTCTCTTTTGTGATTGTGAATTAGTAATCCCTTTATGTAGCCTGTTTTCAGAAAAATTCACAAGAAAAGAAAACGGGAATTGGCCAAAACTTTCACAAGATATCTTACTTGCACCCTTAACTAAATCGGGGCATACTCTGGTCATAAGCTTAATCACAGGCCAGGATTAGGTCAGTAAACCATGGGGGAGACGTCCACCCGTAACTACTGGAATCTCACGGTAAGCGCGATTCATATGGCGAATTACCTGTTCATTCACACTTTGTTGATTAGAATGGAACCTTTCTTAAGGATGGAGGTATTTTCAATGATTACGGCATTTGCAAGTCCTTCGACATACGTTCAGGGTGATCAGTTACTACAGCACGCGGCGCGGTACATCGCACCATTTGGCGACCATGGGCTCTTGATTGCGGATGATATTGTTTGGAAACTGATTGGTGAACGGTTCTACCAATACCTGACCGCTGATGGATTGGAAATCGAACACATTTCGTTTAACGGGGAAAGTTCACCGGAAGAAATTGAGCGGATTCAGGATATCGGTGAGCAAAAGGATGCCAAGTTCGTCATCGCTCTCGGTGGTGGAAAGACTAATGATACGACCAAGGCTGTTGGCGACCGGCTTCACGTACCAGTGGTTATTGTGCCAACGCTGGCTTCGAATGACTCGCCTTGTACCCGATTGAGTGTGATTTACTCCGCTAGCGGGGAATTCCTGAAGTACCAATTCTACGACAAGAATCCGGATTTAGTTCTGGTTGATTCCTCCGTGATTGCGGGTGCGCCAGTTCGGTTCCTAATTGATGGCATTGCCGATGCATTATCGACTAACGTGGAAGCACAGACTGTGGCGCGGGCCCGGGCGACAACGTTACTCCCATTGCAGACGGACCAGACGGCAGCCGGAATCGCATTGGCTGAAAAGTGTGAAGAATTGCTGTTTAAATACACGGATCAAGCGGTGGCGGCTGCTCAGGACCACGTAGTGACGCCAGCGTTGTCACACATCATTGAGGCCAACATTCTATTGAGTGGGGTCGGTGCCGAAAGTTCCGGTTTAGCGGCCGCGCACAGTTTTCAAAACGGGTTGACCGCGCTGTCCGGTGACGTGCATAAGCTCTCGCACGGGCAAAAGGTCTCCTTCGGAACGTTAGTCAACCTAGTCCTGGAAGGGGCGACTGACGACCAGTTCCGGCGTTACCTGGAGTTTGAGGCGGCATTGGGCCTGCCAACCACTTTGGCCGACCTCCACTTGGAAAACGTGAGTGATGAAGACCTGTTAAAAGTGGCCACGTTGACTACTCAAAAGGGCGAGACCATTCATAACATGGGCTTCCCCGTAACACCGCGGGACGTTCTGGCAGCCATTAAGGCAACCGATAGTCTGTCACGGAAGATGCAAGGATTGGGCTAATTAGAGGCAAGCATTAAAAAAGCAATGCGTCAGCACTGGGGTCGGATCCCATGCGAACGCATTGCTTTTTAACGAGGTTTAGAACTCGCGGTGACCACCAAGGTAGACTTGTTTGTCTGCCTGAACCACATTGGCGGTGTCAGCGAGGGGGTCCTTCTTAAGGACTTGGAAGTCGGCGAATTTGCCAACCTCAAGGGTGCCATATTCATCGGCAACTCCCAATAACTTAGGGGAATTCAACGTCGAGCACTGGTAGGCTTCGGCATTGGTCATCCCTAGCTTGGTGAGCAAACCGAATTCCTCGGGCGTTTTATCGAAGCCGTTGTAAGGTGTCCCGGCGTCGGTCCCGCAGGTGAATTTAACGCCTAACTTGAAGGCTCGCTTCATGTTAACGTAGGTATCGTCTAAGGCGTCGGCGGCCTTTTTTACTTCCCAGTCAGGGAGGTCACCGTTACCAAATTCTGGGATGACCCATTCGGCAATCAACGTTGGCGTGAGGTAGGTGCCCTGGTTGACCATTTGTTTGGCTTCAGATTCGTTGACGTAGAAGCCATGCTCGATAGAATCAACGCCCGCATCCAAAGCATTTTGGATACCAGGGTTCCCTTCGGCGTGAGCAGCAACGACGCGACGCTTATGGTGGGCCTCTTCAACGGCCACGTGCATTTCGGCTACGGATAATTGAGCGTCTTCCATGAAATCGTTAGGGGTCATGACGCCACCAGTGGCCATGACTTTGACACTCTCAGCACCGTTCTTAAAGGCGGTTCGAACGGCCTTTCGCATCTCATCGGGTGAGTCAACGGCGTGCCCACCAGTTGCGGAATCACCGTGGCCACCGGTCATCGAGAAGGCCTTGCCGGAGGTCAACATCCGGGGAGTGTGTGGGAGCTGACCGGTTTTCTGCAGACGCTTGAGTTTCACGTCAACGTCGTAATCGTTCCCGCAGCCCCGGACATAGGTTACACCGGACTTTAAGAGTGCTTGGAGGTTGGTCCAGGCAAAGACGGAGACTTCAGATTCAGAGTTGTGACTGCCGTTCAGTGCTAAAGGATTGGCTGAAACGTGGGTGTGAACGTTGAAGAACCCTGGCATGACGTACTGACCGCCTAAATCAACCTGTTCATCGGCCTCAGCGGGCGTGCCCTGACCGCGGTCGACTAATTTACCCGTTTCCGTGTCGACGGTGAACCAGGCGTCGGCTTCATTCTGATCGGTGGTACCATCAAATAAGGTGAAGTTAAAGAAAGTTTTTTTGCTCATATGCGTTTCCTCCTATATATTAAGTAACTCGTTTCGTTAGCATCGTTTGGTTGTTAGTGGAAGTATTGGTGGTTATGATCATGTTGCTAGTGGAATCGTTTATTTCCAGTAAGCGTATTGGTATTTAGCATCGTGCAGGAGCGTGTAGGTCAGACCGCCCACCTTGCTGGAGACCAACTTAGCTTCTGAAGGTTGGTAAACGGGGATGTAGCCCTTGACCGCCATCAACCGCTTATCGGCAGCCATTAGACCGTTGTAGCGTGCCAAACCAGTCTTACTGTTGGCGTCGTTCAGCAATTCGTTGAATTGATCATCGTTCCAGCCGGTGAAGTTCACGGTGTTGGTCTTGGCGGCTAGGCTGAGGTAGTCGGAGGCGTCAAGCCAACTGCTGGACCAGCCGGTAAGGTTCAGCTCAAAGGTGCCGGCAAAGTCGCGGGCAACGTGTTGGGCGTGAGGGATTGAGGTCACATTGACCGTCAGGCCCTTGAAATTCTTCTGCATAACGGATTGTAGGTAGGTACCAACGTGCTTGTCATCGTCGGTATCATCGGTCAGAAGGTTCAACGTGGCCTTAGTCTTACCAGTTTCCTTGAGGTATTTGGCCCAGTATTCCTTGGCCTTGGTGACATCTTGAGGTAACAGGTTCCCAACCTGAGCGGCCATATCTTGGCCAGTCTTAGGATTAGCTTGATCACCACGAGGGACGGCGCTGAGGGCTGGTTTAGAGCCATCTTGAAGCACTTTCTTAGTCAACGTTGATCGGCTCATGACGAGTGAAACAGCTTGACGTAGGTTTTCTGAATCCGTTGCTTTTTTCTTACTGTTGACATAGAGGTATTGCAACCGGCCCAACAGGTGAGTGTGAAGTTGCTTGTCGTTGGCGTTGGCCCGGACGTACTGGCCGCTAACCGTGGTTTCCTGAATCTTACCGCTCTTAAAAAGATTAGAGGCGGTGCTTTCATCTTTGGTGACGGATACAGCGACTTTCTTGATTTTGACGTTTTGGGCGTTCCAGTAATGGGTGTTCTTCACGTAGGTCCATGAGGAATTACTCCCAGTCCAGCCAGCCAGCTTGTAGGCGCCATTGCTGACGGTCTTAGCAGCGCTAGTCCCGTACTTCTGCCCATATTTCTTAACGGCGTCGGTGTTCAGTGGGTAGTAGCCGGCGACTAAGTCATCAAAGTAGGGAACGGCCTTGCTTAATTGAAATTGGAGCTTGGTTTTGCTTAAAGCCTTGACCCCTAATTTATCGGGAGTGAGGGTACCCTTCTGGACGGCATCGTAGTTTTTAAAGGCACTTAGAAGACTGGCATATTGAGCCTTGGTCTTAGGGTCGACCCACCGTTGCATGGAAGTTACGAAGTCCTGGGCGGTAACTGGCTGGCCGTTGGACCACTTGGCGTTCTTACGTAACGTGAACGTGTAGGTTTTGCCGTTGTTGGTGGGTTTAACCATCTTGGTGGCAACCCCGGCAGTTAATTTGCCGGCTTTGTTATAGGTATAGAGCCCCTCCATTGTTTGGGTGATGACGTTACCACTGTTGGTATCGGTCGACTTGTTCGGGTCGGCGGTGGCGGGTTCACTGGCCAGCGTGACGTTTAGCGTTTTGTTCTTGTTGGTCGTGTTACCGGATGCTTGACCACAGGCACTGAGGGTGACGAGTAATAATAAAGATGCGGGCATTGCCCAAACTGAATGTTTCATGTGAAACAACCTCCTAGATTCAATTGATTAGAAGTGATTAGCGGGGAAATAAAAAGCACCCCTACAGAAAATGTTTCTCTGTAAGGGTGCAGTTCGCACGGTACCACCTTAGTTTTTGCTACTCAAAAAGTAGCCTTATCTATGAACGGCGGGCTCCTAGAGGACGAGCCTCAAAAGCTAGGAACTTTTGGGAAACGACCACTCCCGCGATTCACTGCATTGATAACGGATGCTTCCGGTATAAACTTACTTGAATTTCAGCTAACAGCTCCGAAGGGATGTTCGTGCTAAGAATCTTGACCCGCTCTCACTTAACCGGGCTCGCTGACAAGATCGTTCAGCACTACTGGACTTCATCATCACTTTTTAATTTTCTAATCAATTGTTAATAATTGCTAGTTTAGCACCGAAATTTGTTTTGTCAACGGCGAATTTGAAAAAAAGACGTAAAATTTTCAGTGGTGATTAGTTGAGAGAAGATGGTGGGGATGATTGGGTGGTGTGGGATAAATATGATATTGGTAGTAATGTAAGCGGTGACAAGCGGTGGCTAATTTGGCAGATCATTCACTGGATAATTAAATTGTTTTGGGAGTTAGTAAAATTTACTTCTAACGATTGTTGTCAGTATTTTCAGGCTGGCTACCCGGTAAAACCGGCCCAAAGCGGTTGTAAAATGAGAAAGTTGGCAGATATTGATGGTAAAATAGTGATTAGCAAAAACGAGGCTGGGAAAAATTCCGACCTCGTATTTATACCCTATAATGTAAGAAATTTTGGTAGACGATTGGGTTTAGTCGTTGCCTGATTCATGCCAATGACGAAAGCATACCCAATTGGCAATCTCGACAGCAATCGCCACGCTGACAATTAGGATGATAATCGTGAAGACAATGCTGATGTTGTCACTTACTAGGAGGGGACCCATTAGTCGGCCCAATAATATAAAAAGGGCAAAGCAAGTGATTAGAAAGGTGGGTAACCAAATGATTAAACGCATGAGTAAGCTAAGGATAAGGCTAACCTCCTGACTGATTGGAAATCAAGCTTAGCATAGGAAAACTGAGGAGACAAGAAGAATAACGCTAGCATAATTGAATAAATATGGCGCATTACACAGCTAATATTTATACATGTTAATGGATCGTTATTAATCGCGGTCAGCTGGATGGAATCGGTGCGTTTATCAACTAAACAGGTGAGATATCAGACTGAATAGCTTTGTTTCACATGAAACATCAGAGCCTGATTAGGGAATAGTAAGTGTTTAAAGGCAGTGATTGATGAGCGATATGAATAAAAGTATCAGTTGCGGCCGCCACTAGATTGCGAACAATAAATTATTCAAGCCCCTTTACTACCATCTCACTGAGAAGATTGCTAAACTTAGGACATTCATAGTCAGGAGATGGTTATTTATGCAATCGAGAATTATTCCCAGCTTTGCCTTTGAAAGTGCCAAGGAGGCCTTGGCCTATTACCAAACGGTCTTTGGTGCCACGGATGTCTATCGTTTTAGCCCCCAACCAGAACAGGCCAAACAGTTTCATCTACCAGTAGATGCCGAACTAGAGAGTCTGACGATTCATGCCGGATTTACAGTCCTAGGCATGAGCTTTCAGTGTGCCGATAGTTTTCGGGGCCCGGTTCAGTCGTCTAATCAGGTGGATATGATCTTGGATATTAATGGTGACGATGCCGCTAGTGTTCAGGCAGCGGACGCTTTTTATCAACGGTTGGTTGCCTCAGGTGAAGTGACCGTTGATATGCCATATGAGGAGCAGTTCTGGGGTGGTAAGATGGGCCATTTCACTGACAAGTACGGCATTTCTTGGATGCTCCATGTGATGCCTTGGAGCCAAATCAAGGATCCCAATCAATAAACCGGTTTTGATTCGTAATATTAGAAAGTTTACCAAGAAACCAGCGGCCATGACATTTTCTCATGGCCGCTGGTTTCTGTAGTAGATTAAAAAAGGGTTGACGTGTGGTGATTCGAGTTATGCTGTAAACCGGTTGATCACGGCCACTAATGTAGCTGCCGCATTAGGCAAGCCGACCCGTTGATTGTAGTAGTCGGCAAAACGGGAATCGTGTGAGTACATTTGAGCCAAGCCACGGTGAGCAGCCGGTGAGTAGTTGTTCCACGTGAAACACAACCATTTCCGATGGCACTCGTAGACTCGCTGAGCGGCTTCGCTCGTGAGGTCACCCGTTGTGGCGACCGTTTTGAGAGCGACAAATAGCTCAGCCTCGGTGGCCTGCATGTCGCAATACTCGGTTTCACTTAGATTAGCAAACCGTTGTTGGCTAGCTGTGACGGTTGCTTTTCCATATAGTTGACGGGCTTCTGTGCCAAAGGCCTGCTCGTTGTCGGCGAGTTGCTCCTGTTTAAAGGTGGCAAATTTTTCTGAATCAGTCATCTGAGGACCTCCGTTACGGGCCGCTAGGGTGCGGTCCAGCGTATTCAGCAAGGTAGTGAGGTGATCACGCTTTGCGGCCAACTGGGCCCGTTGCGTAGCTAATGCGGCTGTTTGGACGGTACGGGGCTGGCTGAGCAGTTGTTGAATGGTGGTCAGCTCGAAGCCAAACGTTTGAAAGTAACGAATCAATTGGAGCCGGTCTACGGCGCTCGCATCGTATTCACGGTAGCCATTATGAACGTTGCGATTAGCGGGTAACAGCTTGATTTGATCATAGTAGCGTAGGGTCCGAGTGCTGACGCCAGCTAAACTGGCTAACTGTTGAATGCTGTAGGTCATGGTGACCACCTCCTGTCTTGCTTGTAATCTACTATAGTGGTTGACGTAACGTCAAGGTCAACTGGGAATTTTTAATCATGCCCAAACTCTTGCCGTGCCCGTCATGACGCGGTTTATTACGTAGGACGGGTTTGTCATTACCAGCGAGTGTGATAAAATAAGGTTATTATTTGACACTTTTTGATCCCGTGAGTTTTTGCCCGGCATGGGTGGGTCAAAATATCTTTTCCAGATGAATCAGATGAGGAGCAAAATGAATAAATTATTTTCACGAGCAAATGTGCCTGAGTTCTTACAGAACCGGCGCTTGCGAGGCATTGCAATGATGACTGCCATACTGGCAATTCTCGGCATTGTGCTCTCGTTTCTGCTCAATTGGATTTTTGGGATCGTCGTTTTAGTTCTGGTGGGAATCGCAACGCTGATAGCATTTAATACTATGGCGGAAATTGGTGCCGATACGACGCAGTACATCTCTGACCTGTCCTTTCGAATTCAGCAGGGTGAGCAGGAAGCACTGCTACGGATGCCACCTGGTGTGATTATTCTCGGGGAAAACGATCAGATTGAATGGGTCAATCCTTACCTGCAACACTACTTTGGTGACCAGGACGTTTTGAACCGCACGATTGGGGCGGTTGATACGGACTTGGCAAAGCTGGTGGAAGGTGCGGAGCCCCAGACCATGACGACCGTGAAATGGCGGGATAAACGTTTCACGATGTACGTTCAACCAGATTTTCATGCGATTTATTTGTATGACATCACCCATTACCAATTGATTCAGGAACAGTACGATAATGAGAAAATTGCGATTGGGCAGATCTTCCTGGATAACTATGATGAAGTCACACAGTCAATGACCGACCAAGACATTTCTAACCTGAGAAATTATGTCACGAATGAATTGTCGGCGTGGGTCCAGCAATTTGATATGTACCTCAAACAATTGGATGATGACCACTACTTCATTCTGGCCTATGCTAAATCATTGGCTGGGATTGAAGCGGATAAGTTTAAAATTTTGGACACCATTCGCGAGAGTACGTCGAAGCAAAACTTCCCTCTGACCTTGAGTATGGGGATTGCGTACGGCGACCCTAACTTGAATAAACTGGCCGATCAAGCTCAGAGTAATCTGGACTTGGCCCTCGGTCGGGGTGGGGATCAGGTCGTGGTGAAAGCCGCTGACCAGGAAGCCCGCTACTATGGTGGTAAGACGAATCCGATGGAGAAACGGACGCGGGTTCGGGCCCGGATGATTTCGCAAGCACTGCAGGAATTGATGAATGAATCCGACCAAATCTTTGTTCAGGGACACACCCAACCGGATATGGATTCGTTGGGAGCTTGCTTAGGGATTCGGCGGATTGCGAAGATGAATAATAAGAAGGCGTGGATTGTCCTCGACAAAGAGACTGTTCATTCCGACGTGCAACGGTTGCTGGATAACTTGAAAGAATATCCAGATGTCGATGCCGCCATTATTTCACCGGAAGAAGCCCTGGAGAAGGCGACCGATCAGAGTATGTTGCTGATGGTTGACCATTCCAAGGCATCGATTTCCATTTCGTCTGAACTGTATCACCGCCTGGAAAACCGGGTCATGATTATTGACCATCACCGTCGTGGTGAAGAGTTCCCTGAGAACCCATTGTTGGTCTACATTGAACCGTACGCTAGCTCTACGTGTGAGCTGATTACCGAAATGTTTGAGTATCAGTCACAAGAGGGTGAACCAATCAACAAGCTGGAAGCCACTGCGATGCTGACAGGGATTTTCGTCGACACCAAGCACTTCTCGTTGCGGACTGGGACGCGGACGTTCGATGCTGCCAGTTACTTGCGGTCTGCTGGAGCTGACGCGATTCAAATGCAACAGTATATGAAGGAAAACGTCGACAGTTACCTGCAACGCAATCACTTAATTGAAATGGTCGAGTTTATCAATGAAGACATGGCACTGATCGCCGGTGAAGAGGACCAAACCTACGATCCCGTTACTGCCGCTCAGGCTGCCGATGACCTGTTGAACATGTCGGGTGTCGATGCGTCATTTGTCATTACGCGTCGGGCCGATGGTCGGGTAGGTATTTCTGCTCGGTCGCTGGGTGAAATTAACGTACAATTGTCCATGGAAGCGATGGGCGGTGGTGGTCACCTGTCGAACGCAGCCACGCAAATCAGCGACAAGACAGTGGCTGAGGTCAAGCAGCAGCTGATTGATATTTTAAATCATAGTGATGAGCCGGAGGAAGCGACGACTTAGTTAATTGCTAAACGCGTCGTCTTAGCGTAGGATTAATATTATAGTTGGAATAAGTGAGGAGTGAGCGACGTGAAAGTTATTTTTATCAAGGACGTTCGCGGTAAGGGTAAGCGTGGGGAAATCAAGAATGTTCCCGATGGCTACGCCCAAAACTTCCTGATCAAACGGGGGTTGGCTAAGGAAGCCAACCAATCCGCGATGAGTCAGTTGAGTGCCGAACGCAAAGCTGAACAACGGCGGGACGCCGAAGAATTGGCAGAAGCCAAGGACTTACAAAAGAAGCTGGAAGCCGACAAGACGGTTGTTGAAATCGTGGCTAAGGCGGGGGAAGACGACCGGTTATTTGGGTCCATTCCTAGTAAGCAGATTGTTCAAGCACTGCAAAAGCAATTTGATTTAAAGATCGACAAGCGCAAGGTCGAACTCCCAGAACCTATCCGGTCTTTGGGCTTCACGAACGTGCCGGTTAAGCTGCACAGCAACGTCACCGCGAAGATTCGGGTTCACGTGGTTGCTAAGCAAAAATAAATATTTCAAAAGCCGTCCTATCAGGGCGGCTTTTTTCATGGTACCAGCCGTCAGTGGGGTAACTTATATTTCCCCCATCCTAGCTTACATGGTAAAATGTAAGTTCAGAAGTCCGTTGCGGCAGACAAAATTGAGTTAAGAGGTAATCAGTTAAGCATGGATAACAACGTTCTCACAGATCACACACCACCACAGAACCTCGATGCCGAAAAGGCCGTCCTTGGGGCGATCTTTTTGAGTACCGACGCATTGGTGGATGCCATGGAATATCTGTCCCCGGAAGACTTCTACCGCCGGGAACATCAGATTATCTTTCAGGCCATGATCGACCTGAACGACCGTGATGAAGCCATTGATGTGGTGACCATCACCGACCGATTGACGGCGAAAAACGAGCTGGACGACGTCGGTGGTGTGACCTACATTGCTGAGTTAGCGGGTTCCGTGCCCACCGCGGCCAACGCCACCTACTACGCTAAGATTGTTCAAGAAAAGGCCATTTTACGGCGGCTGATTCAGACAGCCACGAACATTGCAACGCAGGGTTATCAACAGGACGAAGACGTTTCGGACCTGTTAGATAATGCTGAACGAGATATCATGAGTGTGGCGGAAACGCGGAACCAATCGGGGTTCAAGCCTATTCGTGATGTTTTAAATAACTCATTTGAAGAGATCAATAAGCTTTCCGAACAGGGTGACGTGATTACCGGGTTATCTACCGGTTACGCCGAACTGGATAAGATGACGACGGGGTTGCACGACGACGAATTAATGATTCTCGCCGCGCGGCCAGCCGTTGGGAAGACTGCGTTTGCCTTGAACATTGCGCAAAACGTGGGGACTAAGACCGATAAAACTGTGGCAATTTTTAGTCTGGAAATGAGTGCGGAATCGTTGGTCAACCGAATGTTGTGTGCGGAAGGTTCCATCGATGCCAACCATTTACGGACTGGTCAGTTGTCCGAGGATGAATGGCAAAACCTGATTGTGGCTATGGGCAGTCTGGCCAAGGCCAACATTTATATCGACGATACGGCCGGGAATAAGATTACTGAAATTCGGGCTAAGTGTCGGCGGTTAGCAAAAGAAAAGGGTAACCTGGGGTTAATCGTAATCGATTACCTGCAGCTGATTGAAGGAACCAACCACGAGAGTCGGCAACAAGAAGTTTCCGATATTTCGCGGCAATTGAAGAAGTTAGCTAAGGAACTGCACGTGCCAGTTATTGCGTTGTCCCAGCTCTCACGGGGAGTGGAACAGCGGCAAGACAAGCGCCCAGTTCTATCTGATATTCGTGAATCCGGATCGATCGAACAAGATGCCGATATCGTTTCGTTCCTGTACCGTGATGATTATTACGAACGGGAAGGCGACGAAGACGGCGGTGGCAGTGACAACAACAGTGACCCACGTGAAGAGGGCGACCAAGACGTCGGTGAGGTTGAAGTCATTATTGAAAAGAACCGGTCGGGTCCTCGAGGCACGGTCAAATTACTTTTCGTCAAATCGTTCAACAAGTTCTCCTCGGTGGCTTATACGCCGGAAGGGTAAGAGTGTGGAGCAAGGCGCTTAGGTCCTGAGCATTAACGTCGCCAAGTGCCGGACCGGTGGAACCGGTCTGGTGCTTGGCGGTGTTAAGCGCAGGGACCTGCCTTGCAGAGCACGTTTCAGAAGCCGCCAAGAACGGAATACAAAATGAGTGTATGGGAAATAAGGTCCCTGTTCGGCATGGCCGGACAGAGACCTTATTTTTGCTAAGCGGAGGGGTCTGGCTGACGGCGCACGTTTCGGAAGCCGCCAGGGCAGGGGTATTGAGGCGAAGTCTGGTGCTTGGCGGTGTTAAGCGCAGGGACCTGCCTTGCAGAGCACGTTTCGGAAGCCGCCAAGAACGGAATACAAAATGAGTGTATGGGAAATAAGGTCCCTGTTTGGCATGGCCGGACAGGGACCTTATTTTTGCTAAGCGGAGGAGTCTGGCTGACGGCGCACGTTTCAGCCATCAAAAGGAACTAGACCGAGATGAAATTGATCTGGTGCATAGATTGCTGTATAAAGTGTTATATGCTGTATAAATTAAAATCAAACGTATGAATTGGGCGAAATATGACTAAAATAGTGATGCCACAAAACCCTGCTCCCCGTAAGGAAATAACGTCTTAAATAGTGACTATGCGCAAAATTCATAAGAGTGTGCCAGAAAGTTCACACTTTCATCATATTTTCCAATTATTATATGAAGCATAGAAGTTAACCAGTAGGTTGCTTCTACCAAAGATTAACAATCTTTTTTCATGTACTCCTCCTCCCCTGGAATAATGAAAAAATAGTTAACGTCATTCTTATATAGTGACGTTACCCCTACTCCGATGACCATCGCTTTCCCCGAGCGGTGGTTTTTTATTTGCCGATTAGTTATCGACTGATAAATAAAAAAAGGCCTGAGACATTTGTCTCAGGCCTTTTGCGCTCCGAAGATATCTGGTTAAAATGTGTGCCAGGTCGTAGGCACACGTTCCTTTTGGAAAAAATTAGCTTTTAATGAGTGATTTAACGTAGAAACGATCCATTGTTTGATGTACCGCGGTTTTTAAAGGTTCAGGGACCAATTGGTAGTGCATTTCCTCATAAAGGTGCATGGCCGGTTTCAATGCATGGTGGGTCTCTAGATACATTTGTTGGTAGCCGGCCTCACGGGCCATGACTTCGACCGTCCGGACCAAACGGTAACCCACACCTTGCCCCTTAGCGGTGTCAGCCAGGTACAGCTTCTGAAGCTCCGCGATGCCTTGATCAGGGAGGTATTCGGCAAAACCGCCACCGCCGAGAATTTCACCAGTATCGTCGAGCGCGACTAGGTAGTCACGCCCAGCTTGTTGGTAGAAGTCGCTGAGGTGTTCAAGGTCGTCGAAGTAAGCGGTCCCCGGGATGTCTAATCCGTTGGCTTTAAGGTTGCCACGTAGGATTTTAGCTAACGCAGGATTGTCGGTTGGTTGGATAAGTCGAAATTGCATGGTGAAGCCTCACTTTCTCAATGAATTCAACTTTTACTCTAGCATAGTTCGTAGCTGAATAGGGTGTTTAGGCAAAATAAAATGACCGGTTGAGTGCTGAACGTGCCAACTGGTCAAAGAAGTTAAGTTGTTTAGTTGTGTTTCACATGAAACATTTAAGCTTGGTGTTGCTGCAGAATATCACGTAAACGACGCACACTAGCGGGAAGCTCTGCCATCTTGGCGACGTCCGTGGGACTATCTGCCGTAACGGTCGCCGTCCCTTGGAAGTCCATCTGTAACCAGTCACAGGATTCCTGAATCGCCTGGGTGATACCAGTGGCCTTGGTTTCCGGTTCATCGGCCCCCACGACTAGCAGGTAGAGACGCTTGCCAGCAAAGGGAAAGTCGTTGGTGAAACTGTCAAACCAGCGGTCCATGAAGACCTTGAGTTGCCCGGTCATGCCATACCAGTAGACTGGCGTTCCCAGCACAATATCGGTTGCTTGAGCAAATTGGGCCATCAATGTTTCGTAATCATCGGTTAGGTCCTGTTGAGGATGGTTCGTGTCTCGGTAATCCTGAACAAAGTTGAGTTGATGGTCGGTCAGATGAATGGTGCGATAAGGTAGATTAGTGAGCAGTCGGTCGCCCAGAGTTGCCGTGTTGCCAGTCTTTCTGGGACTGCCGTTGATCAGTAAAATTGTCATCGTGGTGGTCCTCCTTAGGGACTAAGTGTAGGGAAAGCTGCGTAAAAATGCAATTGAAGCGTTTGACAAATTAGGTAGAGCCTCGTATAGTGTGCGGGGTTCAGGGAAAGCCCGTTCGGCATTGTCGAACCCCTATTTAAAATTGGGAGGTTTTGAACCATGAAAACTGTAATTATTACTGGTGCTACGTCCGGGATGGGACTCAGCGCTGTCAAACTATTTAGTCACCGTGGCTGGCGCGTTGTCCTGGCCGATTTAAATGTGGAAAAGGGGTCCCAAGTGGTCGCAGACTTGCAGCAAGCGGGGTATGCCAACCTATTCTTTCATGCGACAGATGTTAGTCAGGCCGCTTCCGTACAAGCTTTAGCCGCAGCTGTTCAGGCTCAAGGTTGGTCCGTTGACAGCCTGGTGAACAATGCTGGGATCTTTGTTCCGGGGATGCTCCACCAGGTCAAGGAGGACGATTGGGACCGGATCATGGCGGTCGATGTCAAGTCCATCTATCTGATGAGTGCGGCCTTTGTTCCTGGCATGATTGAACAGGGGCACGGGACGATTGTGAACACCGGCTCCATTTCTGGTTTACGGGGCGACTATAACATGGCGGCCTATAATGCTGCCAAGGGTGCCGTCGTCAACCTGGTGCGTGCTATGGCTTTGGACTACGGGCAGTACAATATTCGCGTGAACAACGTGGATCCAAGTGCGACCAAGACGCCGATGTTTATGGCCAACCCACCAGAGGTCGTGGCACAGTTCGAACAGGCCAATCCATTGAAGCGGATCGCCCAACCGGAAGACATCGCACGGGTCATGTATTTCCTGGCTAGCGACGAGTCTGACCCAATCAACGGAGAGAACTTGCCGGTATCGGGTGGCTTGGAACAGCATTCTGGTCAGCCGGTGCAATAAATTTAATGCTACTTTAAGGGCTCGGGACGAAATTCCTGGCCTTTTTTTAGTGATGAATTGAGCTGGTCCACCTCTTTAAATTTAAATGCGGGGCGCCAAAGCTGCAGTCAATGCAAGTAGCTGCTGCTCGCCAGTCCGCAGGTCGATTGAAGTGGCAGTGGCTGGTAGGACGAGACTGACGCTGGCAATCACCTGGCCCCGGTGGTCGCGCAGACCGGTAGCGACGCAGGCAATTTGGCTCGTCTGTTCACCGTAGTCGTAAGCCACGTTTCGGCGACTGATGGTGGAGAGATCGTCTTGTAATTGCCGTGCTAGTGGTGCGGTCAGACTCGCTAGATAGCTGGCTTGAAAGTCAGCTGGGCTGGCACTGAGCAGCAGTTTGCCGGTGGCGGTGATAGCCAGTGAATCATCTTGTCCGGGCTGGGCGGATACGTGTTGGGGGTGGGGCGCCTCAATTTTGGCTAAGTAGTGCGCTCGGTCGGCCTGGCGGACTGCAACGTGAACGGCAAGGTTTCGGTCACTTGCCAGTTGTTGTAGATTGGGGCGCAATAGTCGGACCAGTTGGTCGCCAGTGAGCGGTTGGTCCCCAACCAAGGCTGCCGGTCCCAGTGAATAGGCGGCGGTCAGCGGATTCTTATAAACGATGCGTTCGGCAACCAGAGTAGCTAGTAAGCCGTAAGTGGTGGCTTTGGGGAGCTGAAGGGCTGCCTGAAGCTCGTGGAGACTCGTTTCGGGTTGCGTGGTCAGTAACCGACAGATGGCTGCGGCGCGTTGAACGGATTGAATGAGTTTTGTCATGGGATGACCTCCTAGATGTGGGGTGGTCACGTTCGCCCCACGAGTGCTAGAATAAAGCTTAACATCTTTTGAGAAAAGGAGGGGTTTTATGCAAGAGATCCGTATCCGGTGGCTCCTACTGGGTGCATTGTTCAGTAGTATCGGCATGAGTTTTATTTGGCCGCTGACCACCATCTATTTACATAATCGGCTGGGAACGTCGTTGACCGAGGTGGGTATTATCTTGCTGTTTTATTCCCTCGCCAATGTCGTGGGTAGCGTATTGGGTGGCCGCTTGTTTGACCGCCTCAATCCCTACCATTTGACCATCGCTGGGGTGTGCATGTCCCTGGTCACGTTCGGTACGTTGGTCTTCACGCATGGTTGGCCAGCCTACCCAATCGCGTTAGTCTTCCTGGGATTCGCCTCAGGGTGGACGTTAACGATGGTTAATTCGCTGGCCACGACCATTCATAGTCGGGATGGTCGGTACATCTTTAACATGTTGTACTTTGCGGAAAATTTGGGAATCGTGCTCGGAACTGCCATGGTGGGGTTCGTCTACACGACCAGCATCACGCTGCTGTTTGGCATCGCCTTTGGCCTGTTCGTGGGCTTTCTCATCGTGGCTATCGTGTGCTACAAGGTTCCGGCCGTGGTGAACCGCAAAGTGGTGACCAGAGCCAAGACGACCGTCCACATTGCGCTGCCCAATCGGCGGATCATGGCGACGTTCTTCGTCTCGCTGGTCATCATTTGGACGATGTATGAGCAATGGGCGTCGAACCTGTCCGTTTATATGACGGGGATGGGCATTCCCATGAAGGAATACAGTCTGTTGTGGACGCTAAATGCCGCACTGATTGTGGTTTTTCAGGCTGGTCTGAACTGGTTAGCCAACTATGTTAGCAATCTCTACGTGCAGGTCTATGCTGGGATTTTCTTCGTGGCGTTATCATTTATCACGCTGATTTTTGCCAAGGACTACCTACACTTCGTCATTGCCATGGTGATCCTGACGATGGGGGAAGCAACGGCATTTCCTGCGATTCCAGCACTCGTTAACGACCTGACGCCGACCGTAGTCAAGGGAAAGTATCAGGGGATGGCCAACGCCTGGGCGTCCGTTGGGAAGGCCCTAGGTCCCCTTTTCGGCGGCTTAGTGATTGACCACGCTTCCTACACCGTACTCTTCGTGGTGGCAGCTGCGGCTAACCTGATTGTCTTGGTCCTGACTGGGGTTGTCGTGACGGGAAACCAACGGCGTGTGGAAACTTATCGATAAGTTTTGGACAACTTAGGTGTATAATGTCGCTAGAGGACTAAAACGCACATAGGGAAATCAGGGGAAAGCACATGAAAAAAAGTATTCGGGGAATCGTCGGTCTATTGATCGGTCTGGTTTTAGGCGCTTTTCTGTTCATTCAGGCGCCAAAGAGCCAATCAACCGTGACGGACTCAGTGGTTCAACCGACATCTGGTCAAACGGCCGTCCAGCTATCAAATGGTGGCAAAGGCAAAGGTCACGTCGCAGTTAAGACGCAGACCACGACCAGTCAGGCGGGGAAGACCGTGAGTCGGCAAACAACGACCACCACACAAAATCATCAACGTTGGACGCATAAATAAAAAATTTTGTCGCGATTATTTAGGAAATTTTCACGATTATTCATTTCGACCAGCCTACGGCGACGTGGGTTGGCCATTTTTTTACCCAAATAGCCCCAAAATATACATAAAAATGAATGTTTATAAAAGGATTGACAGATAAAATGAATGATGATAAATTTAATATCAATCAAGAAGACGTCAAACAGAAGAGTAGCTCGTGATGGTTTGCTGAGCGAGTCCGGGGTGATGAAAGCCGGATCAAACCATACGAGTGAAGCGCATCTGGAAGTCGTAATAGTGAATGAAGTAGCTGTTACTGGTTCGTGTCCATTACCACACGGAGAGTTCTAAGGAACTCTATGAGAGATAAAACAAGGTGGTACCGCGAGTCGTTCGCCCTTGTTAGCCAGAGATGGCTGACAAAGGCGAACGACTTTTTTAGTGATAAACGATGACGAGGGGTAATTAAAATGAAAAAATTAATGGGATTAGGATTTGGTTTGTTAGCAGTTGCAGCGTTGGCCGGTTGTGGGTCCACGCAAGCCAAGAGTGATGCGAATAAAGAATTAAGCGTGACGATGGTGGGAAATCCTGCCACCGCTAACCCAGCTATTTCGGGTGACAGTAACAGTTCCAGCATGATTGCCCAAACTGAAGAAGGGCTGTACACGCTGAATGGCAACGGGAAGGTCGTTGCCGGGGTTGCTGAAAAAGTGGTTAAGCCCACGAAGAATGGTACCGTTTATACGTTTAAGATCAAAAAGAATGCTAAATGGGCTAACGGGGATCCCGTCACGGCTCAGGACTTCGTTACCGCCATTGACTGGCAGGTTAACCCCAAGTCCAAGTCACAAGTGGCCAACAAACTGAAATTCTTGAAGAACTACGATGATGTGCAAAATGGGAAAAAGAAGCCTTCGGCCATCGGTGCTAAGGCTTTGGATAAGCAGACGTTACAATTGACGCTGTCCAAACCACAGCCTTGGTTGCCAGATATCTTGGCAACGGCGGTTTATCCAATCAAGACAAATTTATTTAATAAATATGGTAACAAGTATGGGACTTCCGCAGCTAAGACCATGTCCGAAGGCGCCTACAAGTTAGTCGGTTGGAGTGGAAGTGCGGACTCATGGACTTACGTAAAGAATGATAACTACTGGAACGCTAAGAACGTGAAAATCAAGAAGGTGGGCGTTCAGGTTGTGAAGGACCCGGGGACTTCGGCTAGTTTATTCAAGTCGGGCAAGGTTCAAGAAACGGTACTGTCAGGTCAATACATCAAGCAAAACGCCAACAATCCAGAATTGAAGACGACGTTGAACAGCTCCATGCGGTTCCTGGAATTTAACGACAAGAAGACCGTGACGCACAGCACGAAGGTTCGGCAAGCGTTCTCCTACGTTGTGAACCGGAAGGCTGTGACGAAGAGTGTGCTACAAGATGGCTCATCGGCGGCTAAGAGTCTGATTCCTTATGGTGACGGTAATGATCCAACCACTGGTAAGGACTTCTCACAAGACGTGGGTAACCTGTTGAGCTACAATCCGAAGAAGGCGACGCAGCTCTGGAACCAAGCAAAGAAGGAGTTGGGCATCAAGAAGGCTAATTTAGAGCTCCTGACGGCTGATACGGACGAACAGAAGCACGTGGCTCAATACTTACAACAACAGGCGCAGAAGTACATGCCAGGCCTGACAATCACCATTAAGTCGATGCCATTGGCCCAGCAGATTGCCAAGGGGGCGGCCGGGAACTTCGATATTGATTTGGACGGTTGGACCACGGACTGGCGGGACCCATCAGACTTCTTACAAATGGCAGATGGAACCAGCTCAGTTAACTTCACGAAGTGGAACAACGCCCACTTCAGTAATATGATGAAGGAAATTGACAACACGGCGAAGTACACCACGCAACAACGGTGGGACATGTTAAAGAAGGCGGATACGTACGTCACGGAACAGGCGGGCTTAGTCCCACTGTACCAACAAGCCAAGGCGCACTTAGTATCTAAGTCGGTCGGTGGGTTGAAGTACACCATGATGAGTGATGCACAGTATAAGTATGCGTATTGGAAATAGAGTGTGGAAATAGGCGCTTAGATTCTGAGCATTAGCGTAAAACAAGCTCCAGACTGGATTTATCCAGTTTGGAGCTTGTTTTGTGCTAAGCGCAGGAAACTGCCTATTTCCACACGTTTCAGAAGCTGCCAGGCACAGGATAAATCTCCGGAGACGAAAGCTCTAAGCCAGCAGAGACAAAGTCATGGACCGGTTTTACGCTAAGCGCAGGGACCTGTCCCTTTTGACACGCAGGTTGGGAAGATGGTTCTGGGGACAAGCTGCCTAAGACAATACACGCTCACCGAATTCTTTCAGCCAACTGACAAGCCCCAATAGCAACCAAAAAAGCTGCCCCAGAACTCGGGACAGCTTTTTCGGGTATCAGAATGAGGACCTAAGCATAGCTGGCAATCAGGACGACGTCAACGCCTTTCACAGATAAGCGCTTTTTTGCTCAAGAACAATCAGTAAATGCTACGAAAGCTGACATTCTAATTATCAAAGTAATAACTAGCGACATGAGTTCGTCACCAAGCTAGGCGGCGACGAACTAGTCATTCTCACTAGCAAAAACAGTTATATAAGCAAGTTGTCGACAAGCTTTAGTTTTTTCGTACAACTTAGTTCAGGTGCATAGTTATTGTGGGGTGGCCATGGTATGATGACTGCATGGGGACTCGGGGATGAGTAGTAACCGGGACTGATTACGGGGTGATGGCGGTGGCTAACCGGCATCAGATCAGGCTTCGGCGATGATGGATCATCGGAGGAGGTTGTGTGATGGGTTTTCGGAAGATTCTAAGGGAGCAAGTAACCCAATCGGTTGACTTGGTTAGAGATTTATCTGTTCTTTTTATTACCGGTATTTCTGTTTAAGGGAGCCGTTGATTTCATCACGCAAGGCCAGTTGTTCTGGCGAAGTTATGGACTCCTATTTATTGCTAGTGTGGGCGGATTCATCGCGTTATTTGCGTTGATTGACCTAGTAACTGCGCTGCATCATTGGTACCTGCACTAAGCCATACATAGAAAAGCGGTCGTCACGGGTTAAACCGTCACGACCGCTTTTCATTTTGAATCAGAACTAAAAGTTGAAAAATGAATTAGTTGCTTCAATCCAGTATTAGTACGCTAAATTGAACGCACTCCGGCGGCCAGGGATGTAGCCTGCTGTGGGGACGCTTCAGCCAAAGAGCGGGCTTCTCGCTCGATTTGAAGCCACGAAGGAACCGTGTCTCCAAAGTCGCCCGTGGTGTAAGCTGGCTGCGTCCCTGGCCGCCTCCGGCTCTGATGGTGTTGCAACATGATTATCGCTGATAGGCGGGAGTTGAGTCACTTATGACGACCTTGCTGATAACAGCTAGCTGACCTGGCAGTAAGAACTACTATGTAAGCCGAGAGGTCGCCAGATATGGGCTCAGGCGCGTCGTTCTGCTTAGTCAGGAGGTGTTTTTCCTGCTGGCTTAGCAGAAGGCCAAGCTTGAAGACTCGGCACTTTCGAGGCTTCAAGTTGTGCCCGCACCGTTCCAGCCCATAGCTGGCGGCCGGTAAGGCGAGAAGATAGACTTAGTGGAGCATGTCTTCCGTGTAGATGGTGTGATCAGACACGTGTTCAAAGAGCTCGTGCCCGTTACTGGTGTGGGTATCGAGAAACATGCCTTGGCCGTCATTGATAACGTAGTATTTACCAGCGGCACTCTTCCCCAACATGACCAGCACGTCTTCACCGGGATGCAAGACCTCGCTGTCGGTAACGGCCATCTGCGTAGTTCCCCCCTGGGTGAAGGTGAGGGTGGTCCCAGCGGCGGCGCCCTTAAACTTGTCTGACACCTTTAACGTTTGGGTCGTATAGTAATTCTTAGGGGCCTGGTGGTGGCCAACACTTTTGGTGATGGTCCCTTCTACAATGGTTCCGGCGTCGTGGACCAGTCCCTCAACGCCATAAATGTTGTTGGAATAGTCCTTAATGTGATCGACGGAGAGGGATGGCTTGGCAGCGGAAGCCAAAGCTTTACGTGGAGTGACGGGCGTACTGTAGGCCTTCTTAACGCCGCGGATATCAACGTTACGTAGCGGTTGAACCCGGTTAGCTGGATTCATCACACTAACGGAGCCCTTGGCGTTATGGCTGAGGCCCAGAGCGTGGCCCATTTCATGAATGGCAACGTTGGTCCGCTGTTTCTTATTGTATTTGTATTTTTTCAGAACGGACCGATTCAGGTACATGGCTGAACCAGTCTGATGGCCAGCCTTGTCAAAGGACATGCCATTGTAAGCCATCCCGGTTGCGTTGATCCAGATGCCAGAGGCCTTACTGATGGTCGTGGTAAACGTCCGTGACTTTTTATTCTTGGTCGGAGACCACTTAAAAGCTTTGGATTTATTCCAAGCCTGACGAGCGGCCGTCCAAATAGACCGGTAGTAAGCACTGGTCGATTTGTTATAGTAGGCGGCTTTCTTACTAGCGTAACGGTATTTGCTGATGGGTGTTGGATTCTTAGTGGCAGCGGCGGCTGGCAGACTAGTCAGCAGGGCCAGACAACTGGCGAACAGGACGACGGATTTTCTCATAGTGACGGTTCCCCTCTAAGCTGTGGGGATAGACTAGTCGATAAAATGATTATCCGAGAAATAGTCCACTCCACTTATTTTTATTAAGCGTAGTCCCTGAGGTGGGAGCTTGTCCAGTCCAAATCAACGCTTTAGACGCCCATTTTTCTTCTGATGATGGCGCCAAATGGTTTCGACCAACCAGGAGAGAAAGAAGATAACGTTATAGAGGCCAAAGATGATACTGGTCTGCACGACGTAGTGCGGCCAGAGAAAGTTAAGTAGCCAGAGAATGCCAACGGGTAACTCGAGGAAATCTAGGGTTTTGACCCAGCGTGAATAGGAATCAAGAAATTTTGAGGTAAAGCGCATGATGGTGCCTCCTTTAATATATATTAGGCAGAATTCCCTTGCTCTCAATCAAGGGATGAATGCCACTATGCCTTTCGTTGATCAGCGAAGCTTATATGTTATCTCCATAAATATTATTGTAAGACACTTTGCTATGGATACGGTATACTCATATGGTACGCTTGTTATCAAGCAAAGAATTATCAAAGACAACGATTATTAGTGGCCAAATTACAACTTAAAGTTGCCAATCAACGTAAGAACTTTTTACATCACTTCTCTACGACCTTGATCAAAAACCACGATTTAGTCGTAGCTGAAGAACTGCGGAGTAAAAATATGTTGCGGAACCACGCCTTGGCAATGAGCATCTCGTACGTTGGTTGGCGAACTTTACTGAGCATGTTGGCTTACAAAGCCGATTTGTATGGTCGGAAATTTTTGACGATTAATCCCCGGAATACAACGCAGACCTGTAGTCATTGTGGGCACATCATGACCGGTGAGCACAAGTTGACGTTAGCTGATTGCAAGTGGACGTGTCCTAATTGTGGGATATTTCATGTCCGTGATCATAATGCAGCTAAAAATATTCTAGTTAAGGGTTTAGCAACCCTGTAAAAATTAGTCCGTCTGGCAACCTGCGGACCTAAAAGGCTTTGGTAATTAGCGGATAAGTCCTATTCGTAGGCTAGCGCTGTATCTAAGCAAATTGTGGTCACCATGCCAAAGGGTGTGGTTCTCACAAGCGTCCGTTTTTAAACGGGCGTGGTTGACAAGACCAGTATAGACAGTATGAACGGTTGAAAACAAATTTGGGGAGACGAAAAAAATCCGCTGGCCACCTCGTGGTCAACGGATAAGGTTAATTTAATGAGAAACTCTAAAGTTGTGGTACAGGTGTGGCATGATGTGCTTATCAGCGGCGGCGATGATGACGCCGTTAAAGATAATGGAGTATAACGTCCCCACGTTGACGGAGTAAATCTGCCGGGTGGCGATGTAACAAACGGCAATCATGATAATCGGCGGAATGAAGTCGACCAGCTGTGAAGCCGTGGCGCGCCCACCTAGGTACATGAACCGCAGAATGTTCGACGTGTCATCGTTGGGGTGCATGATGAGGTTAGCCCGCTGATAGATGGAAATGGAGCTAGCAAAGATGGTGACTCCTACGATGCTGAGGAGCATGCGCCAACCCAAGGAAAGGTCGGGAACTCCCCATTTGCCAAACATGGAAACGAACACGTCAATGAAGTAACTGAAACAGGAAATGAAGGCCACCTCACCTACGAACCGGGGGATGTCGATCTGGTGAATCAAAATCTGATTCAAAAGCGCGCTCAGAACCCCGACGATGAGGAGAATGACCCCCACGTTGCCGTGAATCCAGTAAGCGATGTTAACGGCCGCCGCGGTCCAAATCCCACTCCCGGCGTTGGCTGAAACACTGAGGGCGTTGCCGAAGGCGTTTAAGACCAGGCCAATCAAGAGGGCGACGACCCGATAAGACATGCGATTCTTTTGATGTTGCTGTTGGATAACGCATCACCTCTGCAAGTTTCCGTTGCGGGTGTCATCCATATATGTAGGAAGTGTCGGTGAAGCAGGCTTACTGTGGCGGCTTCTGAGGGAGTTCACGGTGATAAATCGCTACTGTTCAGTGAAAAAGCAACGTGTGAACTCACTATGAATAAACATGAGGTCAGCGGATATTTATTACCTCAGGGTACAAAAAAATCAGCAACCACGAAGTTAGCTTCGTGAAAGCTGATTAGTAAGTGATGGGCAGTCAGGGGATCGAACCCTGGACCCACGGATTAAGAGTCCGTTGCTCTGCCAGCTGAGCTAACTGCCCATATCGGTTATGTCGTATGTCTTCCATATCAACGAGAACTATCATATCATGAGGATTAGGGGGGCGCAACCCCTTTTTCAAAAAAAATTTATTTTTATTCAAAAAGATTGTAAATTTCATAATGACGAAGGGACGAAAAATCCCGGTTTACCGTGGTTACTTCTGAATCTTAAAAAGTTTTTGGAATTCTGAGATTTTTTTGAAATTAGGCAAAATAAACATCGTATTTCGAGCAACGGTCGCGAAGTAGGTAGCATTTTTTGGCAAAATTTTTTTAAATCCACCTAATTTTGTGAATAATGGGCAGCTGTTGATGGATTTAGCAAGCGGTTCGCTAAAAATAAACGCTCTAAAATTATTTCCTGGTTTATTTGCTTAACCAGTCGATTGGTCAGCTGTGGTTGGCTACCCGTCCAAACCTGACTAAATATAGAAATTAATTTTCGTAAAGAGATTGTCGTGAAATTGTAAGGAAGTCCGGGACTGGTGAGATTGAAACCGCTATCTTACTAACAACGGGCCGTCTAATAGACTTAATTGACAGATATGTTCATTAGAAAAGTGCATTTCCCGGGAAATAACAGGTTAAAGGAAGCTTAAGTCCTTGATGTGCCTGGACTGAAAGAAGCTTCATGATGTGTTATAATTCAGTTAGCGTTGTTCACTCGGTACCGGAAATATCTCGGACCGTTCAACGTTACTTTTGAAAACATTTTGGGCCATCAGTTGTACGGTGGCCCGTTCTATTCTTGACTTTAAACGATGAACCAAGCTATCTATTAAACGTAGTGGCCCCGTTGACGGTGGTAGTGTGACACCCAGCGGCCGGCCTGCCGGTAATCCTGCAATTGCCGGATTCATTTGTATTTCCCTTTAAGGAGGAAATTTTTATTATGCCTAAGAAAATTCTCGTTGTTGATGATGAAAAGCCGATTACTGATATTATGAAGTTTAACCTTGAAAAAGAGGGTTACGAAGTGGCGGTCGCCTATGATGGTGAAGCTGCTATTCAGCAGGTTGAAGAGGATAGCCCTGATTTGGTTATCTTGGATTTAATGTTACCTAAGGTTGATGGCCTGGGTGTCGCTCGTGAGATTCGCCGGAAGCATGATATGCCAATCATCATGGTAACGGCTAAGGACTCTGAATTAGATAAGGTTGTCGGTCTGGAAGTCGGGGCCGATGACTACGTAACCAAGCCATTCTCTAACCGAGAATTGGTTGCTCGGGTGAAAGCTAACCTGCGTCGGCAGGATACGGTCGCTCACGCCCAGCCAGAAGAACCAGAAAACCAAGATATTGAGATTGGTGATTTAACCATTCATCCTGAAGCTTATTCCGTTTCTAAGCGTGGCGCCAACATTGATTTGACCCACCGGGAGTTTGAATTACTCCATTACTTAGCCCAACATATTGGTCAAGTTATGACGCGGGAACATTTGCTGCAAACGGTCTGGGGTTATGATTACTTTGGTGATGTCCGGACCGTGGACGTCACGGTTCGTCGGCTCAGAGAAAAAATTGAAGATGCACCGAGCCACCCAACTTGGCTGGTAACCCGACGGGGTGTGGGATACTACTTACGCAACCCAGATTCAGACCAAGCTTAAGCTAGCGGCAACGCTAAATCTCGCATTGAGGAGTATGTGACTTCGTGAATAGTAAAATTAAATTTTTCCAGTCGATTCACTTTAAAATCGCACTGGTCTTCGCGCTACTCCTACTTTTAACGCTGGAGATCGTTGGTGCCGTGTTTGTACGCCAGTTGGAGCGGCAGAACCTAAATACGTTTAAAGCGCAACAGGTCGTGCAAACCTATATTGGGAATCGCCTCTCAGACGAGCTGACGATGACGAACACCGTCAAGGGAAATAAACAAATTAAATCAACGTTGTCGGAAATCAATAACACCAATAACGCCCAGATTCGGGTTATCGATAACAAAGGAACCATTCGAGGGACCAATGAAGTCGACAATCAGGGAATCGTTGGCCAAAAGACGACTGATAACAACATTAAAAATGCCATCTACAATAACCGTGATGTGGTGCGGACGACGTACAATTCACAGAACAATAGTCGGTACTACACGACCATTACGCGGCTGATTCGGACCCAGGGAAATAACAGCGAATTAGTCGGGGTTATTTCAATGCGCTCAAGTCTAGACTCGGTTTATCAAAATATCAATCAAATCACGCTGATTTACTTCTCAGCTACGTTTGTTGCGATTATTTTGGGACTGGTTATGGCAATTATTATTTCGCGAGCCATTACCCGGCCAATCGATGAGATGAAGAAACAGACGCTACGCATCGCCCGTGGGGACTACTCTGGCCACGTCCACGTGTACGGAAATGACGAACTGGGGCAATTAGCCAGTGCCGTCAATAACTTATCCGTGCGGGTTGAAGAGGCTCAGGAATCCACTGAGTCTGAACGGCGTCGGCTGGATTCTGTGATGTCTCACATGACCGATGGGGTTATTGCCACCGATCGTCGGGGGAACGTCACAATTATTAACGAAACTGCCGGTAGTCTACTCGACCAAGAGCCGGACGATGCCGTGGGCAAGTCGATTCTGGACCTGCTCGACATTCGTGATGACTACACGTTGCGTGAACTGTTAGAGGACCCAGACGATCTGGTCTTGGACTTCTCAACGAAGGAACATGACCTGATTTTGCAAGCTTACTTCTCCCTGATTCAACGGGAATCTGGCTTTATTTCCGGGTTAGTCTGTGTTCTGCACGATGTCACCGAACAACAGAAGATCGATCAGGACCGGAAGGAATTCGTTTCTAACGTGTCCCATGAATTACGGACGCCACTGACCAGTGTGCGGGCGTACATCGAATCGTTGTCCGAGGGGGCCTGGAAGGATCCCGAGGTGGCGCCACAGTTCTTGAAGGTCACCCAAGAGGAAACTGATCGGATGATTCGGATGATCAATGACCTCTTAACACTGTCACGGATGGATTCTGGGACCCAAAAACTTGAACTAGAAATGGTTAACCTGAACGAATTGTTTAACTACGTGCTGGACCGCTTTGATATGATGCTAAAGCAGGATGACCAGCCCAAGAAGACGTACACCATCAAGCGGGACTTCACGAAGCGGGACCTCTGGGTCGAAATCGACACGGACCGGTTCACACAAGTGTTGGATAACTTGATGAATAACGCGATTAAATATTCCCCAGATGGTGGTGTCGTGACGGCCCGCTTACTGGAGACGCATAATAATGTGATTTTAAGCGTTTCTGACCAAGGTTTAGGGATTCCACGAGCAGATGTTCCCCGCATTTTTGACCGGTTCTACCGGGTTGATAAGGCCCGTTCACGGGCCCAAGGTGGGAGTGGGTTAGGACTTGCGATTTCCCGTGAAGTTGTCCAGATGTTGGGCGGACGAATCTGGGTTGATAGTCGTGAGGGCCGCGGCTCCACGTTCTACATTTCCTTGCCTTACAAGCCGTACGATGAGGAGGATCTCTGGGATGAAGATAACTAAAGCATTCTTACCACTCGGGCTTACCATCGCCGTAGTGATCAGTGTGGCGTTGTCCGCCATGATCTGGACGAATCCGGCTCAGTACGAGCGTAACCGCCAGCGTAGTTCAAATACGCCCACGACCGAGCTAAATGCGCGGCCAAAGAAGGACGTTTATTTGCCAACACAGGTGGTGTACACCAACGATAATGGTAATCAGGAACTGTTGAATAACCGGAAAGTTAATTTGACCACGGAGATTCGCGAGTCCCTGTCCAAATGGGACTTAGGCCGAGTGCGCCGGGTCGATGCCAAATCACAAGCCGTTTATATGAAATTTTTGACGACTAAGAGCAGCATTCTCCTGTCTTACGGGGCACCAGTCAACATTAAACTGTTTAATACGGTGTTTAGCAGCAACTTGGGGCGTTCCGCCACCCAATTTTCACGGATTATGGTGCCATTGGATAATTCCAAGCACATTTACCTGTTAGACGATAAGGATCAAGAAGTTTACCAGGTGACCGTGAAGAAGGGAAACAACCGGCAACTGAACAAGATTCTTAAGGAAAATCTCTTTCGAATTGACATTAAGATGCAGTGGCTCAATGGCTCAGCGGTACCGTACGTTAGGAATAATGTGACCGTTCAGTCCTACAGTTACTTGGTCAACCAACAGTCGACGGACTACTTTACTACACGCATCTTGAACAAAGGGGAGTCGACCAACGTTTCGGCCAAGAAGAACAAGGACAATACCATCTATAGCGATGGGGCGTCGCAACAGCTGACCGTCTACAATAAGAAGGGCACGGCATTATATGAAGATTACAGTGCGCTGCAAGCGTCGCTGAGCTTCAGTCAGGCGCTGAATGCCAGTTATAGTGCTGTCAAGGCCGTGGGGATTCCGATGGAAAATCTGCGGTACTACGGGTACAACCACACGAATTCGACAGTTACGTATCGGAGTTTCGTTGAAGGGTTCCCGATCTTTAATCAAAGTAATTACGGGGCAGCACGGATTCAGATGCTGTCACAGGGTGTGCGGCGGTACTATTTCTCGCTGTACAGTCTGCAGGTCCCCGTACCAAATGATAAGAAGTCCGTTTCGCTGCCTAGCACGCAGAGCGTGATTAACCAGCTGACGGCCGCTGGGTATAGTAAAAAGAAAATTACGACCGTGCAACTGGGGTATCAGTGGCTGGCTTCGTCCTCATCGGATAAGGTCGTCAATCTGACCCCAACCTGGTACGTTTTCTACGATGGTAGTTGGAAGACGTATTCACAGATGTTGAAACAGTAAGTCGCTAAAAAGGAGGGTGGTTTGGCATGGATTTCCGCCGCATCGAATGGTTGTTCCTAGTCGCGTTCATTGTCATTGATATTTTCTTGTTCGTTGCCTTTCAACGGGATACGTCCGGGCAAACGGAGACGGCCTCGACGCGTTCGGCGGATAGCGATGCCACCATCGTTAAAGAAATGCGGTCCGACGATATCACCTTCAAGACGCCGTCGAAGGCCAGTAGCGAAGGCTACTACATTTCAACCAGTAACGATAACAGCATTAAGAATTCTTTGACCGCACTGAGTGACCAAACGGTTCGGTACCACGACGACGGCACGATTGCGTCGACGTTTAAGACCCCCATTACCGGGGTTGATACCAAGCATCCGGATAAAACGCTGGATACCGTGGTCAATAATGGGGCCATGATTCTAAACGGGACGAATTACTTCTACAATAAACGGTTGTCCAGCCAGAACACCGTGGTTTACACGCAACACGTGACGGACGGACAGATTTACTCGCGGTACGGTGAGATTCGCTTTAGCCTGACTAACGATGGCACGGTCACCGGCTACACGCAGGGGTACCTGTCAGACGTGTCGACCTTGCGTGAAAAGACGGAAACTATTTCCGAACGGAAGGCGCTGATCTGGTTGTATCAATACAATCAGATCTCGAATAACACTAAGATCGTATGGACCAAGTTAGCGTACACTCGGTACTTCACCTTGAAGAATAGCAGTGTGTACATTCCGACCTGGGTCATTGCGGTCAAGGCCAACAGCGGGAATAACGCCGGGGTCTTACAGCTGAAACACGTCAACGCGTTCACTGGGGCCATCTTGACCAACGACAGTAACGTGAAGACGGTCAGTGGGACCACGTCAACGAGTGATTAAACGCATGATGAATCAGGGGGCGGCCAGCTGGTTGCCCCCTTTTTACTTGGTAGCGGACGGCGTTAGTTACAAAGCCGGCCAGATGCGGTATGATAACGGTATTGAATTTAAGGAGAGGTCGAATGGACTTGCGGACAGAAACAACAGCAGATGACTTACGCATCAGTATTCTTTCCAGTGGGAGCACGGGTAACGTGGCCTACGTGGAGAGCCCTAACGAAAAGATTATGATCGACGCGGGACTGAGTGGTAAGAAAATTGAAAAATTAATGGGTGACATTGACCGCAACATGAGCGACGTCAACGCCCTCCTCGTGACGCATGAACATTCTGATCACCGCCAGGCGGTGGGTATTTTGGCACGGCGCTATGAACAGCTGAACGTGTACGCTAACCAAGGGACCTGGGATGCCATGTCTTCCAAGATTGGAAAGGTTGACTTGGCTCAGAAGCATATGTTTGCGCCGGATACGGTTCAGACGTTTGGGGACATTGACGTGGAAAGCTTCTCCGTATCCCATGATGCCGCCGAACCTCAATTCTACGCCATCCACTATCATGGCAAGACCTTCGTCATCCTGACTGATACCGGCTACGTCTCCGAGCACGTGGAGGGCGTCATCAAGGACGCCGACGCCTACTTGTTGGAATGTAACCATGACGTGGAAATGCTACGGATGGGTGAGTACTCGTGGCCACTGAAGCAACGGATTCTGGGTGACAAGGGGCACCTCTCTAACGAGGAAGGCGCCGACGCCCTGATGGACGTGCTGGGCAACCGAACCAAGAAGATTTATCTGGGTCACCGGAGCCTACACAACAACATGCAGTCGCTGTGTCACTTGACGGTCGCCTCCATGATGGAGAACCGGGACTTTGGCGTGGGTCACGACTTCCAGCTGATTGATACCAACCCCGAAGAAGCCACGCCCCTAGTCGCTTTATAGGTTAAGAAAGCGTAAATTTTAGGACTTGTGCACGAAATTATCAAAAAAAATTCACACTCACTCGCTATGATTAAGTTTATAAAATAAGCGGTTGAAGGTCTCTTTCAACTGACGGATAAGGGAGGGTTCGCGCGTTAGCGCAATGTGATGGATAACAATAATAATCAAAATAATGATAACAACCAAACAACTGATAATAACCAAACAACTCCAACGCCTACTCCAGAACCACGGAAGAAGCGGGGCGGATTGACCTTGACCAAGGTCGCCGTGACCGCACTGGTGGCCGGGCTACTCGGTGGGGGTGCTGCTTACGGTGGCATCAGCTACATCAACAATAGTGGTCTCAACGATACGGCGGTACCTGCCGGTGGCAATAAGAGTGGGAACGCGTCGACCTCCAACGTGACGGTCAACGTGTCTAGCCAGTCCACCAAGGCCTTTAACCAGGTCAAGGGAGCGATGGTCTCTGTTATTAATTTACAAAAACAAAGTAGTAGTAACAGCACGTTGGGTCAGTTATTTGGCGAGGACGCTTCAGGTTCATCGACCAGTAAGGCGGCTCTGCAGGAAGCTTCTGAAGGTTCCGGGGTCGTTTACAAGAAGAGTGGCAACTCGGCGTACATCGTGACCAACAATCACGTGGTGTCCGGTTCATCGGCGCTGCGGGTCGTTACCAGCTCAGGTAAGCAGTTGCAAGCGAAATTAGTGGGGAAGGATTCCGTGACCGACCTGGCCGTCTTAAAGGTCAACGGTGCGGACTTGAAGACCATTGCTTCGTTTGGTGATTCTGACAAGGTGAAGGTCGGCGAAACGGCCCTGGCCATTGGGTCGCCACTGGGTAGCCAGTACGCAACGTCTCTGACGGAAGGAATCATCTCCGCCAAGAAGCGGACGATTGAGACCACTAACTCTAACGGGGCTCAGACGGGGAACGCCACGGTTATTCAAACCGATGCGGCGATTAACCCAGGGAACTCCGGTGGGGCGCTGATCAACGTCGGCGGCCAAGTCGTCGGGATCACGTCTTCCAAGATTGCCAGTGATGCTGAGGGGACCAGCGTTGAGGGGATGGGCTTTGCCATTCCATCTAACGAAGTGGTCAACATCATCAATCAGCTGGTCAAGCGAGGTAAGGTCGTTCGGCCAGCGTTAGGGATCACCTACGTGGACCTGGCGAACGTCTCTAGCTCACAACAGAAGTCGATCTTGAAGTTGCCATCTAACGTAGACAGTGGTGTGGTTGTGATGAGTGCCACGGCAGGGTCACCAGCTAAGAAGGCCGGTCTGACCAAGTACGACGTCATTACCGCCATGGGTGGTCACGAAATTTCAAATCAATCCACGTTGCGGGATATTCTGTACAAGTACAAGTTGAACGATACCGTTTCGGTGACGTACTACCACAATGGTAAGAAGCAGACTACCAAGGTCAAGTTGACTGAGACCTCGTCACAATTGAAGACGACGTCCGGGACAACGACGAATTCCGAAAGCTAACCGAATAATCTCCGAAAAATGAAAAACGGCAGTCGGATTTTCCGACTGTCGTTTTTGTGTATGATAAACTGTTTAGTGAAAAGCCGAAGTTTAAGGTCGGCTTAAGGGGGATGAAAACGTCCCCGCCGGTTCGGTAGCCGAACGAAAAATTTATGAGGGGCCTGGGTAATTCAGGGCCGAAAATAATTGAATTTGTATCTGTGGATAACTTGGGGGATAATCAGAGGGCTGACCCGGTGGAAAACTCAAAACTTGGGTAATACCGGCAATGAAACCGGTGCAAAAGTTATCCACAGGCATAGTGGATAACTGTGGATAGAAAAAGTTGTTCGCTATTTTAGGCGCTAGGAATCCTTATGTAGTGCGGTTTGTAAGCGGGAACCCCGAACGTCCGTTTCGGTGGACAACGGTGGATAACTAATTTGAGATTGACTTTTTAACAAAAAATACATGTGGTGGGTGGTCCAACTGCTCACCCCAATATCTAGGAAACCAGGTTGTCCACCTGTGGATAACTTTGTGGACAACCTGTGTACAGGAGGCTAATTATGAACATCAAGTTTGTGGTTGTGGGTAAATTGAAGGAAAAATACTTCAAACAGGGTATCGCGGAGTACGCCAAAAGATTGTCGCGGTTCTGTAAATTTTCAATCGTCGAAGTTCCAGATGAAAAGGCACCAGAGAATTTGTCGCAGGCAGAGATGGACCAGGTCATGGTGGCAGAAGGCGAACGAATCCTGAGTAAAATCAAGGACCGCGAATACGTCTATGCATTGGCCATCTTAGGCAAGGAACGCTCGTCGGAGGAGTTTGCCAAGGAACTGAAGGACTTGACCACGTACGGCCACTCAGACATCACGTTCGTCATCGGGGGCTCACTGGGACTGACGCCGGCCGTTCTGAAGCGTGCGGACGCTCAGATTTCGTTTGGCCGGTTCACACTACCTCATCAGTTGATGCGGTTGGTGCTGACGGAGCAAGTTTATCGGGCGTTTATGATTAATGAGGGGTCTCCGTACCATAAGTGATTGCTTGATACTTAGTGTAGTGGTATTTGAGGAAGGGATAGTTGTGGTTGTTTGTCATTTTTTCTTTAGCAACTATGGTAATAGTTATAAGCCCTTTCCTGATGAAAATTATTTGTTTTAATCGGGGCAAGTAAAGTTACATCATGTAACGATGCAGTTCTTTAGTTTGGTTTTGCTATGAAAATTTGTTCCGCAATTGGTATGACTAAGTAAAAGTTGAAGGTGACTCAATGCACATCAGTGTCAGAAAATTCAAAACCAGCGATGCTGAAGCAGTAGCCAGTGTCGTGGCGAAAACTCTCCGGGAGTCAAACAGCAAGGATTACTCTCAGGAATACATTGAGAATGAAATTCGCTCAATGCCAGCTGATTTTTTTGTTTCTAAGGCAAAGCAAACCCATTTCTATGTTTTCTGTGAGCACCAGAAAATCATTGGTACTGGTGCTATCGGTTCATATTGGGGGAGTACAACTGAATTTAGTCTCTTTGATATCTTTGTCTTACCAGCTTATCAAGGACAAGGGATTGGTCGGCTGATTATTGAGACACTCGAAAAAGATACATATTTCCAGCGAGCAAAACGGGTTGAAATACCGGCATCGATAACGGGACTCGAATTCTATCAGCATATGGGTTATGACTTCAAAGATGGTCGTGACGCTGTTGACGAAGAACAATTGTATCGTTTGGAGAAGTTTAGGCAGTAGTGGCCAATTTTAGGAATCTTAGCTTGTAACCCCCTGTAAATATTTTTACTTGGATATGCAAAATCTAACTCATCGTATATGATTTAGATGGGTGGTGAATGAAATGGAAAAGTTTATTGTGGAGAATGACTTAGCAACTGTGCTAAGCGAGTCAGGTCTGAGTATTTCAGAAGTTAGCAGGCGCTCTAGTATTAAGCGGCAGACAATTATTAATATTAGAGATGATATTAGTTACAATGTTATGTTGACCAAAGCTTATGTTATTTCGCAAACTTTGAATGAGCCCTTCGACAGAATTTTTAAGGTTAGGCGGAATCCTCGATTTTTTGAAAGGAATTTTTCCGAAGTTAATCTTAGAATTTTGGAGAAATATGTAGAGTCTTCTGGTTTGAGTTTTACGTATCAAGTTTATTCAAGTAAGTGTAAGGTGAATGTTTATACGAAGTACGAGATGAAACGCAGAGTTAGCTTTTCTGGTAATCTTTTAATAGATTTATCGAGTGTTCCAAAGTTAGTTATAGTTGATTTTGATTTAACTAAGCGAGATAGGTATATTCCAGATTCTGAGTTGGTAAGTATTTTCGATAAATTACTTCATGCAATGGTTTTGTTCGCGCGAGACATCAACTTGGTGGAAGTGGAGCTGAGATTGTTAGCAAATAATCTAGAGTTGAATACGCCTAATATATCATTTAGCAAGCTCAGTCAGATGGTCAGCCCAGACGATGAAATTAATTTATATTTGCTACTGGCTTACAAGGAAGCATATCAACAAGGGTTTCGATTATCGTATTTTGCCACTCCGTATAGAACCAAGTGGCATGATATCTTTATGAAAAAGCGAATACATTTTCAAAAAGATTGATGGCTAATTGGACTGATCGTAGGCTAGTCTGATACAGGTTACCATATCATAAGTGATGCGGTTTTCTTGCGATTAATCGCTGCGTGGGTAGTTACGGGAGTCCATATCATAAGTAATGAGACGATATATGTGGCTACCGGCATCTATAGTGATATGATGCCATTTGACACATAAGTTAAGGAGAGCTATAAATTGGCAAAGAATACGAACAATTCAGGTGGTGTTGCCGGATTTAATTTTCAAGACATGGCGGCCCTCTATCTCTTTTTAGATAATGTCGATAAAGTTCAATCTTTTGAGGTTGAAGGAAAAGAAGACATTGTTTTGACATGGAATGACGGAACAATGTCGTTTATTCAAGCGAAAGAAACACAGAACCCATACGATACGTTCAATAAAGAGTATATTGTGGATGCTTTGAGAGTGTTGTCACAAGATGTGGTTGATTACGGATTGGAAAGTATCAAAAGTGAAGTTTTATTAACTAATTCAAATTATTTGTTTGGAAAGCGTGCTGGTCAGGAATTAGCTAATGCACCACATAGAAAATACAGTAGTAGTTCCTTACCGCCTAAGATGTTAAAAAGATTGAAGGAATTTAATGAAACTTTAGAGCATAGTGAAATTGATTTCTCGAAACTAAAGGTAATGAAGATTGAGTACGCAGGTGATGATGATGAAACGAAACTATCTGAGCTTGAGAAAAAAGTTCGTAAATTCATGGATGCTGCACATATTAATTTAAGTAAGTATGATTCTTTGCTTAAATCTATGTTGTTTTTAGTGTATCGGAGTGCAGAAGATAGTAAAAAGGTTATATCCAAAAAGGATTTCGTGAAGTGAACCCCCAAGGTTGGACAGAAAGTCCAACCTTGGGGGTTTTACTATGGTTAAGTTTGATTTAGATTTTAGAATTAAGGTCGTCACTGAATATTTGAGTGGAGTTGGATCAACCTCATTGGCCAGAAAACATGGTATCAGCAAGGAAGAAACTATCCTTCTTTGGGTTAGTCGCTTCCAGAAATACGGTATAGCTGGATTGAAGCTGAAGGATCAGAAGCCAGAATATTCTAGTCAGTTCAAGGTTGATGTATTAAACTGGAGAAAACAACATCAGGCCTCGCTTCCGGTAACGGCTCTGCACTTCAATCTATCTTCGCCAAGCACCATCTGGCAATGGGAGAAGCGCTTTGAGGAGCAAGGAATCGCTGGCCTTGAACGGAAGCGAGGAAAGCCTAAAATCATGGCTAAACATAAGCAAACGAAGCCTTCAAAGAGTCGCAATAACTCCAGTACCGCCGATGAATTGAAGCAATTAAAACAAGAAAACTTGATGTTAAAGATTGAGAATGAATACCTAAAAAAACTCGATGCCTTAGCTCAGAAGAAGTCAGCAGACAAGAAATCTCGCAAATAGTGACCGAGTTAAGGCAGGTCTTTCAAGTGCCCATCAAGCTCCTACTCAAGGTCGTCAAAGTACCAAGAAGTACGTATTATTACGCACGCTCACATCGTCAGCGTGAAAAGCTGGATGATTCTCCAATCATTCAGGCAATCGATGAGATCCGGCAGGAAGATTCTAAGTACACCAAGAAGTATGGTTACCGGCGACTAACTAAAGCTTTACAGGAGCATGGATTCACGGTGAATCATAAACGAGTCTTGCGTCTAATGCATGAGCATGATTGGCTTTGTTTAGCGTACAATCGGCAAAAACGTAAATATAATTCATACAAAGGATCCGTTGGTAAAATTGCGCCTAATCAGTTGAACCGACGATTCAAAACGGACCGACCCTATCAAAAACTCGTTACAGATGTCAGTGAATTTCGATACGGTGGTATGAGCCAAAGTGAACGGGTCTATTTAGAACCAGTGATTGACCTCTTCTCAGGCGAAGTCTTAGCCTTCAACATCAGTGACCATCCAACAGTAGAATTTGCCCTAAAGCCGCTTAGAGAAGCATTGGAAGGACTGCCAAAGTTAGGTTATCGAACAACAGTCCACACGGATCAGGGATTCCAGTATCAACATAAATTCTGGCGAGAAACACTCAAAGAACATCGCGTATTTCAAAGCATGTCACGCAAAGCAACTTGTCTAGATAATGCGGCAGTTGAATCATTCTTCCACATCATGAAGGTCGAAGTTATGGATGAGCATTTTGAGAACAAGGAAGACTTGACTCAAGCTATGACTGACTGGATTAACTTTTACAATAAACGTCGGATCAAAACAAAACTGGATGGCAAGTCCCCGGAAAAATACCGGGAACTCGCCATCCAGAAGGCAGCGTAAATTCTGTGTCCAACTTTAAGGGTTCACTTCATCGCAGGTTATACAGCAGCTACATTGTTGATTGGCACATCTCAGATTGAGCACTTTTTAAGACTCTTTGATATTGGCTTTGATGACGAAGACTATATAAGAGGACAGTATTCAGAATTCTTGAAACCGATGGCGTTTGATTTTTCAGTGGTTTCTAAAGTAAATATGTTGTTATTTAATTATGGAAAACATAACCATGGTCTCAGTAGAGATGATAGGGCTAGAGACTTTGTTAATAAAAATTATGGAGATATATGTACATATTTAGGAATAGACGTTGAGGCTGATAGCAGAAATAAAGATGTTGCAAAATTTATTCTTTGGTTAATTGTTACTAATAATTCTGATTTCAAGAATATTAAGGAGGCGTTAAACTATGGAAATTGATTATTTATTAATTAACGATAAAAAATTTCAGTTTGATGTGGGGACAACCCTGATATACAGTCGAAAGAATAGTCACGGAAAAACCTCCCTAATCCGGTTGGTTCTGTATGCGTTGGGATATCCAATTCCTTCAACCAAAGGAATTGATTTTTCTAAGCTAAGTTTGGAAATTGGAATTATACAAAGAAATCAAGAAATGGTATTAAAACGTCATGATAAAATAATTAATATTGAGATGGGTCAGAGTGTAAGGACTTATAAATTGCCGGAAGATTTTACAGAAGTATTAGCAAGTGTTTTTGAAACTGAAAATCCTAAATTGGCAGATAACTTATTGGGACTTATATATTTTGATCAAGATAAAGGCTGGACTCTTCTAAATAGAGGAATAGTTATTGGGAAAATACGGTTTAAAATTGAAGAACTTTTAGATGGTATATCGAATACTGATGCAGAAAAAATACAGATTGAAATGGATAGTAAAAAAGAGGAACGAAAGGTTTTATTGCAAATAAAGACTCTGCTTACTTTAAATATGGAAAGTGAAAAGAATAAAGATGACATAAACTGGTCGAGTATTGATGAGCTACAAGATCAGATACGTTCCATTGATATGGATATAAATAAAAAGAAACTTAAAATTAGTAAACTAGATAGAATAATTAAAAGCAATGATAGCTTTTATAAACTAATAGATGATATGAATATATTAATTAAAGTGGATAACAAGGCCATACCGGTATCTAAAAAGAATATTTTAGGTTTTGATTTTAATCAGACAGTCATTACGGCTCAAATAGCTAGAGAGAATAGAGAGCTTTCTGAATATATAGTTCAAAAAAACAAAATGTCCAAGGATTTAAACAAGCAATTGAGCCTTTTTTCGGATCAAGATCAAATTCGGAGATTTAATAATGCTGTAGAAAAAATAAATATTACTCAGGATTCTATGGAAAGTACACTTAAGGAAAATACAAAAGAAATTAATAAATTAAAATCCTTGCAGAGGGATAGTCTAGGATCGATACAGCAAGTGAGAAAGATATATAATACTATTGTGAAATTTTCAAAAATATTGGGAGTGCAGGACACTATTGACAAAGATGAAGATTTTATTTTTACTAGGGACTTAAAGAGATATAGTGGTGCAAAATTACATTTATTAGTTTTTGCATACAGAATGGCCGTTTTAAAAGTTGTACAGAATCAGGATGATAAAATATTTCCTATTATCGTTGATTCACCGATGGCAGGAGAGGTAGATGCAGAAAATATTCAGAGAATGTTTAAACTGCTGGATCAAGAATTTCCTAACAACCAAAAGATATTTGCAAGTATTTATGAATATAATCGAAAGTGGGATACTAAGATAGTTTTGAATGAGGGATTAATGGATGGTGTGTCTAATTTAAATGAAGGATTGAGTGAAAACAATACAACAACGAATCCTGACTAGAATATGAAATAATAGTGATTAATTGTCATATTTTTGAAAGCGGCTAAGTATGACTAGCGAGTAGTTATGATTGGTAGAAGTTCTTACCCCTATGGTGTCATAAAAGCGTTATCCGGATTTTGAAGTGCCCTACGATTGTTAGACTTATCTGTCTAACAATCGTAGGGCACTTTATTTTTCGACTAAATTTTTTATGCGTAGTGTTAGCTAACTTGATGCCGGGTATCCTGAATTGTAAAATTAATCTGGACGCTACTTTAATAAAATTCGCCAATGAAAATGAGCTATCCACGTTTTTAAACATATATTGTTACCATGAAGGCTTAGTGTATCTGACGCCAAGTCTATTTTGTGTATAGAAGTAATCGTAGGCTAGTCTGTTTAGGTCGCTCACATCACCGCACTGTCTCCAGCTAAATACCGCTCAAGCTTATGATCAATCACTTTCAGCTGTTCCTGCTTAGCAGCAATCGCAGTGATGACGTGCTTACGCTGCTTGCGCATTAATTCAATTCGTTGCGGTAAGCTGCTATCGCCTTCACGCACTAAAGTGGTGTAGTATTGCAATTCAACGATTGACATGCCAGCTTCCCGCAAATAATGTAAGTTGGTTATCCAATGTAGGTCTTCATCATTAAAGACCCGTTGATTATTTTTATTGCGCTTTTCTGGTGGTAATAAGCCACACTCTAAGTAATACCTGACTGTTCGAATAGTAACATTGGCAGCTTTCGCAAACTCACCGATCCGCATCAATTTATTATTTTCCATTTTGGCTTGACCTCCCGTTACGTTAGGCTGATATAGTAAATCCATCATAACAGAAAAGGAAGCTATGGATATGACTATCAAGACATTAATTACTGGTGCTGATCGCGGGATGGGTTACGAGTTAGCCTTAGAACTTGGTTTGAAAGGCCAGCATATCTATGTTGGTTCTAGGAATTTAGCTCATGGACAGGCCGCTGTTGCCCGGCTCGAGGCTGCGGGTGTTCAAGCTCAGACGGTACAGTTGGACGTGACCGACCATGAGTCGATCGTTGACGCGAAAACGAGTATTCCTAATTTAGATATTCTAATCAATAATGCTGGGATTGCCGTTGATCATGAGACTAAGCCGTCAGAACTGTCACTAGACGCAATTCGGCAAGATTTTAACGTGAATTATTTCGGCTTGATTGACGTCACGCAGGTCTTCTTACCGCTTTTGAAGGCAGCACCGGCTGGCCGGATTATCAATATCTCTAGTGCAGTGGGGTCATTGACTCTAGCTAGCGATGCCAGTACCAGTATTCACAAACTACAAGCATCTGGCTATCAGGCTTCTAAGTCAGCGGTCAATATGTTCACCGTCAAACTCGCTGCCGAACTGGAGGGAACGCCTGTCACGGTAAACGCCGTCAATCCTGGTTGGGTAGATACTAGTTTTGGTGGTGGCGGCGGTAATCGGACCGTGCAAGTGGGGGTGGCGCGGACTGTGGAACTGGCCACTTCTGATACGTTAACTGATTCTGGCACGTTTTCAGATATTGATGGTATCGTCCCTTGGTAACCTGCTCAAATTGGGTACGACAAACTAAGAAGGCAAAGCCATTTTTAGAAGAGAAAAATCAATATTTTAGACAATGCAGCTTAATAACTTCAAGCCAAAATTAAAGTGATCTCATCGTGATTGTTTACGGGGAGATCACCTTTTTTTAACGTCGGATGATACCCGAAACCTAGAAGTTGGTTATCCGACTATTTATGTAGTTTTAATCCTTGGAAAATGTTTTCATATGTAGCGCTAGTTAATTCGCTGCCCAGTATTCTGGTTTGTAAAGTTGATCTGAACTCTGCTTTAATAGAATTCGCCAATGAAAGTGAATTATCCGTGCATTCAAATACCAACGTTTATCCGCGTTGTTAGAAAATAACAAGTGAACCAACGGTACTCACCTGGGCATGTTCCAACAATATCACACCCAAAAATTATTTGTGTATTCCGACTGTTAACCCAGTGCTATAATTATGATGTAATTGATGAATTAAACTATGGTCAATTGGAGGAATACATAATGAAAGTTAAATATTTGGTTGCAGCGGCAGCATTAAGCTTGGGCCTTGCCGGAGCTGTGACGACCTTTGATCAACCGGTCAATGCCGCGGCGAAGTCAAAGCGGATTACGACCTATAAGACGATGCCCAAGGCTCTGCGAGGGACCTGGCAGGAGAAGAGCTACTCTAAGTACAAGAAGGGTATCAAGGTTAGATGGAGTTACACTTTCAAGAAACACTCTTATTCCATGAGAATGGATTTTAAGGGTGGCCATAAGAAGTCTAAGACCATCCGTTTTTCTAAGAAGGAAATTGGTGGCATGAACTATGACCATCACTACAAAGTGTATAACGTCTTTCCTGGCGGGTCATCAATTCCTAAGAGCAAGCTGCCCTATGCCGGTTACATGACGTTTACTGCTGGTCGCCACAATGGTAAAAAGGCTTTGGGACTGCATGGCATTGCCGACGATAAGATTACGTATTTCTACCGTAAGTAACCAATCTCAGCTAGGCTAGCTACAGCAGTAAGTCTAGAATAATCTAAATACTCACAGGAGGTCGTCCAACAACGTTGGGCGACCTCTTTGCTGTCTCTACGCATTATCCAGTGTTTCTACACAGGCTTTCACCCAAGTTATCCACGCAACTATCCCGTACAAACGAATCGCGAAACAAAATAAATAGTCAGCGAAATCACCTGCCAGCCCCTCCAAGCTCAGAACAATCGATTCCTACCCCTCCCTGCAACCAAACACCCTTACTCTATAGAAACAACGCCACCCACAACTGTTCAATATATTTAGCGGTTGACGTAATTACTTTAATATATAACACAACAACCTTATTAATATTATTATAAAATACATATGGTGTTCATAAGTTATTCACATTTCGTTGGTATTCTGAAATCACTCAAAAAAAGACAGAGCGAAACCCACAGGGGATATGGAGGATTACCGCATGAAAAAACTATTACGGATTATTGCGATACTGGGATGTTTCCTTGGCTTGGCATCACTGCTACGGATTCAGGCGCAAAAGCGAGAAGACATTATTAAAACGGCGGCCCTCCAAGACCAGGCGGGTAAAGTTGTTGAAAAGGTTAGCAGTCACGACCCCCAGGAGCTACAGATGGCGTTGACCATCAAGCTACCCACCGGGGAAACGATGATGACGTTAGCCGACCAGGACAACGTCAAGCTTAAGACCGGGGAAATCGTTGACCTGCAGCCCAACGAAGACATCACGGCACGAGTTGACCAACAAAACCAACTTGTTATCCAAAACGACCGAGGCCGCGTAAAGAAAGTGAAGCTGGTCGTGCCAGTCGAAGTGACGAACCCACTACTGGTAGCCAAGTTACAACTGGACTTACACGTTGCCGACTCAAAAGAAACTTACACGCTTCCCGAAATCACGGTCACGGCTGAAGATACTAAGGAAGTTGCCGAAGAAAAGGCCGAGGAATCGACGGAAGATTTAGTTAAAGAACCAGCGGAAGACCCGACCAACGAATCAGGCACGAAAGCACCTGAGAAATCTGCGAAGAAGACGACTAAGAAAACGACCGAAGAAACTACTAAAGAAACAACTAAAGAAACGACCAAAGAAGTCACACCAGCGTCAGACACGACTAACGACACCAAGACGATTGATAAGCAACAATCAGATTCGCCAAAAGAGGGGCGCCAACAATTACCACAAACAACGACCACCAGTGATCAACTGACAACTACCAAGGATGACACTGACGACAAGGTGGCTAAGACGGCTACCACCACTAAATCCAAGATGGCCGCGGCGCCAACAGATGCGCTATCTGGCACAAATATTGACGTTCACCGGGCGCAAATCCAGGTGGGCAGCTGGTCAGACAGCCTAATTGTGGCTGGCTCACTACCTGCTAAAGATAACGTGAATGTGTTAGAAAAAGAATTGGGCGTCAACGGTATCATCTCAGGTGGGTACTACGGTGGAACCAACTTTGATAACTTCGAAAAACACTACCACTCATCCTACATGCGAAAGGGCGATGGCACGGGGACTGGAGATGGCGAAAAGGCCTATGCTGTAGCGGTTGACGGCCAGCCGACTAGTAATAAAGCAGATGACATTCTCGTTTATTACCAAAACGTCGGGGCCTACACTGATTCAACGACGGCCGATAATCCAACGGAACCAATGGGGGCCATCGTTAAAATTTCCAACATTCAGTACCATAAAAAGATTACCGGCGAACCCAAAGCTGGCAAGGCCTTCATTGACTTTTCCAACAACTTCTACTCTGGAATGGTCTACAACGGGATTGAAACGCTCGATATCGACGTGACGTTTACCACTTCTGACTGGAAGCAAGCGCTGGTTTTCCCACCGCTTGATGGTAACGGGGATGCTCGCAGCTACTTCACGTTTGGGTCACTGAACGGGAATGAAAAGGGCGCCCACGAATGGGCTGGTAGTCGATTGAACTTACCAGGAAAGTTAGCGCCTAACGCGACCATAGCCGAGCATCCAAATGGTTGGTACGAAGGTACTGGTATGGGGGTCGTTGATAAAGAGAAGTATGAAGCGGACAGAAAAGAAGGCGAGCGACCAGCCGACTGGGGAGACTACCTCGGTTCCAGTGACTACGAACGGGGCGCCGTTTCCTTCCCACTGGTTGGACGTGACCAACTATTTAAGTTAAGAAGTGAATCAGGCTTTACTTGGCAGTCCTTCTCTAGCGGGTACATCATGCCACTAGAGCAACCAGCGCCACAAAAAAACGTTCACCGAGACAAAGAATTGGGATTGGACAAGAATAACTTAGACGGTGTGACGATTGACCGGGACAATGACGACCAGAACAAGTTGTTCTACACGATTTACCAAAAGACCTACAGCATTCCCAACGAATCGATTGCGAAACCGAATGAGATTATCTTTCGGGACAAATTGCCAGCTGGAGTAACTGTTGAAAATGGTGGCTTTCGACTATTCAACACGGACGGCGTAGAAATGACGCCGCTGACGGGTGAACTCGAAATTACCCCCGAAGGCAAAATCACGTACAAGTTCTCTGAAAAAGAAATTGAAGAATTAAAATTTGACGGCGGACACTTTGCGATTCAGATAGAAACGAAGATTGGTGATGACTTTGTCGGGACCCTTAAGAATCGAGCCAGCATCGAATTTAACTCTGGTGACGACCACAGATGGCGGAAACGCACAAACAAAGTGGTGACCCATTTTATCCGGGGCAGTTACGAGTTCCAGAAGGTCGATGGTACCACTGGCAAGTCCCTGGCCGGTTCCACGTTTATCATTCAAAACGCAGATGGTCAGTACCTGACCTTTGACGGTAACAATCACCAGACCGGACTGGTCGCATTGAAATCACGGGCAACCCGACTGCAAGGTGACAGCGACGGCAACTTTAAAGTTGCTGGCCTCGCGAAGGGTACGTACAAGTTGATTGAAACCAAGGCGCCCGATGGCTACGTAATTGGGAAGCCAACTGAGTTCACCATTTCTGGTAAGGCTCAGACCACACCAACGCAAATTGAAAATGACCCCTACAGTCTTCCCGTAACCGGGGGACAAGGGATCTTCTGGTTCATTGTCGTAGGGCTCATACTCACCCTATCGTCTCTCGCCATTTGGCGCACTTACCCTAGAGGAGGATAACCCATGAAATTCACTAAAATTAGACAGCTGGTGCTTGCGACCTTCGCCGTTTGTGGCTTGGCGCTAGGCGGTCGGGCAGTTGCCCACGCCAGCACGCCAGCGCCAAGCACGGTCACGATGGAGCTGCATAAGCTAGACAACAACTCGGATAATCAAACGACAGAAACGATTAAGAACACGGGGGATGAAGTTTCCCTACCAACTGGCGTGACGCCTTACAACGCTGGTAAGTACGGCGAGGTCACCTATAGTGTTTATGACCTGACCGACGTGATGAAAAAGCGGGGTATCACCAATGGTGAAGCGACCAGCGAAGCTTTTGAAACCGCTCGTAACCAGCTACTGACGGATATTACGGCTAACCAGACTGATCCCAAGGCCTTACTAGCGGCCCAGGCGGCCTTCGTGAAGGCCAACGGGTTAACGAGCATTGCCGACAAGACGTTGAAAGACCAGTCTAGTTCCCTAACTTTTCCCGGTATTAGGAACAGTGGCTTCTACCTGATCATGGAAACAGGCGCCCCAACGCATCATTTGACGAAGTTGTCGGCGCCCCTGATCATTGGTTTACCGTTGAGTGATAAGGCGACCATTCACCTATACCCCAAGAATCTGATTGCTCGGGACGTTGACCCTGAAATCCACAAGGTGGGACGTAATCCCCAAGACCCAACCAGTGAAACGTACCTACCATTGGGAAAGGTGGAATTCACCCTGGCACAGAAGGACGGCGAAGGTGAAGTGCGGACCCTGGTGACCGATAAAAATGGGGACATCGAATTTGGTGGCCTGGAAGTCGGGACCGAGTACGTGTTAACGGAGTCAGCCAACCAGCGCTACCCGTGGTATCAACAAACGGATACCAAGAAGCACAAGCTTTCATTGACCTTTACGGTCGATAAGGAGGGTAACATCAAAGCACTCGAGACGCTGCCGGATGCGAAACACTTTAACATTCAGGGCACGCGCATCGGTATCAAAAACGACCTGATTCTTGGGGGTGCTGAATTCAAGAAGGTGGACGCACAGACCGAAAAAGGCTTGGCTGGAGCGAAGTTTAAGGTCCAAAAGATTAGTCCTAAGGGTAGAACTTACTGGGCGGTCTTCCAAGGCCAGACTTTCGTGAAATGGGTGACGAGCAAGGCTGCTGCAACTGAATTAACGTCAGCAGAAGATGGCACGTTCGACTTCACCGGCGTCCCTTACGTGTATGACCAGCGGCAAGGCAAGGTCACCTACAACCTGGTTGAAACGCAAGCCCCCGCGGGTTACGCGTTGTTGAAGGAAGCGACACCATTTAAAATTAATGAAAAAACGAATCTCAAGACGATCAAAAACGAAAGCTACGCCCTGCCAACCACTGGGGGGATGGGTATCTGGCTATTTCTTCTCATCGGGAGTCTCCTGATGGGTGGCGCCGGTTACCTGTACTACCGGCAACGGAAGGCGGCCTAACTGGTTAGCCACTTAGACAATTAGAGAAGGGAGGACCCCCGCATGCGTAAATGGCTAGTGATTCTGCTATGTTGTTTCGGCTTAGGCCTGATTGCCTACCCAGCTGCCAGCAACCTAGTGATTGGTTGGCGTCAGCAGGGGGTCCTGGTGGCGTATAAGAACCAGTTACGGTCGGCAAGTACTAGGCAGCGAAAAGCGCTCCAACGGTCCTTACAGCGGCAGGCAAGGGATACTCGGACCACCCTCTATAACCCGTTCAAACAGGAAAATGACCGGTTCATGGGGACGCCTCCCCTAGCGTTAGTGGCGATTCCTACCATTAACGTGGAATTACCGGTGTTTGCTGGGACCAGCGACCCCGTTTTACAGAAATACGCAGGATTGGTTCACGGGACGGACGTGCCGCAGGGCAAACGTAACCAGCACAGTCTGATTACGGCTCACCGGGGGTCACCCAACGCGACCCTGTTCACGGACCTACCGCGGTTACAGCGGGGCGATCATTTCTACCTGAAGAATGCCTACGGGTTGATGACCTATCGGGTGACGAACATTCGGACCGTGAAAGCGGCCACGCGTCAGCCAATCCTGCGGGACACGGCCAAAAATCAGGTGACGCTGATGACCTGTACGCCGTATATGATCAATACCCACCGGCTCTTGGTGACGGGACAGCGAATTCCGAACGAAACTAAGACGATTCCGCAAGGGAAGATGGTGTGGGACTGGTACAAGATTATCCTGTTGGTTATCGGGGCACTTCTACTGATTGGTGGCACGTGGGCCGGTTACCGGCGATTCAGACAAGCAAGGGAGGGTAACTAAATGACGAAACGTAAACGACGCTTTAAAAAAGGTTCCCTCTGGTTGCTGGTGATGTTTCTTGTCGGGAGTGGGCTGGTCCTACTCGGGTTGACACAAAATTCCTCGGTAACCCGGATGGGTGATGCAGCCAAGCGGGAGATGACGGTTGAGAGTGTTCGGCGGGTCAAGCAATCGGCCCAGAAAAAAACGGAGCAAGGTAAGACGGCCCCGTTTGATTACGCCAAGACCTCGCAGCTGACACCGCTCACGGTCGGTGGGTATCGCCTCCGTGAGTTGACCGGGAATAGCGGCTACGATGGTGCGGTGGGTCAGCTGAAGGTCCCCGCGGTGGGACTAGACTTGCCGATCGGCATTGGTGTCAGTAATAGCGTGCTGGTGCGGGGGGCGGGAACGCTGAAGGCGGACCAACAGATGGGCCAGGGGAATTACGCGCTGGCTGGGCACTACATGGCAGCGAAGCGGCTCCTGTTTTCTCCACTAAAGGGCGTTCGACGAGGAGATAACGTCTATCTGACGGACAAGCAACAGGTGTACCATTACCAAGTCTCACGGGTCCGGGTGGTGGATCGTCACCAGGTCAATGTCATTGACGATGTACCCGGCAAGAAATTGGTGACACTGGTAACCTGTGCTTCCGCCAAGCGCGGCGAACCTAAACGATTGGTGGTGCAGGGAGAACTGGTGTCGGTCCAGCGAGTTCGGGCTTGAGGGATTTGAATAGGTGAAGGTAAACGAAACGAGCAGATACTGTGCTCGTTTTTTTGTTGCAGATAGCATGACACTGATTAAATCAATAAGCGTCACCAGTTGACTGTCCCGCAACGTCATAGTTTATGATTACCTACAACAGTTCGATTACTGAAGTCTGAAGGTAGGGTGGCGTCGTACATGAAACAGGAATCACTTTTCTCAAATCAACCGGAGAACACGCCGTTGGCCAGTCGGGTTCGGCCCCAAGACCTGGACCAATTCGTTGGCCAGCAACATCTACTGGGTCCTGGCAAGATTTTGCGAGAAATTATTGAAAATGACCAAGTCTCGTCCATGGTTTTCTGGGGGCCGCCGGGTGTTGGGAAGACCACGCTGGCTGAAATTATTGCCCGTAAAACGCAATCTAGTTTTTTGAGCTTTAGTGCCGTGGATAGCAGTATCAGTAAAATCAAAAAAATTATGAAGCAAGCTGAATTGGACCGGGAAATTGGGCAACGAACAATCGTCTTTGTGGACGAAATCCACCGGTTTAACAAGGCCCAGCAGGATGCGTTTCTGCCCTATGTTGAGCGGGGGAGCATCATTTTAATTGGGGCAACGACGGAAAATCCTTCGTTTGAAATCAACTCAGCCTTGTTGTCACGCTGTAAGGTGTTTGTGCTGAAAGCCTTGCAACAGGCTGACATTATCACGTTGGTCGAGAATGCCCTGAAAAATCCCAATGGTTACGGGAAACAGAGCATTAAGATTGGTGGCGATGAAATCCAAGCGATTGCCAACTTTGCCGACGGGGATGCCAGAATGGCATTGAATACGCTAGAAATGGCGATTCTCAATGGCGAGAAGGTTGATGGGGCCACGACGGTGACCATGGAAAATCTCAGTCAGTTAATTACTAAAAAGTTTGTGTTGTACGACAAAAATGGTGAGGAACACTACAACATCATTTCCGCGCTGCATAAATCCATGCGTAATAGTGACACCGATGCCGCTATTTATTGGCTGTCGCGAATGCTAGAGGGTGGCGAGGACCCGTTGTACATTGCTCGGCGACTCGTTCGGTTTGCCAGTGAAGACGTTGGCTTAGCCGATACGAATGCCCTCAACGTGGCAATCAACGTCTTTCAGGCCTGCCAGTTTCTGGGGATGCCGGAGTGTGACATTCACCTGGTTGAGGCTGTGACCTACCTGTCCCTGGCCCCCAAGTCCAATGCCATTTATAAGGCCAGACTCGCGGCGGCTAAGGACGTGAAGCAGACGGTGAATGATCCGGTACCGCTACAGATTCGGAACGCACCGACTAAGTTGATGAAAGATTTAGGGTATGGCAAGGACTATGAATTAGCCCACTATGCCAAAGATAAGCTGACGACGATGAAAACCATGCCACCTTCCTTAGAGGGGCATGAATATTATTTGCCAACAACTGAGGGCCATGAGCGGCGGTTCAAGGAGCGATTGGCGCAGATCAAGGCTTGGCATGAACAGAATGGGTAACAAAAAACGGATATCCTCAATGGGGACACCCGTTTTTGTTAGGTTTCAGGATGATTAAGATGTCACGGCGTACTGATGCTTGAGTTTCAGTCTAAACCAGCGTTTTCTTTTGGCCGAAATCCATGTCCATTGGCCGGATGAAGGACCAGGTTGAGTGAATGACCTTCCAATCAGTGTCTTCACGTTCGTAAACCTCAATGCAGTTGTAGCGCATTTCGTTCAGTGAAGTCTTGGCAAAGAGTTGGTAAGTTAGAACTGCCATGTCACCTTTGATTTGAACGCGGGGGTCTTCAAAGTCGTAGGTGTCTGCGAATAGTTTGCCCTCCACGTTAGCGAGGACAAATTCTTTGATTTCGGCGTAGGTGTCGACCCGGTGCGGTTTAGAGCTGTCAAAGTAGGAAAAGTTCTTTTGAGACCAGATGGTTAAGTAGCCGGAAGTGTCGCCCTTGAACCATTTGTCCAGAGCGCTCTTTTCAAGCCCAATAATTTTTGTGGTTAAGTCGGTATTTTCATTAGTCATAGTTTTTCTCCTATCTCTAAGTTAAGTAGCAGGGCCGGCTTTCCATAGGCATGTCGCAGAGAATGGAGGAGCCAAGCTCGTGTATTAACCATGAGCTTAAACTATGCCGTAACGTTACAGTCAAGCGTGATTCTCTGAAATTAGTGATATTGGTAAAGTAGCCACCGTTGTTTCACATGAAACATTAAGGTTAGTAGCGTACTAAAAAGACGACTCATCTAGCTGCCCTGAAAAGGGGTATTAGGTGAGTCGTCTTTGTTTAGGTTAGATGCAACTATTTGCCAGTTTCAGACAATTCAAGTAGCCGTTGCCGTAAAGCATCGTCGTAGGCTGTCAGGTACAGGCCGTATTTTCCCCGTTTCATCAAGACGTTTAGGACGTTGGCGATAAACGTTTTGTATTCGTCGCGGCTGAATTGAATGTCCTTCCGTTTCTTAAAGATTTCCTTGTGGGAGTACTTTTCGGGAATGATGGTCATCGTATCCGTCTTAGGGTCGTAGCCAAATGACGGCCCAATGATCATACCCACGTAGTTGAGGTCAAAACCTTGTAGGGTGTAGATGGTACCGACCTGGGTGATGGAGCCTTCACGCTTGGCCCAGTGGGTCCGTTGTGGGTCCCATTCGTCCCAAGGTAGGTTGAACGTATCCATCTCGACGTTGTGGCGGCCATCAATGCGAGGGAACCCAGAGGTGGCTACGACCCGACTCATGCCAAATTCCTTGTTGCGCTTCTTAATATTCTCGAACAATTCACCAGCAGTATCAAACATTTTGAATTCGAAGTCGCTGTTGTCGGGGAAAGGTTTCAAGGGCTTTTCAGCGGATAAGTCATCCATCCAAGCAACCTGTTCGTCGCTGGCAACCATCCGGTATTGAAAGTTCATGTTGAACAGCTTATGTGGGTGGGTGCCGATGGTCTTGTAGAGCAGGTCTTTGTCCCAGTACATCTTGGACTGGAAGACTTGTTCAAAGTCATACACGACGACCACAACCTTAGCCAAGTTCATGAGGTCGGTTAGTTGGTTTTGGCCACGGTAATGGGCGTAGGGTTCTGACTTGGAGTAGAGCAAATGGGCTTCATCAACGAAAATAATGTCGTATTTTTTGTGGTTCTTTTGTGCGTAGTTGATTAGAGCAGTGGGCCGCCGAATGGACTTCACTTTCATGTTCGGAATGGATTCAGCGAGGTCTTGATAGGCTTTGTACAACTCGGGATGGTTGACCACCAGTGAAGTTTGGTAGCGACTATCAGTCATATACTGACGAACGAGTTCCATGAGGACAACGGACTTTCCAGTTCCAGCAGCGCCTTCAATGATAGCGACGGAGGATTGGTTGCCGTTCAGCCCTTGCTTGATGTAGTCGTTGATATTGGTGATGACAGTCTTCTGGTCGTCTGACAGGTCATCGACGAAGAACTGTGCCTTTAAAATTTTATTCATTCTGAAGCTCCCTTATGCCTTAGTTAATTTGCGTACGTAAATGAGGCTAGATTTCTCTGTGAAAATTGCTATTACTAGTATAGCAGTTATGGGGCGGGAGACTGTAGAATTTTGAAAAGGTGGGAGTGGGGAAGAGCTATCATACTTGATTGTGGATAGAGAACCGCTGATGTATGCTTAAAGGACGAAACAAAAAGTACAGGCATGGCAACTATCAAAGCATGTTGTGGCAGTGATCAAGGGATTTGATAACTGGTAAACCAGATGGTCATTGCTGATCTTTCGATATATAAAGGTTACTAATAAGTTGACGTCGAGTTTTAAGGCTGTTAGCACATTGGGGATGGAAGAATGGATCGAAAGCCGGAGTTCGATGGCGATGGATTGGGTTGTGTTCACGTGATAGTATCATTGGTAATCGTCTATGTCCTATTTCAATTATTCATTGGTGTGTTGACCGATTAGGTAAATGCATCCGGTGTTTTGGATAGGATTGACCTGGATAAGAGCAAGGGACTAGTTTGTTTCGATGTGCGTTGAATTCAAGGTCTGAGTTTCAAAAATTTTAGCCACTGTTTCATGTGGAACAAGCAGGAGTAGCCAGTTGAGGAGGAATAGGAATGCGTAAATCAATTCGTATCGCAGTGGTTGGCCTGATAGTTTTGCTGATTGGCGGGATTTACTTTGCCACGGGAACCACGGCTGACGCGGGTAAATGGCACAAAGGTGTGCCCAAGGTTGTTCGTAATCGGACTTATATGATCAGTCATGTGACGGATAAAAATCTAATGGCTTACGTGGGCTACACGTTCACTAACAAGTCGTTGTTCGCTGGCCATACCATGGATGGCGGTCATTTCGTCAGGCATCTAAAGTATAAAAAGGTTGGTAAGCAGACTTATTCAATTAAGGGGAGCGTTTCAGGCGACAAGGAACGGCTAAAGCTCAAGGTTACCAACAAAAATAAGCTGATAGTCCAGGACCTCGACAATGGCGGGTTCAAAGGCTATGCTCCGTACAAGTATTCTGGTAAGACCTGGCCGCGGGTTCATTAAGCGCCATTAGCGATATAGTCAGTTAATTGAGTTGCACAACCAAAAGAACCTGTCACCGATTTGGGGGTTCACTTCAGGGAATCGGTCGAGGGCCGGTTCCTTTTTTTGTAGTGCCTTTAGGCCCAGTTGAGCACGCTAAAGCGTGCGAAACAAAAACCCACCCGCTATGCGGGCGGATAATAGATCGGTTGTACCAAAAAGCCCTCCATAAGAATTAGAATGTAGGTGTCGAAGCCAACATTGCTAAATCGAAAGGGGACTTTTTAAATGGCGAATAAACTCAACAGTCTTGCGCACACAAAGTGGTTATGCAAGTACCATATCGTATTCACTCCAAAGTATAGGAGAAAGATGATTTATAATCAATATCGACGTGACTTACAGGAGGATATTCGACTTTTATGCCAGTATAAAGGGGTCAAGATTTTGGAAGGTCATATGATGCCAGATCATGTTCATCTCCTGGTAAGTATCCCACCCAAGCTCAGTGTGTCGAGCTTTATGGGATATTTAAAGGGAAAAAGTGCGTTGATGATGTTTGACCAGCATGCAAATTTGAAATATAAATTTGGAAATCGACATTTCTGGTCAATCGGATACTACGTGAGCACGGTGGGCTTGAACGAAGCCACCATCAAAAAATATATTCGTGATCAAGAAAAAAGTGATCAGGCGGTGGATAGACTCAGCGTTCGGGAGTATGAAGACCCTTTCAAGGGTCAGGGTAAGTAATACAAACGCCGCTTAAAGCGGCAGCAAAAGTGGCAAACGCAATTTGGCTTTGACACACAAAAGCCAGCGCCTTGAGACGCTGGCCAGTATCCAGGGCTTATAGCCCTCGAGAAAACCACCCGTTCAACGGGTGGTTTTTATTTATAGGTTAAGCGGAGTTGTTAAACAGAAACGGTTGAAAAATACTGTGAGGAGGTTAATTAGAAGGCGGCTGTAATGTAGTTTGGGGTCATAAATTCAGTGTGAAATTTAGTTTATGGGTAGACATTAAATACATTGTTAACTAGATGCTCCTCAGGTATGCTTGAGAAGCAAACTAAAGGAATTTAGGTGCCTGGGAAATTTTGAATGCTGTTAAATCAACGTCTGTTTAGTGTATTCCCAACGGATGTGGGGGTGATCCCAGCTGGTCAAGGATTTAGATTGTGTTTTCACAGTGTTTCTCAGAGATATGGAGGCGATTCTGATATGAAATTTGATGGTTATGAAGGCGATGGATGTGGTTGTACCAGCATTATTATTTCGGGTTTAGTATTATGGTTCCTACTTAAATGCCTACTGTCATTGCTATAGCATTCTCCATGAATGTAGGGGCAAAATAAAGCGGTAAAAATGAAAATATGGTTTATGAACATGCTTTCATTTTGATTTTTGACATATTTTTCAAAAGCATTGCGACCTAATCTTTGACTAGTACTGGAACTATTACATAAATTACCTGTGCATGTATATAGCGACGTATCAAGTATCTACTAGTAGCTGTGTTTCAAAAGAAAAAGTAATAAATAATTGTTATGAATTATTTCATTGATTTACTGCATTGACGTAGCGGTACTCAATTTGTCTTTTGATAAAAAGAAAGTAACCACGTTGTGACATTTTGAAACTGTTGAAAGTTTTTTTGCAAACTTGATACGAGGGAGGTTGGGTAATGGAGCTATCTAAACAAGCCAGACCAGTACCTCCTCATCGTATTCCCCACAGCAGTAGGGCAGAAAATCCAAGTCACCAAAAAGAGTAGCCAGGCAAGTACCACCGCCTAGCTACTCTTTACTAATGTACAAATAGAGTTACCCATTCAGCTGATGTCGCCTATGCCCGTGCCGTAACCCCAATATAACGGGTAGAAGCAACAAAATAATTGGTGCAAAGGTGAATTCTACCAACGCTCGCAACAGCCTGGGCAACAGATGATCCTCGCTTCCAGAGAAATCTTGAATGGGGGTCATTGGTAATCCGGCGGCATAAGTTTTAGCCTTAGGTGCTACTGATTTAGGCTGATCCACCGGGTGATAGGTTGCAGTGGTACGACGAACCAAGAGGTGATTGAACAACACGTGAACCCAAGGAAAGACCAAGTAGCAGATTACCAGATACCATGACTCTGCGTTCCAGGTGAAGACGAACCGTCCCACCGTGAACTGACAATTCAACAAAACTAAAATGAGTAAGATTGGCAACGCCTTGACGTACAGTGCTAAATAACGGGCTGTTCGGACAGTCAGCAGTTCTCTTAACGGCTGATTGGATACGTGGTATAAGCTTTTCATCCCCATCGTCTTCTTTCATCGAGATTTGAGTTCAGTATAGGTCGTTCAACCACTGGCAACGCACATTTCAAGCTGGACAGCACGCGTTTGTTCCGTGTTTATGCCAACAATGACCTAGCCGTTGGTCGTATTGATGCTTAATCGAATCAATGTTTGTCGTTAAAACAGATGCCACAGTCATGATTTGTAGGTGAGAATTTTCATTTAGTCTTAATCAATGCTGTGTCCCCCCGGAAACAGGGAGGCAATTACGCGGGCTGGGTTATCCGCTACATGGTCGTCGTGTTAAAAAACGCGATTTATCAGCGTTTTGACAATGATTTCTGATGAAAATGTAACCGCCATGAACCAGACGACGCTCAAACCTTCTTGAGGTGTCCACATTGGGATAGTTGTGTAATACCAAAGGAAAGATGAAAACGGTTTCGCCAAATTCTAATTTTAATGAAGAAATCCCGGTACATTGCCATTTTAGCCCACTATTCCACCTGCGAATATGCTATAGTAACAGTAAATAATTAAAGAAAAAGTATATGGGGTGAGCTAAGTGAACCGAGTTTTGAAGCAAATCACAGTGTCAGGATTAACCTTGTTACTACTAGGCGGCATCGTTAGTCCGAGCGCTGCTCGTGCAGATACAACTGATTTGCCTGCTATGGCTAAGACCGCTACTGCTGCGAAAGCGACTGGGGACACTGATGTACAGGTTAGCGGGTTAGAGATGCCTTATACGGCCCTTCAGGATAAGACCGGGAAACAGACTAAAATTTACAATTATCCCAAATTACCAAGTGTTGTAACTGCTACGCAATTGGCGGATACAGATTATGTCACGTGGTTCAAGGACCAGTATCCGTCTAACGAAACGTTGAAAGACTTGGCGACTAACGGTGTCACCGCTATGAAGGGATTTTCCGGTAAACGGGATCTGAGTATGCCGTTCATTGATTATTTGGTAAAATCCGCGGGTGGTTCTCTGACGGTTCAAAGTATTGAAGCACAGGGCGGTGGTCAGATGGCCGCGTACGCCTGGTTAATCAGTGATGGGATTAGATTTAATCAACACGAGTTAACCCAAGCTGACGGTAAGGCTGATTTTGAAAAGAACGTTCAACCAATTCTCGAGAAGAGTCCTGAATTGGCGGGGATGTTGGCCCAGTATCAACGAGCCCTTAACTTAGAACGTGTTTAGAATCTTTTCAAGAGTATTCGCAGGAAGGCTAAGCTAATCATCATCTTACTGGTGTTCAGCTTTCGCTCACAATTGCGCCAGAGGCGCCGATATTTTCCTAGCCAGCTAAAACTGCGTTCGATAACCCAGCGTTGCGGGGTCACTTGACCGTGCCTAAGGTCACTCTGTTTAGCAATAATGACTTCAGCGTTAATCATTGCCTGAACTGATTGAGCAAAGTTGTTACCAGTATAACCACCATCGGCCATTACTCGTTGAACCAGGTCAAACTGTGATTTGTTTAACGCCAGTAGCGCATTGGCGCCATCACGCTCAGAAACATTGGCGGTTGTCACATGGACTGCCATCGGCAGCCCATTGATATCTACAGCAAGATGGCGCTTAATCCCACTCACCTTTTTACCACCATCGTAGCCGCTACTTTCAGCAGGATCGGTATTCTTGACACTTTGAGCATCTAGAATGACGAACGATGTATAAACTGAACGCTTCTGAGCCAACCGATGTTGGCTGACAATTTTTTTAAAACCTTATCCAGAGGAGTGATACCAGCAGGAGATGGCGTTTTAGTCCAAAGTAACCAGTAATAATAGACGGTTTCCCATTTAGGAAAATCGCTGGGTAAATCGCGCCAAACGCACCCATTTTTCAAGGTATAAAGCAGGGCACAAAAGATATCATATAAATCAACCTTTCTTGGCTTAGTCCGCTTACGTATGCCTTCTAGATCTGTCCGGATTAGTTCAAATTGTTCACGAGAGATGTCGCTACTATAATGGTGTGCAAAGCTTTTCATGGATTAAAAACTCCTGTTTTTGATCTAATTTAACTAAAATCAAATCGAATGTCAAAGTATCCAAACACGTTCTTAGACTCAGAGAGTTTTGAGCCACAGTTTAGTCAGATGGTCGACCAGATGGTTGTCGTGTTATTTGGTAAGGACTATCCGAGTGATCAATTAGCTAACCTGGATGGTCAGGCCTCTTACGATGCGACCATTGCCGCCTACAGGCAGCCACTTAGTCACTTTGTACAGAAGCAAGCCGATGGTACTTACGTACTAGATCCAGCCATGTCAGGTCTCTCTGGTGTGAGCGTTTTTGCCGAGGCACCGGAGACACATACCACTAAACCAGCGCCGACACCTGAAACGAGTCAACCGGTGACGGTGCATTATGTTGACGCGCAGGGCAATCAGATTGCTAAGGACAAGACATTAACTGGTAAGTTGGGCGCGACGTATCAAACGGCAGCACTCGACATTACGGGTTATCAGTTGAACCAGACGCCAGTGAATGCCACTGGCAAGTTCACCGGTTCCAAGCAGTCGGTCACGTACACTTACGATGCCGTGGTACAATCTGGTTCAGCTGGCGCAACGATTGCGCCCAAGGGAACTGTGATTTATGCCACTCAGAAGATTGGTTTGTACAAGCAAGCTACCTTTACGAAGAAAGCTCGCAAGCAGTGGTACCATAAGAAGTCACGGATGAATCGGCCGATGTTTGTGGTTACGGGTTACGCCAAATCGAAGAACGGCGTGAAACGCTACCAGGTCAGAGACGTCAACCATCATAGTCGGACGGCGGGTAAGACCGGTTACGTAACGGCTAACGCGAAATATACAGTACCCGTATACTATGCAACCAAGCATTCTCAGATTACGGTAATCAATCCTCAGGGGATCAATGCTTACAGTAAGAAGACGTTGACCGGCAAACGGACGCATTATCGTCAGGGACAAGTACTCAAAGTCAAAAAGATCGTCACGCATAATTTAACGACGCGTTTTGTTCTCAGTAATGGGCGTTATGTGACTGCCAATAAACAGTTGGTTAAAGCGGGCAAGCAAACAATGCCCAAAAAGATCCTGATCAAGCACGCCATTAACCGTTACGGCACTGCTAACTTGACCCAGCGTAACCGGCATTATCATGCTGGTGAGGTGTTGAAGGTCAAAGGCTGGACGTATTCTAATGCGCATAACTTTGGCAAGAACGATACACTCCGTTACCGGGTAAGTGGGGGTTACGTCACCGCCAACCCCTACTTTGTACGGACTATTAAATAGAAATTAGGATGGCGGATTCAGTGTAAGTTGGGTTCTTTTTAATAATTATTAGCAAATAAAACGAGGTCGTTAGGATTGGCTCATTCCAATCTTAACGACCTCATTTTAGTTAGTGAGAGTGTTTAACGGTATTTTTAATCAGTGAAACATCTTTCAGCTGAATCCATCGTTTCTTACCCCGGGGACTTTGAACCTCAACGTAGGTCTTGGTTTTCCCATTAATCCGTAGCTTGGCCTGCTTGATAAGCTGCCATTTAGCGCGGGGATGGCGACCAGTCTTGCCAGAATTTCCGACTTTGTGTTTGAGATGTAAGTCGAAGAAATAGGCGCGGTGAGCCTTTAAATGAACGGCTTTGGCGTGCTTCAATTTCTTCACCGATAGGACCTTCACTTTAGTCTTCCCGGCCTGATGTGGCTTAGTAACGACGAGGTCTGGTTGACCGGCGTGAATTGGTGTGGGATTGGTTACTGGTTTAGTCGATGTTGCGGCAGTTGGTGCTGGTGTAGGCTTTTCAATGGGGCTAGGAACGGGTGCTGGAGTTGGTTTCTCAATCGGTTTAGGAGTGGGAGCCGGCGTAGGCTTTTCGCTCGGGTGTGGCACGGACAGCCCTGATGGTACTAAGTATTTGGCCCGTAAGGCAGCTTGTTGGTCAGCACTGAAGTTTAACCCTTTGGGACTAGTGATGTAGTCATTCAGACCCCCAAATTTTTCATCAATTTGACCGATATAGGTTTTGAGCCAAGCGTAGTTAACCTGTTTGTCGACGTAGTTATTCGACATTAAATAGTCGTCGATGATGTCCTGATTACGCATCCCCAGAATTGACATCAACAACACCGTAGCAATACCCGTTCGATCGTTCCCATGCTTACAGTGATAGAGGACGGGACCTTTTGCATTGACCAGATCCGTCAGGAAATCGTGGTAGCCACTCAGTGCAGTCGGGGAGAAGGCAATTGAACCACCATTGGCGCGGTTGTAGTGCTCGACGCCTGATAAGTCATCATCGTCAGATTGTGAATAAATGGCGGCAACTTTTGAGGTAGCTTTACCAAGCAGTGCGTCTTTTTTCTTCATGTGATTAAGCGGGGTTCTTAAATCGATAATCAGACCAATGTTGTACCCGGTCAATTTGGTAATATCAGGATTTGTGACTTTTGTTAATTGGGCTGAACGGAATAGGAAACCGGGTTTAATAGCCTGGGTCTTATCTTTAGTCAAGTAACTACCGAGGTCACGGGTGTTGGCATTAAAACCTTTCTTGTCCTTGGACAACGCAATCCGGCTTCCAGGTTTCCCAGCCGCTGGCACCTTAGGCGTAGCCGTGGTTTCGGGCATTTGTTCGCCGTTTAGCATGGGTACGCGGTCGGGGTCGGCCTTATCCGCTGTCTTACCAGGGGCTTGGGTGGTTGGTGTCGTGGCGGCTAGACTAGTGACGACGGGGGTTCCCAGCCCCATCAAAGTTAAAGTCAGCATACTGATACTAAAGGTTCGTTGCAGTCGATGAGTCATCAAATTCCTCCAATTTGTTCGTCTAGGTACTATGTACAGCAAGTTGTTTCTCTAGAATAACGAACGGACGTAAGGATTTGATGATTGGTACGTATTGTCTTGGTAAATGTTTTATTTATTAATATTTGAAAGCGGATTAGATAAATGAGTGGCGTTCGGTTAAAATCACGGGCACGTTGGTTGGAATCGCGCTCTGAATTTGACCAACTAGGCTTAGCTAATAAGCGGTTTCTACGTGGCAGACAGAACATTTCCACTAAACTACCAACTGCAGGCCAATAAAATTAAATTTTAAGCCTTCAGACCGGTTGAACGACATAATGTGTCAGCCCCATGTTGTACGATAGACCTATCGTAAGTCAGGCTATGCGTCGATGTTAGCCAAATTATTAGTGATTGAAGGTATTTAGCTATGGATGATGAAAAACAACTGGTGCGAACCAATGAAGACGTGCAACGAGTCTATCAGCAAGCCAAAACGTTACAGCAGTCCCGTGATTGGCAAATGCCGCAGCACGATTGGAACGTTGAGAAATTGCAGAAACTTCAGGTGATGGCGTTACCTGAATTGATTGAGCATTTACGAATCACCGTAGCCACGAAGGTTACTTTGGACAACTTAAAGGATACCAATCGGCAGAAGACAGTTAACTATGTGCAAGCTTTTAACGACGAGCTCGATGAGTTACAGAAACGGTTTAAACACTATACATATTTGAATCAGCATCCGGTTGAAATCGCCTATCGTCGGGAGCATCACGTGAAACATCTCCCAACGGCTAAACACATTGATAATCGGAGTACGAAGGTGGCTAAGATTGGTTTTTTCACGACCCTTATCGTGATGAGTTATGTTCTTTCCAGTTGGGGTAATTTCCTCTTGAATCCAATTTACACGGGGTTACCCTTAATATTGTTAATGCCACTTTGTTTCGTGGGTTTTGGGCTCTTGTACTTCGCAGCAAAACTAAATTTGCCGTTCTCTCAACCTTGGACCATGTACCATAACCATCGTATTAAATCTTTGGTGAATCGAATCCATCGCGCCGATGAGCGGTATTGTCAGGAAAATAAATGTGACGAGGCGACTTTGAGGAAACGGTTTAAGTTCCATGAGAGTGTAACTGCCAGCCGCGGTGTTTACTTTGAAAAAATGAATGCGGAAGAGATCCAAACACGGGAGAATTTAAACGGTTATGTCAAGACGCTGAAGGAGCATGTAGCCTACTTCCCCATGGATGATATGCAGGATGTGCGGCACGTTTTTCGAATCTATAAGCTACTGATAAATGGCCGCGCGATGAACTGGAAAGAGGCGGCCGTCTTGGTTGATGAGGATGAACGGATTCATCAATTAAAGCAGACGTTGGTCGATGAAATTCACGCCGCCAAGGGCGATATTATCAATTCAATTACCCAGGCCAGTGAAAAAATTACCCAGAGCGTGCAAGCGGCAACCAAATCAATTTCTGACGTCCAGAGTTCTTTAGAGGATCAAACTAGAAGAATGGATGAATGGAATCAGGAACAGACGGAAATTATGTACTACCAAACGGGAATCATGCAAGACAGTAATGACCGCATCAATGAGTTCTACGGTCGCAAGCAAAAGTATTACTAAGGAGTAAACCAATGAAAATAGCAAAAATTTTAAGCGTGACCGTTCTCGCCACCGGCCTCGGTCTGGCGGGCGTGTTTGCAGGTCCGAACACCACCCAAGCAGAAGCTAAGTCAACGTTAAAGACATTTCCTAAGTCATTTCGGCACAACTGGTACGAATCAGCCGGAAAGCGTGGGAATGCCATGAAAATAACGGCTAAAAAGGCGGCCATGCGCTACGATAACAACAGCGACTTCGGGCATTTTCAGTTACACGCGCGCAAACTACCGCTTCGTAAAATTAAGACTAAGTACAAGTGGACGTGGATTTATGCCAAGAAGCACCACGGGACAATCCATATCGCGCTGTGGGATCACACAGTGAATCTGCCACTAGAGGGAAATTATCGAGTGAAAACGAAGACGTATAAGCATCGTAAGATTAAAGTCCTGCAAAATGTTTCGGGCGGGCAGGTAAACAGTTCGTACTACACTACGAAAAAACTAGCGGCACATTTTAATAAATAATCCTCAATTCAAAACTAGCCATCTAGTGATCTCCCAATGAGAAATCAGCAGATGGCTAGTTTTCTTTGAGATACGACGGTATTTGATGGTAGGCACGTGTTGTATTGATAAATGGGTTATTTATTAATTTTTGAAAGCGGATTATGATGGGAGTAGCTGGCCAGCAACATAGTCAACGCTGGGCGGCGCGAGTGCGCAAGGTTTGGCTTGACCCTAGATTAAGAAAGGATGATTCCATGTCTAACCGTGATAAATTACATACCGGGGATCTCTATTTACCGGACGACCCCGCCATTGAAGTTGAGCAAAAGCGGTACCTTGACCGGCTCTACGACTTCAATCAAACGCGCCCCAGTGAGCCCGAACGGCAACAGAAAATTCTCCACGAACTCTTTGCAGATCTGGGCCCCAACTGTTACGTTGAACCACCGCTGCACGCTAACTTTGGCGGTCATCACGTTCACTTTGGTGCGAATATCTACGCCAATTTTAACCTGACATTAGTCGATGATACGCACATCTACGTGGGCGACCACACTATGATTGGGCCCAACGTCACGTTGGCCACGGCTGGTCATCCCATCGATCCTGAGTTGCGCGCTAAAAATTATCAGTACAACCAGGCCATTCACATTGGCCAGAATTGCTGGTTGGGCGCCGGTGTCATTGTTTTACCTGGTGTCACGATTGGTGATAACGTGGTTGTAGGCGCCGGTAGCGTGGTTACCAAGGACTTGCCGAGCAATGTTGTCGCGTTCGGAGATCCATGTCGGGTGGCCCGTCCAGTTGGTGAACACGATCGAGAGGTTTATTTTAAAGACCGGCGAATTGATCCGCAACTATTTAACGACTAGGGGCGAGCTAGGTTGCTGGGGTATTAGTTGTAAAGCAGAATCACTAGCACTGTAACGCGATTCTACTTGCGTTTACCGGCTATTTTGCGCTACACTTTTAGATAACTTAATAACACATCGGAAGACTTTTTAGTTAGATAAGGTGCTCGCTGAGCATCGGAGGGTTACGGCCAGATAAGATTATTCATTTAATCTTATTTGGCCTTTTTTGTCTTTCGGGGAGGAGCGCAACGCGTGAAGGAATCGTATTGGAGTCGTAATTTCATCTTAATTTTAATTGGGAACGCCCTGTTGTTCATGGTTTACAACATGCAGGTGCCCGTCCTCCCGTTGTACGGGAAGCAATTGGGCCTTTCTCCCGCTCAAATTGGGGTCTTCGTGGGCGCCATCATGTTCGCTGCGCTGGTAACGCGGCTGTTCGTGCCGTGGTTTTCCGAACGTTTTAGTAAAAAGGTGTTGCTCGTCGTGGGGATTTTGCTTTATCTACTGGCGGCGGTCGGGTACCCTCTGTTGAGCAGTTTTGGATTATTAGTACTCTTGCGGCTATTCAACGGCCTGGGACATGGCATCACGACCACGTACTTTGCCACCTCCGCTGCCGATGAACTACCCAATCAGAAGATCGGTGAGGGGATGGGATACTTCGGAATCGGCACTATGGTGACGGCCTCACTGGCGCCATTACTGGCTTTGGCCCTGGTTCACCGGTTCGGATTTTCGGCGTTTTTCCTGGCCTGCATTGTCATTTTATTTGCGGCGATGGTTACGATTCTGGGAACGGCGACGGCCGAACAGGCGCCGGTCAAGGCTACAGCGACTGGTCCGGTCTTTGACCGGCGGTTTTTGCCCCAATGTGGGCTGGTTTTCATCCTGGGAGTGTTGATGAGCGGCGTCATGACCTTCACGCCAATTTACGCCCAACTGCAGCATCTGACCGGTATCTCCGGGTTCTTCTTCATTGCGGCGATTGCGGGGGTCGTGATTCGGCCCATCGTCGGGCACACGTTTGACCGGCAGGGGCCACGGTTGATTCTGTTAGTGAGCACGGTATTGCTGACGATTGCGATGGTGTTGATTGCCTTGATTGATCGTAATTGGCTACTGTTACTGGCGGGTGTGTTCTATGGTGTGGCCGATGGGGCCATTTACCCGACGCTGCAGGCCTGGCTCTTCAAGCAAACCACGCTGGAAAATCGGGACACGGCGACTGGAATGTTTCTTAATTCCTACGATTTGGGGATGGGATTGGGCGCTGTGGTCCTTGGTTGGGTCGTCGAAGCGGTGGCCTACCAGGGGATGTTCTGGGTGCTTACGGTGATTTCACTCCTGTACATTGCGTTGGCGCTGGGGTGCAGTCGCCGGTTTAAATTAGCTTGAGTTAACGAACTGCGGGAACGGACAACGGTTTCCGCAGTTTTTTGGTAGTTAGGGGTGACAAATGGGCGTTGGATTTCGTTAGTAAGAGTAGGGATGGTATGATAATTAAGACTAATTGGATTTATTAATTTATTCAAAAACTACTTAACCTCTAAAGGAGCCAACTAACCATGAAACACATTGTAGCGGGAATCGTTGCCCACGTTGATGCAGGCAAGACCACGCTATCCGAGGGCCTGTTGTATCAGTCTGGTGCGTTGCGTCAACTGGGACGGGTCGATAACGGGGACGCCTTTCTCGACCCCGACGACCTCGAAAAACAGCGCGGAATTACCATTTTTTCTCACCAGGCCAGCTTTACGCACGGCGACCTGAACGTGACCCTGCTGGATACTCCCGGTCACGTGGACTTTGCTTCACAGACTGAACAAGTTTTGAGCGTCCTGGACTACGCTATTCTAGTGGTTTCCGCCACGGATGGTATTCAGGGGTACACGCGGACTCTCTGGCGATTATTGGAGCACTATCAAGTGCCCACGTTTATTTTTGTGAATAAAATGGATGCAGACACGGCCAACCGCAATCGGGTATTGGCTGAGTTACAGACTGTCTTTTCGGCGGGCTGTATTGCGTTTGGTGATGATGCGACCGCTGCGGCCGAAGATATCGCCATGCAGGATGATACCGTGTTGGAACAGTATTTGGACACGGGTGAACTGAGTGATGAAACGATTCGCGGCATGATCCAACAGCGGCAGGTCTTCCCGTGTTACTTTGGAGCAGCACTGAAATTAAATGGCATAGACACTTTGATGGCGGGATTGGACAAGTGGACGCAAGTACCAACTTACCCGGCTGAATTTGGAGCGCAGGTCTTTAAAATCTCCCATGATAAGGGCGAACGATTAACTTGGTTACGCCTGACTGGTGGTCAATTAGCGACTAAGGCAGTATTGTTGGGTGAGCAGAAGGTCAACCAACTGCGCGTTTACGATGGCACGAAATACGTGGTCAAACAAACGGTGACGGCAGGCGACGTCTGCGCTATTCCAAATTTAACGGACACCCATCCGGGACAGGGATTGGGCACGCAACCTGATGGTCGGACGCCGGAGATTCAACCAGTCTTGACCTACACGTTAGACCCTAAGGACCACGACATTCACGACTGCTTGACGATTCTACGCCAGTTGGAAGACGAGGATCCACAACTGCACGTAGCGTGGTCGAGCCAACTCCAAGAGATTCGCGTGCAGATTATGGGGGCCGTTCAGCTGGAAATCCTGCAACAAATTTTACGGGATCGGTTCAATTTGGACATAGGTTTCGGTGAAGGTAGCATTCTTTACAAGGAAACAATCACGCGACCGGTCGAAGGGGTCGGTCATTTTGAACCGCTGCGGCACTATTCCGAAGTTCATCTCTTGATGGAACCAGCACCACGTGGTAGCGGTGTGACAATTGCGGCCGACTGTTCACTAGAAGTCTTAGGTAAGAATTGGCAGCACCAGGTGCTCAGTAACTTGCGGGCCAAGGAACACTTGGGAGTCTTGGTCGGTGCACCGCTTACCGACGTGAAACTCACCTTGGTAACTGGTCGGGCCAGTATCGTTCACTCGGTCGGCGGCGACTTTCGTGAGGCCACTTGGCGCGCCGTTCGGCAGGGGTTGATGATGCTTAGAAATCAGGGCGGCGACCAGCTCCTCGAGCCGTGGTATCGCTTCCGACTTGAGGTTGGGCAAGACCAAGTCGGTCGGGCGATGACGGACATTCAAAAGATGACTGGCAGTTTTGATACGCCAGACACGGCCGGAGATAGCGGCTTGGCAACGTTGACGGGGGTCGCCCCCGTTTCAGAAATGCAGGACTACGCGCAGGCAGTCAATGCCTATACGCACGGGCAGGGTCAATTGGAATGTTTGATTGATGGTTACCGGCCTTGCCATAACGCTGACGAAGTGGTCGCGGCTCAGGATTATGCACCAGTGGCCGACCTCCCCAATACACCGGACTCTGTATTCTGTGCGCACGGGGCCGGTTACCCGGTTCCGTGGGACGAGGTGCCGGGGATGGCGCACGTGGATTATGCCTATTCGGCGGCGGATTTAGCGCAACTAAAAACTGATGGGGGAGTAGGATGATGGACGTCGTCTTTAATGAAAGCTTTGGCAACGCCTTGGCGGGTGCCCTACAACGATCCGTAGTTGGCCTGCAATTAGACTTGCAGGTCGGCGACTTAGGGCGGCTGACGGAAGAATCAACCGATTTCTGGCAAATGAAAGCTCAGTTAGAGGGAACAGAAACGGCCACCGAACTGGCCCAAACGGTGCAACGAAGAATCGGGCAGCTGCAAGCGGCCATTGACCGGGGCGATGCGATTCGCGTGTGGTGGAGTGACCATCCCGATGACCGGCTAGGTTTCATGTGGGTATGTTCGCTGATGAAAGATGTGCCCAACCAACTGACACAGGTCAAGGTTCCCCTGGAACGGGTTACGAGTGGGTCACCGACTGCAATTCAGCAGTTGGTGAGCCTGGCTGAATGGGACGGCGACGCAGCTTTGGCGTTCCTTGATGGGGCGACTGATGTGCCTGCCAGTGAACGTCTGGCGTTGAGTGACGAGTGGGCGCAGCAGGTAGCGGAAAATGCACCATTGCGCGTGATGGTCAATGGTCACACACTGGGCGTGCCAGCCGATTTCTGGGACAAATTGATTGCCGCGGAAATTCGCCCGAACAAGTCGATTATTTGGACGATTGGTCGGGTGTTGGGTGAGCTCCCGGTGGGTCTACCAGACTGGTGGGTACGTGGCCGATTAGTGGCGTTGCACCAGGCTTAGTTGGATTGAATGCTATGATCGACATTGTTAAACGCCAGCAGTTGACGGGTTCTTGGGAAACACGGCAGCGACTTAAATTTGGAAATACGAAGCGGAGCTAGACGGAAGTCCAGGTCCGTTTTGTTTCATGTGGAACAATGAAGGTCTTTAGAACGATCAGGTAAGTGGGTATAATGAACCTAAAAGTGAGGTCGGTAAAATGAAAATTCAAGAGGGTTACGTGCCCTTCAGGTCGTATCAAACGTACTATCGCGTGGTGGGTGATCTGAAGAGTGGATTAACGCCCTTGTTGCTGCTGCACGGCGGCCCTGGGTCGACGCACAATTATTTCGAGGCATTCGATGAATTAGCAGAACAGACGGGGCGGCCCGTGGTCATGTACGATCAATTAGGATGTGGGAAATCGTCGCACCCAGCGGATACCAGTCTGTGGCAAGCAGAAACCTGGGTGGCCGAGTTGCAGGCTCTCCGCGACTATCTGCACCTCGATCGCGTTCATTTGCTGGGACAATCCTGGGGTGGGATGCTGGCCATTATTTACCTGTGCGACTATCAGCCGGCTGGTATCCAGAGCTTAATTTTGGCAAGCACACTGTCCTCGGCTAAGTTGTGGGCTCAGGAACAGCACCGCATGATTCGGTTTATGGCGCCTGCTGATCAGGAAGCCATCAAGCTAGCCGAAGCCACGGGTGATTTCACCAGTGCCGCCTACCTGGCGGCTAACAACCGTTACCTGGTAGCCCATGCCGCGGGACCTGTGACGGCGGATTCTCCCGAGTTCCTTCGACGACCGAAACAGAGTGGCACCGTCGCCTATGAGACGGCCTGGGGGCCTAATGAGTATTTCCCGACTGGCACCCTAAAGAGCTACGACTACACAGAGAAATTGACGCAGTTGACGACGCCAACCTTGGTGACGAGTGGAACCAATGATTTGTGTACGCCACTGGTAGCCAAAACCATGGTCGATCACTTACAACACGCGGAGTGGACACTCTTTGCTCACAGCCGCCACATGGCGTTTATTGACGAAACACCGGCTTATCTTGCACGGTTGACGCGTTGGTTAGCTGATCAAAATTAGATTTGGAAGATGAAGGCTTAGTCAGATATAGTGGGAAATTACCGCCTTACCGTTCGCCAAATTTGGACTGGAACGCGGTGGGAAGGACGGGACAAGCCAAAGGGCGGTCTTGCCCCTCGCTTGAAGCCGCAAAGCACGTCTTCAAGTCGCCATTTTTAAGAAAATCACTTAAAAATCCCACGGCTTAGTCCAAATTTGACTCACTCTCGGTTACCTAGTGGCGCGTCAATAATATTGCGTAAGTGCTGTTATCCAGGTAGTTAAACTAGCTTTGGTTTCAAGAATCCGTTTAACCGGAGGCGGTCAGAGGTGAAGCCGGCCGTGTCGACGGTGTTAGCCGATTTTTGACTCGATAACAGTTTTCGAACTTTCAGCCTTTAGTTAATTACGTTAAAACGCACGAATTCCAGCTAGTATTAGCGGTATCCGTGCGTTTTTGTAGTGAAAATCGATCACTATTTCCTCAAAAAGGGGTGACAAATCTCAGCTGAATTTCGTTAGTAAGAGTAGGAGCTAAATTTCCGGAATATCCATGGCGTTGATCCGGCCGTGGCGGCGCGCGTAGAACAAGACGGCCATACCCGAGAATACTAAAGCAATCAGCAGGAGCACGCTCATTTCTGTCAGAGCGGAGTCCCCAATCATCAGTGTTTCACGTAGCCCCGCGACTGAGTAGCTCATTGGCAACCAAGGATGGATAGTCTTGAAGAAGCCGTTGGTCAGCTGGATTGGGTAGGTGCCAGCCGCTCCGCCTAACTGGAGGACCAGGAGGACCATGCTAAAGAAGGCCCCTGGTTTACCAAAAACAAGATTCAGCCAGTAGACGATACTCATGAACGCCGCACCGGTGATGACTAACATCAGGAACGTAGACCACGGGTGGATGGGGGCCAGACCATCAATAGCTGCCATGAGTCCCGTCATGAATAGAGCTTCACCTAGAACGAAGGCACCCATGATGGAGGCTTTGCCTAACCACCACCGCCAACCGCTCCGGGGGTATTTACGTGGAGTGTACATGTCAAACATCAGATTGAAGGCTAGTGCTCCCACAAAGAGGGAGACGGACATCATGTACGGGGCCATTCCTGTCCCGTTGTCCGGGGCGTCGTCGTGGTCACTGTGCTGGGTGGTGGTTGGCTTAGCAAATTGACGGTAGGTCAACTGGGACGGGTGCACGGCTGCCTTACGCCCCGCCGTGTTGAGTGATTTGGCCAGCTTCGCATTGCCCGCAGTGACCCGGGTAGCTCCGGTCGTGGCTTGACCCGCACCAGTTGCCAGTTTTTGCGCACCCGCAGTAACTTGGCCACTCCCGTTAGTGACTGTTTGCAAGGCCGCCGTCAGTTGAGGACCGCCGGTGGCCAACTTGGTGAGACCGGTGTTTAGGGTGGTTGCTCCGTCCGCCAATTCGGTGACGCCGGCAGTTAGCTGGGGAGTCTGGTTATTGAGCGTGGTGAGACCAGAGGCAACCGAAGTAGCCCCGTTGGTTAGGGTGGTATTTTGTGCCGTTAGTTTTTGACTACTGTCTGCGAGTTGGATGGCACCAGTCGCTAATTTAGCCGTACCAGTCGTCAGTTTCGAGCCACTACGATTCAGCTGGGCCGCCCCCGTTGCCAGACTATCGGCACCGGTTGCGAGGTTAGCCGTTCCAGTGGCCAGGCTCGCTGTTTGTTGGTGTAGCGTTTGGAGACCGTTATCCAAGCTGGTGAGGGCAGTGTTGGCCTTCTGCAGGCCAGTCGTCAGCGACTGGGCGTTGGTGGTCAGGGTGGTGATACCGGTAGTTAGTGTATCCTGCGCGCTAGTGGCCGTGGCCAGTGGCTTTTGCAGCTGGACTGCAGCGGTATTGGTGTCCAGGTCAGTCAAATCACTGCTGAGCTGTTTGGCAGCCTTCTGTGCAGTACCAACAGAGCTGCTAGTGCTGTCGTCAGCCGCTTTTAGCATAGCGGTCTTTTGCGAGGCGGTTAATCCTTGCGCATCAGCGGTGCTGGCTAATTTGGATTGGAGAGCGCCGCTGTCCGTGTTTGCCAAGGTGGTTAGCGCGGCTTCAAGGGCGGTGGCGTCGGTTTTGACCGTCGCGGAACTTTGGGAACTAGTGGCCAATTTTTCGGCAGCTTGCTTGAGGGCGGCCTGTTGTTCTTGCGACGTTTTCAATCCGGCTTGGACCTTTTGTAGACCGCTAGTGAGGGCGGCGGATCCGGTGGCGAGTTGGTCAAAATTGGTTGCCAGTTGCTGACTACCATCTGCCAATTGCCCCACACTGGTATCGAGCGTCTGGGTGCTGCCCGCTAGTTTTGCTAGATTACCCTTAAGCTGTTGGGCACCAGTGTTGGCAGTGTGTACACCAGCGACGTAGGTTTGCGTGCCGTTCTGCACGGTATGACTGCCCCGTGTGAGTTGGCCACTGGCAGCGTTGAGTTTGCTGGTGCTTTGCGTGTAGGCGGCCACACCGGTTGCTAAACGCTCGCTACCATTCTGGAGCTGGCCGAGGCCACTCACCAGTTGGTGGGATTGGCTGAGTAACTGATCGAGGCCGGTACTGATTTTCTGATTTCCAGTTTGGGCCTGTTTTACGCCCGTGACGTAGTCGTTTAATTTGGTGGTGATGGTGGTTTCACCGTTGGTCAATTTAACGTTGCTGGCAGCTAAATTGTTGAGGCCCCGGCTAATTTTGCGTTCGGCACTGGTGAGCTGCTGGCTCCCAGTTGCCAGTTTATGACTGCCAGTTCCGGCGGTCGAGAACCCCGCGCTGAGTTGTTTGATGCTGGTAAAGAGGGTCTTGGCGTAGCTTTGGGTGACCGTATCGCCAACGGACTGGGCGGCAGTTTTAGCAGCCGTGGTGGTCATTTTAGCGGCGGTGAAATTGTGGCCAGCACTGGTTTCATAATGCAGGACCATCTTATGTGGTGCCCGTTGCATCAAGGTGGTGGCGTTGTGCGAGAAGTTTTTGGGGACGGTAATGACCATGTAGTATTTCCCGTGCTGCAGGCCGTGCTTGGCGGTGACCTCACTGCCAACTGGGGTGAATTTCATGGCATCGGAGTCCGCTAAATTGTGAACTAGGCTTTGACCGGCAGCGAGGTGTTGTCCCTGATAGGTGACGGGGTGGTCCTGATTGACTACGGCAACGGGAAGGTCGGCGAGCTTGCCGTAGGGGTCCCACATGGATTTTAAAAAGGTGACTGCGTAGATTGATGGGATCAACATGATCACAATCAAGACAACTAATAACAGTTTATGTTTAATTAAATAACGCCATTCGGCTCGAATCATCGGTGATTCCCCCTTGAACTGTGGTATGCTGTGAGCAAATATTTTATGCCTCACGTGTGGTTAAAGGATAAGGACTTGGGAACCAGGCGTCCACAACAAAAGGTGGCAACCTGAGGAGTAAACCACACTTTTGCCACATCTGGGGTCTAACTGGAGGAATACCATGACTGATCGACGCGTTATCAGAACTAACCAAGCACTGCGAGCAGCATTTAGAAAGTTGGCGCAGCGGTATCGTTTTCGTGAGCTGACGGTGCAGCAGTTGACGGATGAGGCTAATATTAACCGCAAGACGTTTTACCTGCACTATGACTCGATCGATGACTTGGCGGATAGTTTTACGGCGGAGATTGCGGACCAATTGTTAGCGTTGCTACTACGGGAACCGGCTAATCATGATCCGTTGCACCATCCGGGGGTCTGGTTTGACCGGCTGGACGCCTTCTTTGAGGAGGCCCCGACCTTCTACACGTTCATTCTAAATTCGGATGATTATAGTTTTCTTTCGCGGCGGGTTAAATACCGAGTAGCAGCGGGGTTAGCGGCTAGTTTTGAAACGGACTACGGTCTGAATACGACGGATGCCAAACTCGCTGTGGCCTTTCTGATCGACAATACCCTCACGTTATTTCGTCTGTACATCACTGGTCAGTTAGACCTGTCAGTAGCCGCGTTTCGCGAGCGCATCGTGACGCTCAATCTTCGGGGAATGCAGGGGTTCTTGGCGGAGATTAAGGGATAAAAGAAAAGATATGAAAGCGATTACGCTGGTGCTATACTAACCCTAGATTAGTGAACACAGGAACAACATTATGGGGGTAATGGCTATGCATAGAAATTGGTGGCATTTTATAATGATTGTTGTTGGGGTGTCGTTATTTAGTTTGATGGCAACGAACGAAATGCATGATGGTGTTACAGCTAAGGCGGCTGACGTGACGGTTAGCTTTGATATTTATACGCAAGAAATGAATGATCCGGAAGACAAAGTGGCTGGTGGCTCAACTAGCGTAACCCTCCCGGAGGAAGATGTAGCCAGCTTGACTTACGGTGACGCATTTAAGCTAGCTAAAGATCAGGTAGGGTACGATTTTAGTGGGATGATTGAGGTCCTTTTTGGAGCTACAAATAATGTTTTAACACCAGAGGAAGCTCTCGTACAGTTACGTATTCAGACAGGAACGGCGGATATGAGTCAAGCTGAGGTTGACGATATAATTACGAAATATCAGGGAGCATTTAAAAATTCGTCAATAAGTTGGGAGACTTATCAGACACGGCTGTCACAAAATGTCGCCCCTCAACGTTTAGAGGATGGTAATGATTACGAAGGGGAAGCCTTTTATGTACCACTAGTTAAGAATGATGTGACCGACACCATCAATTACGTTCTTCCAGATGGTAAGACAGCTGCCAAAAGCCGACAGGTAACTGGCTACGCCGGCATGGCGGATGTTACGATTAAGAGTCCGTCCGTTCCGGGTTACGTTCCTAGTCAGTCACAGGTGGCGTTAAAGTTTACCAAGGCAGGAACTTACACGACAACGGTTAAATACGCTAAACCCAGTGTGGCTGACCAGGCGACGTTGACGGCAGCCCCAACCGCAACGGTTACTGCGGGTGAGAGCGTGACGGCCGATACGTTTAATGCTCGGGCCACGAATTCGGTAGGCGAAAAGATTCCAGTTAGTGTGGATCTGTCTCAAGCAAAGTTGAAAACACCGGGGACCTATTCTGTAGTCTTGACGGCGGCCAATGGTAAAAAACTAACGGTCACCCTGAAAGTTTTGGCGGCGCCCCAGGCAGTCGTGACTAAGCAACAGGCCGTTTATGGTAGCAAGACGTTGTATCTTTACCGCAAGCCAACGTTTACGGTGAAGAATCGGGTAGCCAAGTACGTGAAAGCCAAACGCACCGACCGGCCCATGTTTGTTGTAACTGGTTACGGCCGGTCTCAAGCGGGGCGCCTACGTTATCAGGTCCGCGACGTCAATCAACATAGTCGAACGGCGGGGAAGACTGGCTACATCACGGCTAAGACCGGCTACGTTACGACAGCTTATTATCAAAAGAAGGTGCAACGACTGACAGTCATTGGCAAATCGGGACTGAATACTTATCAGACAGTGAGTCTGACGGGGAAGGTTCGTCACTATGCGCAGGGAACCCAGCTTAAGGTGGTGGGTATCAGCCATCACAATTTGGCGACGCGATTCGTCTTGGCAAATGGCCATTATGTGACAGCGAATAAGAAGTTAGTTATGGCAGTTGTGAAATAAAAAAGACGAATCTGGGAAAAATCTCAGATTCGTCTTTTTATATTTGAAAGGGTGCGCACCAGAAGCCTGCTAGTTTATTTCTGATAGATAAAGACCAACTGATCATTAGTTGACCGCTGCGCATCAAACGCCCAATCGGGATGATCAAAGGTGGTGACATCTTGGATATCGGTCACGTGGTGTTCCGCCAAGAACCGCACCATTTCGCCCCGCGCCATCTTAGCTAGTGTAGCCTTGGTCTTCACGTGACCGTCGACCAGACTGCCGAAAACGACCGTAACGAGTCGCTGCCCTGGCTGGAGGTAGGGCCGAATAGTCTTGGCGTATTCCTGGGAGGCTAAGTTGATGATGGGTTCCGTGGGTGGAGTTGCTAGCGCCTGGTAAAGGCGGTCGCTCCAGAATGCATAGAGGGTCTTGGCGCCCGCCACCTGAAGCTTTGATTGCATTTCCAGACGGTAGGGTACGATGCCGTCAAACGGTCGGAGAATCCCGTAAAAGCCAGATAGGATTCGCAGATTGTGGCGGATATAATCCAAGGCTGGTGCCGTAAATAAGTCCGGGGCCATGTACTGGTACTGAATGCCGGAGAACGCCAGGATGGCTGGGGTGAGCTGGCGGTTCAAGTCGAGTTTTTGTAGCCAATCATAGTTGGGTTGTGCGAGCTTGTCGCTGCAGTGCCAGAGTGCCTTGGCTTCCGCGTAGGATAACTGCCGGAGCGCTACCAGAATCTGTTGGGTTTGGGCCAGGTATTGGGGGGAGCCGTCACAACCAAACGTGTCCGTGTCGACCACCATCTTCTTGGCGGGAGCAATGATTATTTTCATGGTGCCGGGACCTTCTTTCTCGAGGTGCTTGTCCCATTAGTATACCAATAATTGATGCAAAAACGCCCCAGCCCGGTGGAAAGTTCCTAACCAGGTTGGGGCGTACGTGTAATTTTGAAGTTTAAGCCTCGTTGACTTGGCCAAGCTTACGGAAACTAGGAATCGTCAGCATGACCGTGAAGCTGATTAGGTAGAGCACGGACAGGAAGCCCATGACCACGACCAGACTGTAGTGGTCCATCAGAAAGCCGATAGCGACGGAGGAGAAGCCCCCGATAGCTCGACCAACGTTGACGATAACGTTGTTGGCCGTGGAACGAATTTCCGTTGGGTAGAGGCGACTGATGACGGCGCCGTAACCCCCGAACATACCGTTAGAGAAGAATCCGATAACGGCGCCAGCAAGGACCAGTGTGAACTGGTTAAAGGCCAGCGTAATGCTGAAGACGGCGATGGCACTGGCAATTAGAAAGATACCGAATGCCCGCCGGGGACCGAAGTAGTCGAGGATACTCCCAAACGTTAGCATCCCAATGCTCATGCCGACAATCGTGGCAATCATCCAGACGGACGAGCCGGCCACCGTCAAGCCGAGCTTTTGTTGCATGATGGCGGGTAACCAGTTCATCAGGCCAAAGTAACCGGCAATTTGAACGATCACCATGACCATCAGCGCCAAGGTTTGGTACGCCAGCTGTGGTGTCTTGAACAGTGAACGAATCTGAACGGGTTGGCGGTCGGCCTTGGGTGCACGCTTAGCGGCTAAGAATTCATCGCTTTCGTGCAGGTGTCGCCGAATGAAGTAGGTCAGGGCGACTGGAATCAGCCCGAAGACGAAGAGGGCTTGCCAACCCAGCGTGGGGATGATGAAGGCTGCGGCAACGGCGGCCAGAATTGCGCCCACCTGGCCACCAATGGCGGCGAGGGAGGTCATCTTACCAATCTTGTTGTGCGCAAAGTTTTCGGCAATCAGAGCGATTCCAACGCCATACTCACCACCGGCGCCGATGCCGGCGATAAAGCGGAACAGGTAAATCAGGTGAATATTGCTAGCGAAGGCCATGGCCGCCGTAGCGAAGGCGAAAATGAAGATGGTGTGCGAGAAGATTTTGACGCGGCCAAAGCGGTCGGCCAAAATTCCAAATAAAATGCCACCCACTAGCATACCCAGGTTCGTGATCGATGAAATCAAGCCAGCTTGGGCACCGCTGATATGTAAATCGGCGATGATCGATGAAAGTGCGAAGGATAGAAACATAACGTCCATGTTCTCCAAGGCAAATCCTGCTGAAGTTGAAGCGATGGTCCACTTCTGGTGGGTGCTAAGCGCGCGGTCGTGCATAGTGTTCTCCATATTCAATTTCCTCCAAAATGAATGTTCTCTGACATTCGTTATTTTTGCCGGTTTCCCGGGGTGTTGTTAGTATTGTGCCATGATACTCGCTAAAAAGCAACCGTTCAGGCGCTTATTAATTTAATTATACGGCTTGACGTTTTTGCCAGTCTAAGGTAAACTCAATCAAAATCAACTTTAACTTAGCCCTGTGAGACTAAAAAGGTGAACGGATAACCGCCCTCAGTGGAGATACTGGGGATGGCTAAAACCGGGTAGCCCGTTGCAGGCTACCCGGTTTTTTTGAGAGAAAGGTGGATTCGATGCGACCCGTAATTATTGCGTTAGATTTTCAAAATCAGCCTCAGGTTTTCCAGTTTCTCGATCAATTTCCACATCAGGATCAGCTAATGGTCAAGGTGGGCATGGAAATTTTCTATGACGCTGGCCCCCAGATTTTACGGGAGCTGCAAGCCCGTAAACTACGCGTGTTCCTAGACCTCAAGCTCTACGACATTCCTCACACGGTCGAGCAGGCGATGGTCCAGCTGGGACGGCAGGGAGTGGCTATGGTCACGGTTCATGCGGCTGGTGGCGCGACCATGATTGCGGCGGCTAAACGGGGACTCCTTCGTGGGAGTGAACTGGCGGGCGTCCAGCCAGCCAGTTTATTGGCCATCACGCAGCTGACCTCCACTTCTGAAGCGCAGATGCAAACGGAGCAGTTAGTCACAGCGGATCTGACCACTGCGGTCACTCATTTGGCCCAATTGGCGCACGCCAACGGGGCGGATGGGATCATTTCTTCTGCCTTGGAAGACGCGCAAATTCACGCAGCCACGAGTCCCAACTTTCTTTGTATCAATCCCGGGATTCGACTCGCAACGGATGACCCCAACGACCAGCAACGGGTGGTGACCCCGGCTCAAGCAGCTGCGCTGGGCAGTGATGGGATCGTCGTTGGCCGGTCCATCACTCAGGCCAGTGATCCAGTCGCTGCGTACCAGCAGATTTTACAAGAATGGGAGCGGAAATAATGACAATTGACCAGCAAATTGCAACGGACCTCTTAGACATTCAGGCGGTCACCTTGGCCCCAAACCACCCATTCCTGTGGGCTAGCGGGATGCAGGCTCCCATTTACACGGATAATCGTAAGACGATTGCGTACCCGCAAGTGCGATCAGCCATTGCGGATGGGTTAGCGGCGTTGATTAGGGAACAGTATCCGGAAGCGACGGTGATCGGCGGGGTGGCGACGGCCGGAATCCCCCATGCGGCGTTAGTTGCGGACCGGTTAAACTTACCGATGAACTACGTGCGCGCTAAGCCTAAGGACCACGGTAAGGGCAAGCAGATTGAAGGGCAGATTTCCGCGGAAGAACGGGTCGTCCTGATCGATGATCTAATTTCAACCGGAGGCAGTGTCTTAGCTGCCGCCAAGGCCGTGCAAGCAGCGGGCGCCAAGGTGTTGGGGGTTATCGCCATTTTCTCGTATGAATTGCCAGATAGTGTGGTCAACTTTCAACAGGCTGGCCTGACGCTGACGCCGTTGACCACGTATAGCGCCTTGATTGCGGTCGCGCGGCAACAGGGTAACATGACACCGGCCGAGTTTACGTCACTACAACAGTGGCGGGAAGATCCTTGGGCTTGGCCGAAATCAGCTCAGTAATGTGAATAGCAAGCTAAGGGGCCCGTCTTCACGAAGACGGGCCCCTTTTAAAAAAAATATTTTTTTAAAAATAGCTAATTCTGTGACGAAATGGGTGTGTCTATTTAGTAATTACTAATGTTGTTGATTAGTGAGTAATGGATGGTCGAAAAATAGGATTGGTGACATGAATTTAGCGGGTAATGCGGGTTCTTTTCTGATGGGCTGGGCTATTAGCATTTGCAGATAATAATCGTATAATTAAGTCTATAAATTTGTACTTATAAAAACGCCAAATTAAGCGTTTTCAAACAAGTCCAAGTCTTGTAGTATTGGAGGGGAAGTTTGCACATTGTAGGAGGAGTTTTCATGAAGCAACTAACCTTTCAACACGTTAAACAGCGACTCATTCTAGTAACGGCAATTGTGGCTCTGGTTCTCGGAGGAACCGGTGTTACTTTACCAGCCTTTGCCAGCGATACTGCGACGCCGACCGTTTCAACGGCCACGCCGACTGGGAGTCAGACGCTGACCCAGGCTCAGTACCAGCACGCGACGGCCACTCAGCTGGCTGAGATGGTGCGGTCTGGCAAAGTGACCAGCCAACAGCTGATTCAGTTAGCTTTGGCCAAAGTTAAGCAGGACAATCCACAACTCAACGCGGTCCTGACCATGCGGGAGGACGCAGCCTATAGTGAAGCCGCAGCACTGAAGGATACCGGCCAGCCATTCTATGGCGTACCAGTCTTGATCAAGGGACTGGCGCAGGAATTGAAAGGGGAGCCCGCCACGCAAGGGTTGCCTTATTCCAGCAACCGGGTGGCAAGCTACACGCGGCCATTTGTCACAAAGCTACAGAGTTTAGGCTTCATAGTGATCGGTCAGACGAACTATCCTGAATTGGGATTGACCAATATTACGGACTCGAAACTCTACGGTGCTGCTAAGAATCCGTGGAACACGAGTGATAATCCTGGTGGCTCCTCCGGTGGGGCAGCGGCTAGTGTTGCCGATGATATGGTGCCACTGGCAACCGGAAACGATGCTGGTGGGTCACTGCGGATTCCCGCTTCCTGGTCGGGGGTCATTGGGTTGAAGCCGACTGCGGGGATGATTCAAGGTGATAGTGCAAGCAGCAGTATGGCCAGTTTTGCGGAAACCAAGAGCATGCAGGATACCCAGACGCTCTTTGACAACATGCTCAGTGGCAAGGTGACCGCGGATGCTGTACCGCAGGATTTGAAATCAGTAAAGATTGCGTACTCGACAAAATCACCCGTGGGTACGCCGGTGAGTCAGGATGCGGTGAATGCAGTGATGCGTAGTGTTTCGTTCTTGAAGGCCCAGGGATTCAACGTGGAGCAGGCGGACAGCCCAGTGGACGGTAAAGCGTTGATGCAGGCTTACTACAAGGGAGCCACGTCCAGTGGATTTGCGGCGAATTCGTTTGCCCGATCCGCCTTCAAACGGGACCTAGAGCCAGATGACGGTAGTATTATGACTTACGCGTTGTTCGAGGCTAGTAAGAAGCTGACTTCGGATGATCAGGCAAGTTATAAGACGGAGGTTGCCACGGCCAAGCAGCAGATGGCCGACTTCCATCAAAAATATGCGTTGTACCTAACGCCAACCACGGCGACTACCGCGCCTAGTAACACCGATCCGGCCTACTTACCGGAATACGTTGAGAAGATGCGTGACATTTCTTCGTTAGACAGTCAGGATCAGATGCAATTAATTTACGATGCCTGGTTGCATGGTTTGAGCAAGTCGCCATTTACCCAATTGGCTAACATGACTGGGGAACCGGCCATCAGCTTGCCAACCTACGTTAGTGGGAACCAGATGCCATTAGGAATTCAATTTGAGGCCGCTACGAGTCAAGACCGATTACTCTTGGCAATGGGTGATCTCTTCGAGAAGCAGGGCCAATTGAAGTTCCTGGATGATCAAAAGCAACCGGCTACGGGTACGCCAGCGCAATCTACGACGCCAACGAAGAAGCCAACCGTTACGACAACGAGTCCCGCTAAGCCAGTTACCGTGCATTTTCCGACGCAAATTTATGCTAAAACAGCGGTTAACTTGTATCGGGATGCCAATCTGACGAAACGCGTTCGGCACTATCGCGCTAAGCCACGGACTAAGAGTGTGACGTTTAAGGTGTTAGGCGTTGCTTACTCCAAGCATGGGACGTTGCGCTACCGGGTCAAGGGTGGTTACGTGACTGCCAATTCGAAGCTAGTGGCGGCACTTTACTACCAGAAGAATCCCGGGAAAGTTCGGGTCATCAGCCGAGGTGGTCTTTACGAGTATCAACACCTGGCGTTTAAGCAGAGTCAACGGGTTAAACACGTTAAGCAGGGGCACGTGTTAAAAATTAAGTCAATTAAGGTTCATGGTCAACGGACCCGGTTAGTGCTGACAAATGGTCACGTCATTACAGCCAACAAGCAATTCTTAATTAAAAAGTAGCGTAACAACGTCGATACCTTGGGGGTGTCGGCGTTTTCTGGTCTAAAAATAGACAAAAAAACAGCCCTACGCAGAGCGTAGAGCTGTCAGTGGTGAGGTGCGGCGACCTTCGGAATGCTTGCGCACCGATCGCGTACCCCCACCTTGGTTTGGCACCAGGAGCTAGTATCGCACGTGGCAAGAATGAAGTCAAGGATATTTAAGGATTGTTTCATGTGAAACATCCTGGCATGATATCTCCCCAAAGCACCGGCCGTGTGCGATAATTGGAGAAAATAGTGCGGGGAGATGGCGTCAAATGGAGTTAACCACGACGGTGTGGACGGCGGCAACTTATCAGGAATTCTTGCAAGACTTACGGGATTTGGGGGATGACCACTTCCGGGATCGGAGCGCTAAGATTGTGGCGACTGAGCGACCATTATTGGGAATCCCAATGAAGACGCTACAGACACTCGGGGTGGCGATTAGTCAGGGGATGCCGCATGATTTTTTAGCAGTAGCTGGGACAGAATATTATGAAGCGGTTATCGTTCAAGGGTATGTGCTGAGCCGACTGCCGCTGGATGTTGCTTACTTTACGAAGCTATGCGACGCTTACATTTCCAAGGCGGACAACTGGTCGGTGTGTGATATGGTGATTCATTTTAAACAGGTCAAAGCGTTTCGGGCGGAGTTTTTGACCGTGATTCAACGTTACCTGCAGTCCAGCAATCCATGGTTTCAGCGGACCGGATTGGTGTTTCTCCTGAAATTCTATCTAACACCCGAATTCACTGAGGTTGCCCTACAATTAGCGGTGAGCGTAGACAGCGCCAACTATTACGTGCAGATGGGCCAGGCCTGGTTACTGGCGGCGGCCTTTCCTAATCAACAGGCCACAATCTACCAGCTGCTGCGGACGGAATTTTCTCTGCCAGTTGTGCAACGGACCGTTCAGAAGATTAAGTCGTTGCGACACACAACGACGAATGAGAAGGCAACGTTAACGGCGTTGTTGGCTGAGAAACGGACTGAGGCGAAACGAAGGGGCGGTTAAGCTTGAAGACGTTACAGACGAAGTTAACTAAATTGTTTCAGGTGCCGCTGCTGGTGGTTCAGCTGTTAGCGGCGTGGTGTGTTGCCATTTTGGTGATCTGCCTGTGGCTACTGGCAACGCATTTTTTCAGCGTGAACGTGATTACGGCGTTTGGCCTGACCTGGCCGTCGGTCCTTCATGCGACGTGGAGCGGCTGTAAATTACTATTTTGGTATGGGGCCTTTTCACTGATTCCATGGCAGTGGTCGTTGGTAATACCGGTCATGTGGAATTTAGCATCGCTGACTGGTGCTGGATTACAACTAGTTTTGGCACTTTTACAAGGGAATTTAGCGGTGGCTGTCCTACGATTAGCCTTTATCTTGGGGCTAGGCGTCGCCGCATTCTATCTAGCGTTGTTGGCTCGTAAAACGCAGCTGGCAATCCCGTTTAGTGTCAACAGGGCCTACTTTCGTCGTTGGTGGCAAGGCTTGGCGGTGAACATCAGCTTAAATTGGCGGTGGTTAGCCGGTGGCTGGGCACTATACGTGTTGAGTTTAGCCATCTTTAATCCAGGCCATTTATTTTAAGACTTTTCGACGGTGTCAAGTTTTAGCCCAATTTTTTGTATTCTAGTATTTAATTTGTTATTAATAACAAATTTTGGTTAATAATAAAGTGCTACAGTCTTAAGGCGACAGGGTTCTCTTACGACCCTCAGAATTAATCTGATTGATAACCCGTTGAAAGGTCAGCAGGGGTAGTTTAGAATGAGAATGGTTAGGGGATATCACCTTTTTATCAGTTGAAATCGGAGGAGCGACAGATGAACATGAAACGGATGGTCACCTTGCTATTAGCCACGGTGACGGTGTCAACGGCGGCAGTTACACTAGGGACGCAGCAGGTAGCAGCAGCGAAGACCCGCTACACAATCAGGACTTTTCCCAAACGTATGCGGGGAACGTGGTATACCTATTCAGGGGGCAGGTATTATCGCGTCAAGATTACGGCCAAGAAAATCAGTGGCGCAGCGGGTACATGGCATTTGCACCCTAAGAAGGTCACAGCGAGCACTAATTTTCGCAGCCGGCGGCATCGTAATTGGATCTATGGAACAACGTTTAAAATTGATGGCGAAAAGTGGACGTGGACGTACGGTTGGACCCAGGGAGCTGGCGCCGGGGACTACTATCGTGGTGTTGCCCATCGACTCAATGGTAAGACGTATCACACGTTGCAATTGGCAAGTGGTGCCAAGGCTTGGACCGATGGGTACGCCTATCACAGCAAACGTGCCGCGAAGAAGTATGCTAACCGTTTCTTTGGGAATGAGCGGCTTCGCGATGATTTTTAAATAATTTAGGAGACGATACATAATGAAGTTGAAAAAAGCGGTCATGGTAGTGGCATTATTAGTGGGTGTTGGAATTGGACTGGGAATGCTGCAGTCACCAGTATCGGCTAGTGCTAGTCGGGCGATTCCACGGGCTTACCGGGGACACTGGTACGGCAATCACACGACGTTTATCGTGAAAAAACACTCGGTGTATTCGAATTACAATGGTACTAAAAATACTCTCAAAGGTAAGCGACTTTACGTCTCAAATGGGAAAAACGGTTGCACTTGGGGAGTTAGCGGTACCGATGCAGTATTGTCGAATAAACGCGTCAAACGGACAATTCATGGCAAACGCCAGGCCGTGTTGATGAATTTTGCGGACGATTACAAGCCCGCTGCACCTTACTCAGTCCGATACTTTACGCGCCACAAGTCGGACCGCAATAAGAAAATGATGGGTCATGTAAACTACAGATTTTAACTGAGAAGGCATTGGATGAGAATCTGGTGCCTTTTTGCTTGGCCGTTTTCGAGCATTCATAAGATGTATAATGGAAACGATAGGTTTAATAGGCATACATATCTTTGGAGTGATTTGTTTGAAAAAAATAGCACCAATTTTCGTGGCACTGGGCGCCGTTAGTTTTGGAATTCCGGCGTCATTGTTCAAAATTGCGCGACGTGAGGGCGTCGTCAATGGACCGCTGCTGTTCTGGTCCTTTCTCAGTGCGGTTATTATTTTAGGAATCATTCACGTTGCGCGGCGGCGCTGGCTGCGATATCAACACACCAATTGGAGACAAATCTTGTTGGTGATTGCGGCAGGAACGGCCTCTGGCTTTACCAATACGTTCTATATACAGGCCTTAAAATTGGTGTCAGTAGCTGCAGCGGCGGTCATGTTGATGCAGGCGGTTTGGTTGTCTGTCTTGTTGGGATCACTGATTCACCATCGGTGGCCATCGCGATTACAGGTTTTAAGTATCGTCCTCGTTTTAGTAGGCACGGTTTTGGCGGCTGGTCTCTTCCCAATTGAGGGTGCCTTATCACCGTTAGGCCTGTTCTTTAGCTTCCTAGCGGCGTGTGCTTATGCTTGTACAATGCAGTTTACGGCCAGTCTGGGAAATAACTTGGATCCCTTAAGCAAGACTTGGCTATTGTGTGTGGGTGCTTTCCTTTTAATTTCAGTTGTTTGGGGACCGCAGATTGCAACGGCACCGGTTACTGGAGATACGATTAAATGGGGAATTTTGATTGCCCTCTTCTCGATGGTTTTTCCGTTGGTTGCCTATTCGATCTTTATGCAATATTTGGAATTGGGAATTGGCCCAATCCTGTCATCATTGGAACTGCCATCATCCATTGCAGTTGCCTTTATCCTATTAGGAGAAACGGTCAGCGGCTTACAGATGGTCGGCGTCGTGATTATTATCTCAGCGGTCATTCTACCCAATGTTTGGGGAATGCGTCGCCGAGAACAGTTGAATTAAAGTTGTTTCATGTGGAACAAGCATGCGTTGTCTAACCAGGCAACGCATTTTTTTGAAGAATGATTACGCATTTTGAGTAAAAGATGGAGCGTGCATAGACCTGTATTAGTTCTTCTCGTATACTGATTAAAAAGAGGTTAAAGAGGGAGGTGCCACTGATGGCTGTAACAATTTCGGCAAAACTAAGGGACCTGCTCTTAGCCAGTAATTTAGGGCACAGTCGCGACCACCCATTGGCCGGTTGGAATGTGTTAACGATTTTGTATCATGATGGTGGTTCAACGGGTAACGCGGCGACCTTGGACACCTTATTGCAGAAATATAACAATGATTATTTAGACGTGGATGAGAAGGCTATGACCGATAACACATTGAAGGCAGTGTTGTCTGTGTTGGGGGACCAAGCTAACTTGGTTGATGTTTCACCCCATAAGGTGCGCCGTCCCATGGTCAACGGTGGTTTTCACATTATTCAGGCTTATATTTATCGAATCACGAGTAGTGGGATCGAATACCTAACCATGATGCAAAAGGTCATTGATGCTGATAACACGGTGACAGCAAACATTACGCGGATTCGTGAATATTGCGCGTTGGTTGGGAAGCTGTCAGGAACGATGATTTCAGCAGACAGCACGCAATTGTATAATGATTTTCAAAATATGCTGTCGGCCTACGATGATGTGATGAAAGGTATGCACAAGCTAGATGAAGATTTGACCGAGCTAGCGAATGACTTAGCCTTTAATCATGGCGGAACAGCCGCCAGTCATTTGCAAGCCATGCTGAAAGAGAAGGCCATTCCAGCATTTCGACAATTATTGAATCAGGGTCCCCAGATTCAGGCATTGGCAGACTCTGCCAGTTTTAGTAAACGGGTGGCTCGCAGTCAGCAAGGAAACGATGATTTAGATGCGTCTCATGCCGCCGGTGATCACGAAAAAATGGTGGTCCGAATGCAGCGTGTTCAGGGGTATGCACAACGACAATTAACCCGGCTAGCTAGTAGTTTTGATCCTAGTACGACTGCTATTAATAATAGTTTAGATACGGTTTACTTGTTATTTCAAACTATTTTGAAAGCCATTCGGTTGTTGGGTCAAGAATTTGATCATATCCAAAATCAGTCGGTTGATATTAAAGTCTTAACTGGCCAAATAGATGACCTACTAACGCATTATCAGTCATTGATTGTCCGGGAAGCGATTCCCCGACACCTGCCGCAGGATCGGGAAGTATCGGATGAGGCGGACTTGTTAGATGCGACAACGATGGGTCCAGTTACATATCACGCAGAAAGTCGGCCGGCAGTGGTTGCTACGGAAGCGGATAATCCTGAGTTGGCGGTCGATGATGCTGATTTTATCGATTTACAAACAGATTTGACGGAATTTCAGCAGAAACTGATGAAAACTGTGGACTATGGTGTCGTTGATCACGACCTAAACTTTGAGTCACAGCATGCTCGTGATGAGCTTATCCGTTTGTATAGCGCAACGGGGTACGATCATTACGACGGGTTTGCGCCGTTTGGTCGGCCAGTG